>JAFSQF010000022.1 GCA_017446745.1 Bacteroidales bacterium
CTCGCGAGAGTGCCACCATCATGCTTAACGGCGTCAGCGGCGAGGTCACCGTCACGGTGGTCGACATGAACGGCCGCACCGTCGGACAGTACTCCACATCGAGCACTGACCGTCTGACCCTCGACCTGAGCGGCTACGCCCGGGGAGCCTACTTCGTCCGCGTCAGCGGCGAAGGCGTCAACATGGTGAAGAAACTCATCGTGAAGTGAACGCGATAGCGTGTGGTACGTGGGCTTCCCCGCCCGCGACCACGCTAATTCAAAAAAGTGGAGTCCTCCGGGGCTCCACTTTTTTTTGTAGGAGGTCGGGATGGAATCCCGACCATGGCGACAACAACCCCAAAAACCCATTTCGTCGTCGCACTGGCAAAGCTGAAAGCATCGCCTCATGCTATTTCAACTATTTTTCCTATTTTTACACCTCGAAACAAAAAACACATCTATGGAATTAAGTGCCTATTTTCAGCCTGTTAACTTAGAAGAGATAGCTTTCACCAAGAGCAATTTTTGGACAAATATCGGTTCAACGGCATCAATATACAGCACCGAGGGGGCTTTTCCGGAACTGGAAAGTGCTCAGCTGGCCCTCGTGGGACTGCCCCACAACAGCGACCACGAGGGAGGTCTGTCAGCCCCCAACGAGATACGCCGTTTCCTCTACCCCCTCATGCTGCCCAACGAAAGCATGAGCTTGGTGGACCTCGGCAACATCATGCCCGGCAAGACGGAAGAGGACACCCAGTATGCCGTGACAGAAATAATGTACAAACTGTTGGAAAAGAACATCACCGTTATCGCAATGGGTGGTGCGCAACGCTACACTTTCAGCAGCTACAAAGCCTACGAAATACTGGGACGCGTGATAAACATCAGCAGCATCGACTCGCGCTTCGACATCGGCAACGACCAGGAGCCCCTGAACGATAGCAACTGGCTGAGCCACATCGTGGCGCAGCAGCCCAATTTCCTCTTCAACTTCTCTAACCTGGCCTTCCAAACCTATTTCAACGGACTGCAGATGGTAAAGCTCATGGACGAGCTGAATTTCGACGCCTACCGCTTAGGGGCCATCCAGGCCGACATGGTGAGGGCCGAGACACTGGTGCGGAATGCCGACCTGGTGTCGATAGACCTGAGCAGCGTGCGCCTGAGCGACGCCCCGGGGCAACGCCAGGGCTCGCCTCACGGCCTTTATGGCGAAGAGCTATGCCGCCTGACACGCTTCGCCGGCATGAGCGACAAGCTGACCTCTATAGGCTTCTACAACTACAGCCCCTTGATGGACCGCAACGGACAAACGGCACACCTGCTGGCCCACGCCATCTGGTACTTCATCGACGGCTTCTACTGCCGCACCGCCGACTTCCCACACCGCGACAAGCAGAACTACAAGCACTTCATGGTAACCCTCAATGGAGAATATGAAATATCGTTCTACAAGAGCATGAAGAGCGAACGCTGGTGGATGGAGGTGCCCTACGACGGCGAGCTGCGCGACCGCTACCAACGCCACCTGCTTATCCCATGCACCTACGACGACTACCAGCAGGCTCAAATGAACGAAATACCCGAACTCTGGTGGAAATATTTCCAAAGACTTAACTGATGCCACCATCTACGCCAGCACCTTTTTTTTGCACTTTTTTTCTTTTTTATTCTATTTAATAAAATTTTTATTATCTTTGCACCGTGGCATTTAGGCATTATTAGAGCGTAATCATTAATAAACCCACTGATTACTAAACCAATGCGCCAATACCCTTGATTCATTACCATATATAACAATTACTCAATAAAGCAAATAATAATTAATACCATGAAAAGAACTACTTCTATTATTCTGACCACGGCATTGGCCTGTCTGATGCTTTCGGGGTGCAAACTGAAGACCTACTATCAGGTCTACCAAACCCTGCCTGTTAACACCGATGCCTGCCAACAGAAAGAGGGCATGATTGTGCATGACGGCAACGACTGTAGTGTGGCCTACAACTTCTATGCCGAGGACGGGCACGGCGGTTTTTGGCTGACCAACAACACCGATTCCGTGATTTTCATCTATCTTGACCAGTCGTTCTTTATCCTGAACGGCGAAGCCAACGACTACTATCAGGCACGTCGCTGGACCACCACCAACTCGCAAACCCTTCAAAGCTCGACGCAAAGCGGCAAAAGCAAAAAGAAACACAAACGCTCAACGTCGACAACCCAGGGCACGAGCCAGACATCAACACGCGCATTGGCTTTCGAGGAACGCGGCATGGTGATGGTACCGCCCCACTCCACAAAGCATATAGCCGAATTCCAAATCAACACCACGAAGCTCGAACTCTGCGGTGTGAAGGAGACCCCCTCGCGCAGCAAACCCTCCGGGACCAGCTTTACGCAAGACAACTCGCCTATCACCTTTGGCAACTACGTGACCTACACGGTGGGCAACGGCAAGAAAAAACATATCGACGACCGTTTCTTCGTGTCGGAAATCATCAATGTGCACGGCAAGGCCATGGTGGAACTGGTGCGCCAAAAGGATGCCTGCGGCAAACCCAAAGGCGACAAAGTGCAGCAACTGCGCTACGCCACCCCCGACCGTTTCTATGTGACTTATAAGAAGTAAGTGAACTGTGGCGTGTGATACGAACACGTTCGTATCACACGCCACTAATCATCAACCAACCAGCACTAATCACAAATCAATCGACACAAATCAAAGAACACAATTAAATAAACCCGGGGGTGCCCAACTTGGTGCAGAGCCTCAAAAGGGCTTGGCTGCCGATGGCTGAGAACAAACCCCAGAACCTGATCCGGATAATACCGGCGGAGGAAAACATTTATGAACAAAAACTTTATGACGACAGCACGCCGCCAGTGGCGGTGTGCGGGAGTGTGGGGCAAAATGCTCTGCACCATGGCAGTGCTTACCGCAGCCAGCAACATTAACTCTCTTTATGGTCAAACCGACAACCGCGACAGCGTGCAGATGCAACGCCTGCGGAAAATAGTGATTTCCGACTCGCGCGTCGACAACAAAGCCCCGCTAACCACCAACACGGTGAACAAAAGCGAACTCAGCGAGGCACGCGGCAGCGTGGCTCTGCCTTTCATGCTCGAGACACAACCCTCGGTGGTGGCAAGCGGCGAGAACGGTGCGGTAGGGGCCACATCGCTTCGCATCCGCGGTGTGGACGGCAGCCGCATCAACGTGAACATCAACGGCATGACGCTGAACGATGCAGAAAGCCAGGAGGTGTTCTGGTACAATATCCCCAACCTTGGCGGTATGGCACAAAGCCTTCAGATACAACGTGGCGTGGGGGCCTCGACGGGAGGCAGCCCCGCTTTTGGAGCCGCCATCAACATGCAGACCCTCAACGCCAACAGCCGCCCTTACGGCGAAGTAGACTTTGGCATAGGCAGCTGGGCCACACGCCAATACAGCATCACCGCCGGTACGGGTATCGGTAAGCGAGGCCTCTCGCTCGACGTGGCCGCCAGCGGACTGAACAGCGACGGCTACCTGCGAGGCGGCCAAACGGAGCAACGCTCCTTCTTCGGCAACCTGTCGTGGTATGGCGACAACACCATAGTGAAACTCCTCGCCATCGTGGGCGAACAACATACGGGCATCACCTGGAACGGAGCCTCGGCAGCCGCCCTCAATGCCGACCCCACCTACAACGATGCCGGAATGTACCACTTCGACGGCAAAACATACTACTACGACAACGAGACCGACAACTATTTCCAACAACACTATCAACTCTATGTGTCGCACATGTTCAACGACACCTGGAGCATGAACGGAGCACTGGACTTCACCCACGGCGACGGATACTATGAGCAGTATAAAGAGGACAAGAAATTCTCGAAATACGGCTTCAGCTTGCCAGGCAGGAGCGACTTCATCACGCGCAAGAACATGGACAACAACGCCTATATGGCCAACGTGAACGTGCGCCGCACTGGCGAACGCTCCACCCTCTCGCTGGGCGACAACTTCCTCTACTACGACGGCAAGCACTTCGGCTCCCTACTCTGGTGCCGCGACACGGCTCTGGCACCGACAGAATGGTACCGCAACTTCGGCGAAAAATACGACAACACCATCTACGCTAAAGGGACCTACGATTTCAGCGACGCACTGAACGCCTACGCCGACCTTCAGCTGCGCTACGTAAACTATAAAGTGTACGGCTTCGCCGACGACCTCTTTGATATGGATTTCGACGAGACCTACCTGTTCTTCAACCCTAAGATAGGCCTGAACTACCGCATGGACGACAACCAACGCTACTACTTGGTGGCCGGAATCTCGAACCGCGAGCCACGCCGCTCCGACATCAAGGATGCCATAGGCAACGGCGACACCATCAAGGCAGAGCACATGCTCGACATCGAGCTGGGCTACCAAATACAGAAAAACCGCTGGAACCTCTCCATAGGCGGCTACGCCATGCTCTACAAAGACCAGATGACCCCCAACGGCGACATCAGCTCGAGCGGCTATGCCCTGATGGAGAATGTGGAGAAGAGCTATCGCCTCGGCGTGGAACTGGCAGGGGGCGTGAAAATCGCCGACTGGATGCGTCTGGACGCCAACCTGACGCTGAGCGTGAACCAAGCCATCGACTTCACCTTCGCCGACTTTGAGGATGGCGACAGCATCACGATGGTGGTGAACGGAGCAGACACCTCGTGGACCAGCCTGAACGTCACGAAAAACACTCCTCTGGCCCTCTCGCCTTCTGTCGTCGGCTCGGCCATAGCCACATTCACACCTTTCGATGACGCAAAAATACAGCTGATTGGGAAATATGTGGGCAAACAATACATAGACAACACCGGACGCGAGGTTTACGCCGTGGACCCTTATTTCCTGCTGAACCTGCGTGCCTCCTACACCTGGCATCTGAAAGGGCACACTCAACTTGAGGGGCAGCTGCTGGTCAACAACCTGCTGGACCGCAACTACCGCATCGGCGCATGGGCCGGCGACTGGATTGACGACTGGAGCAGCCCAACGGCAGTCGTCTATAACCACAGCGTGGGTTACCTGCAGCAACCCGGACGCAACTTCATGGTACGACTGATTTACCGATTCTGACCTGTGATCTCTTTCTCTACGTTAAATATATCAATACTCGACATAATCGGAGCCGCCATCGGCTTGGTCTATATCGTAAGCGAATATAGGGCAAGCCGATGGTTTTGGCCTTCGAGCTTGTTGATGTCGCTGTTTTATATCATTATCGACTTCACGTCGGGACTCTACGCCAACGGAAGCATCTGTATCTACAACTTTATAATGTCGTTCTATGGCCTGCTGGTGTGGCGCGGAATAATACAGAGTCATAACCGTGTGGAAAGGCCCATAACATCCTGTCCGACAAGATACATACCCATTATTATTGGCGCTATAGCAGTGTTGTCGGTAGTGTTCTGGTGGTTGCTTAGCCATTTGGGGGAAAGCCTATATCCGGCAATCGACGGCATCTCGTCGGCAATAAGCATCGTTGCAATGGTGATGCTTGCGCAGAAGTGGTGGCAACAATGGATATGCTGGCTGATAGTGGAGCCCATGATGGTTGTACTCTTCTGGCTAAGCGGCAATTATGCGTCGGCTGCGCTTTACGTTGTCTACGAAGTCTTCTGTATATTGGGAATAATCTACTGGAAAAAACAAGCGAAGGAGGAGACTAAATGAATAAAGCGACAATACTTGCCAACGGCGAATTTCCAAAACGCTGCGAATCGTTGCAGGCCATAAAGAAAAGTCAATTGCTGATATGTTGTGATGGAGCCTACAAGAAACTGGTTGATTCTGGCATTTTCGACAATAGCACTTTAAAACAAGTTCCACAAATCCACGTGATTGGCGACGGCGATTCGCTCCCGGCAGGGCTGAAAGGCAATCCCCCCTTCCCTACCCTGTTCGTGGAGGGATGGACAGACCAGGAATGCAACGACCTGACCAAAGCGGTGCGCTATGCATTGACTTTGGGCACAACGGAAATAGACATTCTTGGCGCCACGGGGTTGCGCGAGGACCACACGCTGGGCAACATCAGCCTGCTGGGGCAATACTGCCAGATGCCGGCAGGCGATGGGAAAAGGCTTGGGGTACGCATGCTTACCGACTGTGGGGTTTTCATGCCGGTGACCAAGAGCTGCACGCTGCCGACATTCAAAGGGCAGCAGGTGTCGATATTCGCACTGACGCCAGGGCTGCTCTTAACCTCCGAAGGGCTGAAATATCCAATAGAAAGAAGAGAGCTTCGCTGGTGGTGGGAAGCCACACTGAACGAAGCTCTCGGCAATAGTTTCAGCCTTACGATAGAGGGGGAGGGGGTGGTGCTGGTGTTTCTGGTGAATGGGTGATTTTTTTTCGTGCGACACAGTCGCACGACAGCGGACGCCCAGCACTGAAAAGGCTAAACGTTCCTATCTTACATTCCTTTCTTACGGTCCTTTTTACGGTCCTTTTTTACGGTGCTTTCTTACGGTCCTTTCTTACGGTCCTTTTTTACGTTCCTATCTTAAGTTCCTATCTTAAGTTCCTTTTTTACGTTCCTTTCGGATAATCCTTTCTTACGTTCCTTTCGGATAATCCTTACTGACCGATGACCATTTTCAGGAGGTCCTGACCGATGTCGTGGCGGAAGTAGCGGCCGCGCCATTTGATGTTGTCGGCGGCCTGAAGGCTTTTGAGGATGGCATTGGGGAGGCTTGAGGAGAGGGTGGTGACGCATAGCACACGGCCGCCGTTGGTGACGAGGGTGCCGTCGTCCTTGCGGCGGGTGCCGGCATGGAAGAGCAACGAGCCTTCGATGGCGTCGAGCCCGGTGATGGCGTCGCCCTTACGATAGGAGCCCGGATAGCCGTCGGCGACAAGCATCACGCAGGCAGCGCTCCTCTCGTCGATGTCGAGGCTTTCCATATTTAGCTCGCCACGCCAGGTGGCGTCGAAGAGCTGCACAATATCGCTCTTGATGCGAGGGAAGACCGATTCGGTTTCGGGGTCGCCCATGCGGACGTTGTATTCGATAACATAGGGGTTGAGGATGCCCTCGCTGTCGGCGACAGCCATCAGGCCAATGAAAATAAAGCCTTTATAGGGGATACCTTCTTTTTGCAGACCCTTGATGGTGGGCATCACGATATCGTGCTCCACCTTGTGCATGAAAGCCTTGTCGGCGAATGGTACAGGGGATATGGAGCCCATGCCACCGGTGTTGAGGCCGGTGTCGCCCTCGCCAATACGCTTGTAGTCTTTGGCGGTGGGAAGGATTTTATAGTGCTTGCCGTCGGTGAGGACAAAAACGGAAAGCTCGACGCCGGAGAGGTACTGCTCTATGACAACACTCTTGGAGGCGTTGCCGAATTTGGCGCCGTTGAGCATCTCGTCGAGCTCGGCACAGGCCTGGTCGAAGCTGTCGAGGATAAGAACGCCTTTTCCGGCGGCAAGGCCGTCGGCCTTAAGCACATAGGGAGGCTTAAGGGTAGAGAGGTAGGCCACACCGAGGGGGATGGTGTCGCTGGTGAAGGTCTTATATTCTGCTGTGGGGATATTATGACGCTTCATGAATTGCTTGGCGAAATCCTTGCTGCCCTCGAGCAAAGCGCCCTGAGCCGAGGGGCCGATTACGGCGACCTCTTTGAGGCGTGGATTGTTGATAAAATAGTCGGCGATGCCGGCGACGAGAGGCACTTCGGGGCCTACGACAACCATCTGGATATTATTGTCGACGACGAACTTGCCTATGCCGTTAAAGTCCTCGACCTTAAGGTTGACATTGGTGCCGCAGGCCGTGGTGCCGGCATTGCCAGGGGCTATGAAAAGGTGCTCGCAGAGTTTGCTTTCGGCGATTTTTGCTGCCATTGCATGTTCACGTCCTCCAGAGCCAAGAAGAAGAATATTCATCAATATTTAACGTTTATTAAAATTAAAATAAATAAGTCAATTACCTATGATATAGCGATATACAAAATATTTACTACAAAGAGAAGAGAGGACAAAGATACATTAATTTTTCAAAATCACAAATACTGATGAATAGATTGGTATGTGTGGTTGCATGCAAATCAATAGTCACGCACCAGACGCACAGAGCAGCCAAGGGAACAGTTAGTCTCAGTCATGAGTGCACCGAGTGTATTGGTGATGGATAGCGTACGGCTCTGGGTGCCGTTGTTGTGGGTAGAGGTCCAGTAGATACCTGTTTCGTTGACACCGGTGGTTTGGTTGCCCTGACGCACACCTGCAGCGGGAAGGAATACGGCGCCGGAAGCTTCAAGGAGTTGCCATTGAGCAGAGGAGGGAGAGAAGCTGTTGTAGGTGATCATTGAGAAAGCCGAAGTATTGATGCCGGCAGGAGCCGTCCATCCGTCGGGGAAGAGAATAAGACCCTTGACATTATTGTTGATAGTGGCTAATGTCTTGAGAGAACCGGCATTGGCACGCTCATTTAACAGATATGACCACTCGGAATAGGTCATTGTGCGCCAAATGCCCTCTTGGTTGGAGCCATTGATAATGCGGTTGTAGACACCCCAGTCGCCATTGACATTGTAGTCCGTAAGGTCTTCGCCTGTGCTGGAGAACATATACTGTGCCGAGATGGGATTGGTTTCGTAGGGGCGATAGCACATGCGTCCGCCTTTCCAACCGCTGGTGCCATAGCCGAAGAGGTCGAGCCAGACGTTGCAGTTCTCTGAAATCTGGTCGTTGTCGGTGCTGGTGATATCATATTGGTTTTCGGCAAAGCGGAAGAGGTCCTTGCTGGGGTTATACTGCAGGTTGCCTTTTGAGAAGATAATTTGCTTATCTGGTTCGACGCTGAAACGGAAGGTAATGCTGCCAGGTATTTGAGGATGGGCTAAGGAATCAACAACATGGAAGATGCTGTCGATGTTGACGGAGGGGTTGTTGACCTGAATGGTCAAGGTGTCGATGGCGTTGCGGAGGCTGTCGATAGTGCCGCGGAGGCTGTCGATGGTGGCTTGGAGCGAGGCCATGGCGGCAGCGGCAGCCAAGGCAGCGGTGGAATCGGCATAGAGTTTATTGGCGGCATCCGACGATGCGGCGGGCCAGGGGAGATTAGTGAGCCCCAGGCTGGCATTGTTGTTGATGGCAAGGACATCGCTTAGGCCTTGCGTCTCGGTGCTGACGAAGCCCATATCGTTGGTGAACTGCGAGAGGTTGGTGGGGCGGCCTATGACGTCGGTCCAGCGGACGGAATCCAGCCCTGAATGGTCGATAACCAGGAAGTTGTCGCCGAAGAAGAGGGTGTCGCCGCTCTGATAGATATTGAGGTCGTTGTTGAGATCGGAGAGGTTGAGGTCGTTGGTGAACTGCGAGAGGTTAGTAGGGCGGCCTATGACGTCGGTCCAGCGGACGGAATCCAGTCCGGCATGGTCTATAACCAGGTAGTTGTCGCCGAAGAAAAGGGTGTCGCCGCTCTGATAGATATTGAGGTCGTTGTTGAGGTCGGAGAGGTTGAGGTCGTTGACGAACTGCGAGAGGTTGGTGGGGGCGTTGACAAGGCTGTCGTAGAGGAAATTCCAGTCATGGAAATCAGGGTCTTTCTCGTCGTAGGTGAAAGAGCTGCTGATGCGGTCGGCCACGGCGGCATATTGGGCGTAGGGAACCGACATGATTTGTTGCACGGTGGATAGGCTGTAGTTGGAGCCTCCGCGGGGGTCGATTTCGCAAGAGAGGAAATAAGGTCCGTTGGCCCAGTCGATGGCGGCATACTCGGTAGAGTTCTCACCCACGAGCAGAGTGAAGGCACCGTTGGCATTGGTCTGGACATTGCCCTGGTAGGTGTAGACAGGAGTGCCCGTTTCGGAGCCCTGCAATATGCTGAGCCGTAGGCTCACGGTGCTGTTGGTGACAATCTGTCCGGCGCTGTTTCGCACAACGGCCTGATAGTTGAATCCCTGAGGGGCTTGGGCAAAAAGTTGGCAAACAGAAAAGGTGAGCAACAGTACAAATAATGCAATTCGTTTCATATTTTATTGTTCTTTAATTATTTTATATACATTACCATTTTTTTTATCTCTCGGGTTCGTCAACCGCAACATATAGTTGCCGGAGGGCAAATCAGCGAGGTCGATATGCGTTCTTTCTGAGTTCATTTCGCCTCTTTTCAGAGTCTTGCCTTGGATGTCGTACAATTCATACAGTAGTTGGGCTGAGGCGTTGTGAATGTCGATGTCAACTTCCACCCACTCGGTAGCGGGATTGGGATAGACCTTGACAGTGAAAGGCAGTGGAGACTGGACATCGTTGGCGGTGCCGGCGTAGGCCTGCTGCACACCTTCGGTGAAATACTCGGTGATGTTGACAACAGTGATGGCACGAGCCACCGAACGCTTCACGGCGACTTCGCCGCCGCTGAAACTGACAGCGCCGTCGGCACCCACCATGTCGCCTCCGACGATGGTGATGGCCTGTTGCGACATGGCATGGCCTCCGGCAAGCACCATCAGCCATAGGACAAGCGTTTTGGATGTGTTTTTCATTATCATAGTTTTGGATTTTCGTACTTAAAGATGGAATACTCAACAAACATCACTCCCTATACTTTCTGTTCAGGCCAATAGCGATGACCTCGAATTCTACGCGGCGGTTGCGGAAGCGTCCCTCTTCGGTGGAGTTGGTGTCGATGGGGTAACGCAGGCCATAGCCGAAACTCTTGACACGGTTGGGCGAGATACCATGTCCGCTGATGTACTCGACCACAGCGCGAGCACGGTTCTCGGAGAGTTTCTGGTTGTATTCGGCGGTGCCAATGCTGTCGGTATGGCCATAGACTTCAATGGTCATACGAGGATAGTCGGTCATCATACGCACCAGCTCGTTGAGAGGCTCTTCCGACTCGGGACGAATCTTGTAGGAGTCGAAATCGAACTTGATGTCGAACATGCAGATACGCTTACCGGTGATGTCTTCACCCTGCTCGATGAGGTCGTAGAGCTCGGCGATAGAGAAACATTCCTTGGTGTGATAGCCCACGGGCTCGACGGGGATGCGGATTTCGTTGGTTATAAACACCGTGTCGGTGGGGCCCTGGACGGTGTCGGTCTGGATGTTGACCAGCAAGACGGTGTCGGGCAGCACCTGGCGGCGTTTACGATAGCGCTCCAAGAATTCTTTGTCGAGAGGCAGAGCCACCCGCAACGCCAGTTCGGCGCCACGATTGTAGCGCTTCTCGCGCCACAGCTCGGCGCCGAAGAAATTGTTGAGGATAGAGGACGGCGTAGTGCTGTTGTCTATTATTTCATGCTTGGAGAAATTGTTGACAAGACCGAAGTTGTAGCCGGCCTCAAGCGAGACGTAGATGGGCATAAGGTCGGTATTGATGGTGAAATCGCAGCCGGCGCCGAGGAGGAGGGAGAAATCGGCGGGGCTCATATTGTGGCTGTTGAGCGAGGTGGATATGCGCGACGGGAAGTCGTCGGCCGAATAGCCTATAGAGCCGCCGTAGGCCACGTTCAGCTGAGGGGCGAGCATGAGGTAGGGCGACACATAGCCGTGGCCGAAACGGAAATTATAGGTCAGTGGCAGGCGCAGGTCGATATAGCGTGCGGTGATGCCATAATTGACGTCGAGCCAGCTGAGCGAGTCGCCACGCATGACGAGCGAGAGCTCGGGGCGCAACGACAGGGGCGTATGGCCGAGAGGGAGCTGCACGAAAATGCCAAACATAGGCATGGTGCGGTAGAAATGCTCATAACGGCTTATGGGCGAATGCGTATACTGCATATCGGCGAAATTGAGGCCGGCGCGGAGGCCCACCATACGACGAGGGAGGTCGTAGACCGTTTTTTTCGCGTCGGCTTTCACAGCGGTGGCAGTGGTGACGGTGTCGGTGCCGGCGGCAGTGGTCTTTACCTCCTGAGCCGAGAGTGCGGCGGCGGCGAAAAGGAGCAGGGTATATAGGATGTATTTTTTCATGATGTAATAGGGTTTAAAGTTAACGGAGGCGTGAGGCCAGTCCGTCGCCATCGTTGAAGATGCGGAACGTGCCGGGCTCGGAAAGTTGGGCATCGTAATAGCTGTTTGAAGCCTCCTTTTCGAGTATGATGAATGTGTACTGGCAATCCTTGATGCCCAATGGCGTGAGGATACCAGAGATTACGGTAGCAATCTTGCAGCTCCAAAGAGGCTGATACTCTGAATATTCAGCCAGATTTTGGTAGCAATACATAGTGAAGCAGCTGTCGTGCCCTATCACCTGGGCGGCCAGCGAGGCACCCTCAACGGTATCGCGCTGTCGTTCGGAATAGACAATCATGCCGCGCCGCTTCTGGTCGCGGAACGTCATGGTCACGGGGTAGAACTCATTGCTGTAGTTGTCCGACGAATAATGGAGGCTCATGGGGGCAGCAATAAAAATACCCTCGATGTTAGGAGGAGTGATACCCTCGTGGATTATGAAACCATTAGCCAGCAGAGCGTCCTGCAATTCCTCAGAAATCACAGAATAAGGGATTTTGCCGTCGGGCAATGGAAGCACCAGGGTGTCGGCCTCGTCCTCGAGGCATGAAGCGAAAAGTAGGAGAGCAAGAAGAGCCGTCAAAGGCATCCTCAGCATTGTCATTTTGTCAGATTTGCACATATTTTCATATATTATTATAACCACAAATATCTGCCAAACTATTCATAAAGATACAATAGTACAGACATCGATTACAGCAGCAAGCATCACTGCCTGCAAAATCATGAAAAGACTAAGGAATAATTGAATTTTTGCGATGTATTTTGTATTGTTTTGCTTTAATTATTAATGATTGATTTACATTAATATCCACACAAATTGCTCAATATTAGGACATTAATTATAGACTGCTACTTATTTCAATATGCAAAAATAAACAAATTAATTGATTACAACATAAATCGTATTCTATTTTAACATTTTTTAACATTCACCGTGTACTATAAAAAAAGGCTGACCAGTGGTCAGCCTAAGTTTTTGGGATAAAAGTGAATGGTCATTAATCGAGGACCAGGCTCGGAGCACTGTAGGTGCGGGCAGCCAGTTCCTGGTTGAGCATGTAGAGGCTGCGGGCATCAGAGCCGAACAGCTCCATCTTGGTGATCATATCGCGGGCGTTGGTCTCCTCCTCGCCCTGCTCCTTGACAAACCAGTCGAGGAACTGCATGGTGCGGAAGTCCTTCACCTTATAGGCAGCATCGTAGATGGTATGGATGCTTTCAGTGACATATTCCTCGTGTTCCAAACCGGCTTTTAGGACATCCATATCCGTTTTAAAGACCTTGTCGGGTTTGGCAATAGCGTTGAGAGTGATTGTGCAGTCGTTGTTCTGCATATACTTGTAGAGAAGCATAGCGTGATCTCTTTCCTCCTGGGCTTGGATCATATACCAGTTGGCGAAGCCGTTGAGGCCGCGTTTGTCAAAGTAGTTATTCATGTCCAGATAGAGGTAAGCCGAGTAGAGCTCCTTGTTGATTTGCTCGTTGAGCAAGTCTGCAACTTTTTTGTTAAGCATGATTTTTAATGGATTTAATATATTTAAAATAATATGTTATTCTTTAGTCATCAACATCGTTGGGAACCCATTCAGATACGTGGGCGTCCCCGCCCGCGACTTCTTGGTACGTGGGCGTCCCCGCCCGCGACTTCTTTGGTACGTGGGCGTCCCCGCCCGCGATAAACATTATTTCACAACCAGCTTAGTGGTTGAAGAGCCAGCCTCAGTGGTGACGGTAACATAATAGACGTTGCCAGTGGGCAGCGCGCCACCAAAAACGCATTCCAGTTTGCCCGAACGAAAAATTAGAGATAATCACAACAAATACCAACAATATAATACTCAATATCTTATTCATAATTTGAAACATTAAATATTCAAACAAGAAATATGCAAATATACAATTATTTTTTTTAATCAAAACAAATTAATTATGTAACGGTTAAAAAAAAGGTGATGAAACACTATCCTATCTGAACCCCATAGGGGTGGCATATAAGTAAGCGGTCAAATTTAATTGACATTTATGATAATTCACGGGCATTTACCGGCATTCACGCTCTATAAATAATATTTATGGTAATTGCTGGTCATTTATGGCAATTGCTGTTCAAAGAAAATGAAAGTTAATTTAGGTCAGCCACTTATATAATCACATTTCCAAAGAACAGAGCTATACAATTTTATTTCTCATTTCTCGTTACAAGTGGCATATTGAGTCGTGTTCATTCTAAAAAAATCTCCCTGCCAAATGAAAAAAATGATGTATTTCATGGTGCCTTTGTCCCGCCTCGGGATAAAATTATCGAAAACGGCATTCCTTTTTGGTCTCTTATTCCTAATAGACATTAATGCCAAGTGCTGCACCAATTTTATCTGCTCGCGCGGTGCCAGTGCCGACGGCTCGACAATGATAACCTATGCCGCCGACTCGCACACGCGCTACGGCCAACTGCGCTACCACCGCGGCGGAGCGCACCCGGCGGGCGAAATGGTGAAACTATACAACTACGGCAACCTCCGTTTCCAGATTGAACTGCCTCAGGCCCCCACAACCTACAACGTGGTGGGTTTCATCAACGAACACCAACTGGCCATAGGCGAAACCACATGGGGCGGCATAGAGCCCTACAGCAAGGGCAACGACATGGGCATAGACTACGGCAACCTTATCTACGTGGCTCTGCAACGCGCCAAAAACTGCCGTGAGGCAATAGCCGTTATGGCCGACCTGACAGAGAAATATGGCTATGCCGACGGCGGCGAGACGTTCTCGCTGTGCGACCCCAACGAGGCATGGATTTTCGAGATAACCAGCAAGGGCGCGGAGCGCGGAGCGGTATGGGTGGCACGCCGCATTCCCGAGGGCTACGTGTCGGGCCACGCCAACCAGGCTCGCATCACCACCTTCCCTCTGATGAAGAAAAAAAGCTACGTCAGCATCGACAGCAAGAACATGAAAGAGGTTTTCCGCCCCGAGGTGGAATGCGTCTATGCCGCCGACATGATCGACTTCGCACGCAAGCAGAAACTCTTCAGCGGCAAGGACGAGGAGTTCTCTTTCGCCGACACTTTCAACCCACTCACCTTCAGCGGCCTCCGCGCCTGCGAAGCACGTGTCTACGCCATGTTCAACCGCGTCAGCAGCCAGATGAAACAATACGAGCCCTACGTTATGGGCCTTACCGACTACCGCAACGCCAAACCCGAAGAGCGGCTGCCCCTGTGGATTCAGCCCGACCGGAAACTGACGGTGCACGACGTGATGGAGCTGATGCGCGACCACTTCGAGGGCACCGCAATGGATATGACTGGCGATGTTGGCGCCGGCCCCTTCCATTGCCCCTACCGCTGGCGCCCCATGGACTTTGAGGTCGGCGGCAAGCAATACGTGCACGAACGTGCCATATCCACCCAACAGACAGGCTTCAGCTTCGTGGCGCAATGCCGCAGCTGGCTGCCCGACGCCCTGGGCGGCGTGCTATGGTTCGGCGTCGACGACACCTACAGCACAGTCTACTGTCCCATGTTCTGCGGCATCACCGAAGTGCCCATCTGCCTTGAGGAGGGCAATGGCTCGATGGCTGAATATTCCGAGACGGCGGCATTCTGGCTTTTCAACCGCGTCAGCAACTTCTGCTATCTGCGCTACGACAGCATGATCGTCGACGTTCGCCACGTGCAGCACGAGCTGGAACAGGATTTCATAAACATCGTAGAGCAAACCAGCCAACAGTACCAGAACACCGAAGGCAGCCGCCTCGTAGGAGTGCTGAACAAGACAAGCAACCGCTGCGCCGACCGCATGATGCAGCGCTGGAAAGAACTGGACCACCTGCTGCTGACGAAATACATCGACGGCAACATAAAAAGCACCACTCCCGACGGACGCATAAAAACCACCGAGACCGGCGTGGTGCTGCCACCGCAGCAGCCCCCCTACCCTGCCTGGTTCTACGAGCAGATCGTCAACGACCACGGCGATGTCCTGTTAGCTCACTAAAGCCTGCCATTTGGTACGCGGGCGTCCCCGCCTGCGATTGTGTCGTAGCTGTCATCGCATTGGTCGGGATGGGAATCCCGACCTCCTACAGTGGCTTTCCTGTCTTGCCAATTCGATGTGGTACGCGGGCGTCCCCGCCTGCGGTTGTGTAACTAATTCAAGTTTAGCATATATGCGAAATATTTGATATTAAGTCGCCTATGGCGAGAAATCTTACAAATATACTCAAATCAAACAAATAAATATTGAAAGATTTGAAAGGATTTGCGAGATTTCTGTCGCGAAGCAACACTCATTATCACCAACATAGAACTTGCGAAAGTTGAGTAAAATATTGCCAGCGAATAAAAAGTCTTTTTTCGCAGAATGCGAAAAGTTCCTATATACTAATGTGAAAAGCCCATTGTAATGAAACCATTTAATATTGTTCTGCTTACGCTGGCGGCACTGATGCTCTTCTCGTCCGGACGGCGCGACCGCCTTGGCGACCTCTACGACTGCTACATCATCATCGACGCAGAGTTCACCGAAGACGGTGAGGCTTTCGAGCAGGTGGATTACGAGGACCTTTTGAACATCGTGGTCCGTGCCAAACGCAGCCACATAGCATTCGAGCCCCGCTGGCAGGTGAACCTCTACGACGACGATGGCATCCGCTATCATCTCTACGTCAGCAAGACAGCCACATTCCTGCGTATCGACAGCAATTATTTCCGCCTCAGCAACCGCCAGTCCCGTCGCCTCCGCCACCTGCTGGGCAGCTGATAAGCAAGTGTCATGGAAATATTTGACACAAAAAGTTGACCATCATTTACTTAGCAATCATCAAAAATTAAGTTATTACAATCAGACAGGTACAAAGTCAAAACAACTGTGTTTATGCGATGTGGTACGCGGGCGTCCTCGCCTGCGATTTGAACACGAATCTCACTGACCTAAATTAACTTTCATTTTCTTTGAACAGCAATTGCCATAAATGACCAGCAATTACCATAAATAACATTTATAGAACGTGAATGCCGGTAAATGCAGGTGAATTATCATAAATGTCAATTAAATTTGACCGCTTACTTAATATATAGATTGCATCCCAGCCGCTCTCATTTGCTGTGCAACAAAGTTTTCAGTAAAAGCCCCTTTGAATTCGGTATTACACTTTTGCAGGGATTCAAATTGAAAAAATTACACTTTTGCAGGGATTCAAATTGAAAAAATTACACTTTTGCAGGGATTCAAAATAAAAAAATTACACTTTTGCAGGGATTCGATTGGTAAAAATTACATTTTTGCAGGGATAGCGAAACACCTATAGACTAAGACACAAAAAAACGACCGTTTTATAGTTTGCTGGCCGATTATTATAGGCCAGATGGAATAATATTCGTACTATAGAGATGAGGAGATAATATGGTAAAACAATGATTAATTTGAGAACGCTTTTCTCCGAAACGCTATTCAATTGTCATTCAATAGCCCCACACTACGTGAGGGGTTATTGAGGGTAAGGCTCTCCGAGCCTTTATATTCAATAGCCCCACACTACGTGAGGGGTTATTGAGGGTATGGCTCTCCGAGCCTTTATATATTTGAACTGTCGCAAGCTATACGACATAGTGGTATTTGAGGATGTTTTTCAATTGGACATTTTAGTATTTTTGCAGAATTCGCCGTAAAAGATTTTGGTATTTTTGCAGAATTCGCCGTAAAAGATTTTGGTATTTTCGGATATTTTCTACCAATAAATTTGTGTAAACAAAAAAAAAGTTTATTTTTGCAATTGAAATAGGAATAATGCTCATATTGATATGAATCTGATTTTCAAAAGAAAACTGTATGAAAGATTGCTCGAATGGAAGCGAGTTCGTGATGGAAAGACTGCCATTTTGATTGAAGGAGCACGACGTGTGGGGAAATCGACATTGGTTGAACAATTTGCCAAAAACGAGTATGTATCATACATTCTCATTGATTTCAACGAGGCATCAGCGGAAGTGAAGTCTTTGTTTGATAATCTGATGAATTTGGACTTTATCTTTTTGCAGCTACAGTCGCTGTACAATGTGGTATTGAAAAAACGTAAGTCAGTTATCATCTTCGATGAAGTACAGAACTGTCCCCTTGCCCGTCAAGCCATCAAGTATTTGGTGAAA
>JAFSQF010000023.1 GCA_017446745.1 Bacteroidales bacterium
ATTACTTAAAAAAAAGTTGATACAATCTGGTAGGCGCAAAAAAGGAAAAACGATTATTTTTGGGGGTCTACGAATTAGCACGAATTAGCACGAATTACATGATTTTCAAGATATGCGACACCGAATATAAAACTATATTTTCGCAGGCGAAATAAATTAACACGAATTATAGTTCCTTTTCAAGGTGCCGTTTTCTCGCCTCAGCATACAAGCAAGCTTGTCTGCATTCGGCTTAACGAAAACGTTGCATTTTTTACATCACTATCGTTACACATTATTTTTTTACCGTCATTATAAGGATTTTTAATCCGTTATTTTGCGGATTAAAAATCCTTATAATATTTTGCGTCGGATTGCAAATCCGACGCAACCGAATTTTGCGGATTAAAAATCCTTATAATATTTTGCGTCGGATTGCAAATCCGACGCAACCGAAATCCGACGCAACCGAAAATCCGACGCAACCGAAAAGGACACATAAAAAAAACAGGCAGCCGTTTCAAGAGGATGCCTGTTTCCATTATTAATCCATAAAACTAAATAACAACCAGTAGATTACCTTTATAATGGCAAAGATTTTCCTTGTTGTTTCCGATTGCAAAAATACTGTCGTTTCAGCAACTGCATCTTAACCATTTTTAGCCATTTTTTCTCTTTCCAATCACCAATTATGGCTACAGGCCAGTCATTATCATTAGGATTAACTATTAATTATCAATACATTGTTAAGTAAACGGTCAAAATTAGCGCTCATATTCTTTTAACAGCAATTAAACAGCAATTATCCAGAAATTATTTATAGAACGTGAATGACCATGAATGCACGTGAATTATCGTAAATGTCAAATAAATTTGACTAATTACTTAAAATCACAAAGCACATATTATTTTTTTGATTATTCCGAACGATTGTGCCGACATGTGTGCAAGCGATTGCTCCCACTGAAGGGCATGGTCAGAAGTGCGGCCGGGCGTGTCGCTCACGATGCGGATGCTTGCAAAAGGGAGGTCATTAAGGAGGCACACATGAGCAATGGCTGCCGACTCCATATCGCAGGCCATGACGTCGGGATACTTCTCTTCTATGGCTCTAATGCCATCAGGGTCGGTAATAAACTGGTCGCCCGTGCATATCAGGCCACGATGGAATTTGCATCCGTCGTCGCTATGCAGCCCCATAACGGTGTCGACGATTGCTTTGCTTGAGCAGAAGCGCTGTGGCAGCCCCTGCACTTGGCCCGGCAAGTTCCCCATACCGCACCACACATCATGGTATGCCGTCTCCGACGCCACCACCACATCCCACACATCCACAGCATTCGCCACCCCTCCTGCCAACCCAGTGCTGATTATGCAGTCGGGCTTGTGGTCGCGTATCAACGTGAGGGTGCCCACAGCGGCATTTACTTTGCCTATACCGCACTGAAGCAGCACCACATCATTATTGCTTCCAGGGAATCTTCCTTCCTCTACCCCACCAAGGGCAGCGCGCAACGAAGCATACTCGCTATCCATTGCAACTATAAGACCTATTTTCATATATTTGAGTGATTAGTGATGAGTGAATAGATATAAACGCATTGTTTGCTTGTTTATTGTATATTACTGTTACTTTAATGTGTGCTTTTATAAGCATACATTATGACACAATAATTTTACGACATTGGTGTTAATTGGTTAGCACAGCATATAGACAACACATAAAACAACACAAATTCTTACGCCATGAAAAAATTCGTCTGGGTGATCCTTGTCTCCCTTTTCACCATAGCCACCAGCGTCCTCGTCGTGGTGCAGTATGTCCAGATGAGACGTACCGTCACTGTCAGCGACAACCTCTTCAACATCAGCGTCAACAATGCCATGGACGATGTTATAGAGCAGCTCAACCGGCTGAAGGTGGAGGACTATATAGGACAGAACGACCGTTACAAGCTACTGAAATTCAAACGCATCGAAGAACTAAATTCAAGGATGCAGGATGTCGTCAAAGAGAACTACGCCCTTTTCTACGACACCAATATCGTACAGCTGAGCGTTACGATGATCGACAGCATCCTCCTCCTCCCCGGGGTCCACGTCAGTGCCACCGACAGCAGTGCCATAGCGCGCTACAACACCCTACTCGCCACACGCGACCGCTTGGCCAGTGCCCCCGACTTCTACGACCAGTTCGTTAACGACATCTCAGAATACGTGGTAGACAACATCATCACCTCCAGCTCGTTCAACTACCACATGCTTGATTCGCTCATCACCGAGAAACTGGTAATCAACGGCGTCGACATCGCCCCCCATATCGGCATCTACGACTACACCCGCGACCAGTTCATCTACTGCAATGCCGACAACCAGAAACAGAAATTACGCGAGACACCCTACAAATACCGCTTCCACCCCGACGGCATGATGTCGCCCAACGAATATTTCATCATGCTCCACTTCCCACTCTCCTCGCTCCTCCTCAAAGAAAACTCCGCCCTATACTTCATCTTCAGTTTCCTGCTCATCGGGTTGATCATTATCCTTTTCCTCCTGTCCGTCAGGACCATACTGAAACAAGACAAGCTTGACGTGATGAAAAACGACTTCATCAGCAACATGACGCATGAAATAAAAACGCCCATCGCCACCATAGGGCTCGCGTGCGAGATGCTCTCCGACCCCACAATCTATGCCGACCCTGCCAACAACACTACATACATACGCATCATAAGCGACGAAAACAAGCGCATGAGAAACCTCGTGGAAACCATACTACAAAGCTCCAAGATGTCGAGCGACAACTACACTCTTGAACGTAAGGAAATCGATGTCAACAATATCATTCAAAGCGTCGTCAACAGCTTCCATCTTCAGGTGCAGCGCCGTGGAGGCACGATACAATGCTCTCTTCAGGCCTCGCCGTCCACCATTATTGCCAACGAGCTCCATATCACCAACCTTGTTTACAACCTCATCGACAACGCCATCAAATACTCGCCCGACGTGCCTGAGGTCACGATAGCCACAAAGCGTGCCAACGACATGCTCGAGCTCACCGTAGCGGACAAGGGCAAAGGCATTGACAAGGAAGCCCAGAAACACATCTTCGAGAAATTCTATCGTGTCTCGACCGGCGACGTCCACAACGTCAAAGGTTTTGGCATCGGCCTCAGCTATGTTCAGCAAGTCGTAAGGCTTCATGGCGGCACCATAAAAGTCGACAGCACGCCCGGCAAAGGCTCCACCTTCACCGTGTGCCTGCCATGCTAAGGAAAAACACGATTTTGCGAACTGCCCTACTAAGGTACGGGGCTCAGAATGAGGAGGTATCGTTCAATACTGTTCCTTGTCGTTAGGGAAGCTCATGGTTTTCACATCGCTGATATACTGTTGAATGGCATGAGAAATATCCTCACCGATATGACCGTAGAGGCGCAGATAGCGAGGTTTGAACTGCTGCGTGATGCCCAGCATATCCTGAAGCACCAGTACCTGACCGTCGACACCGCTTCCGGCGCCGATACCTATCACCGGAATCTTAAGATCCTGCGAAATGCGGCTTGCCAGCGAGGCCGGCACTTTCTCGACCACCAGAGAGAAACATCCGGCTTCCTCCAGCACATGGGCATCGTGCATCACCCGGTTCGCCTCCTCCTCTTCAGTGGCGCGAACTGCATAGGTGCCAAACTTATTGATGCTCTGCGGTGTGAGACCAAGATGACCCATCACGGGTATTCCTGCGCTTAGTATGCGCTGGATGGATTCCAGGACCTCCTCGCCACCTTCAAGCTTCACGGCGTCTGCCCCGGTCTCTTTCATGATGCGTATCGCCGAGGCGAGGGCCTGCTTGGAGTTGCCCTGATAGGTGCCAAAAGGCATGTCGACCACCACAAGGGCACGGCTGATGGCCCTGACCACCGACGAAGCGTAGACAATCATCTCGTCAAGGGTGATGGGCAAAGTAGTCTTATAACCCTCCATAACGTTGGCGGCGCTGTCGCCCACCAACACCACGTCGATCTTAGTACGCTCCAGCAGCTGCGCCATGGAGAAATCGTAAGCTGTCAGCATGGCAATCTTCTCGCCATGAAGTTTCATATTTTGTAGAACACGCGTGGTGACCTTAGTCACGTCGGTCTGTAAATAAGCCATTTTATTATTGTTTGATTATTAGTCTTTTCTTACTGCTATTGGATGTTTCAGAGCATTACGGAATCACTCGATTTCCTCATCGTCGCTGTAGCGGCTGTCGCTTTCCTGCTCTTCAATCTCGTCGACCTCATCCTCAATCACACGCATCAGGGCGCGAAGCTCTTTCTTCATCTCATAGTTGCCATGCTTGTCGAGGCGATAAGCCTTCCAAATCTTGCCATCCGCTTTGAACGAGCCACTTTCCATGTCAGTCTTGCACTCATAGAAATAGTCGCTCAACTCGTTCGGTTGTATTCTTTTGCCCAAGAAAATAGTATCCAACTGACAGGCATTGATGGCCGCCTGGACGCTGAGAGAAACTTTCGAAGGCATCTTCTTAGTCGTCAGAGCCTTGTACTCCACACCCTTAGGCGAGTATTTCTTTCCAAAAATACGTATCTTGTTGTCCAGCTGCTCCTGCGTCACCGGGAAGCGAATATAGATAGAGTCGGGCAACACCTGGCTGCATTCACCCCATGTGCGGCTCACGTTGCTGTGGAGCACCACATAGCCCACCTGGACAATAATCTGTTTGCGATGAGGTACAAGAAAATACTCTTCCACAATAGGCTTATATTCCAGATGTTCTTCAATCGAGAACTGCAAATCGGAGGGGCAAGAGTCCTTCGTGTCGGTCACCGAGTAGAGTGCTCCACGTTTCATGAACACCGAGGCGTAATAGCCACGTATGGTGCTATCCATGGAAGGCACCATGCAACCTCGTGCCGCGCCGAGGCATTCGTCGGGGTCGTGCCGAAACGTGATGAGTACGCAGTTGTTGAGGCTAATTGTTTTGTTGAGGAGCTTACGGCTTTCGGGCAAATCGGCCACATTGTAAGCCTGACGGTCGACTGGCACCTCGAAGCGGACGGTTTCCACCGTGTCGCCATGGCAGCTGCAATGTATAGGATTTACGGCGTAACGTATTGGGAAGGGAGCATAGCAACGACTGGCGAAATAGTTGTAGATGGCGTCGACACGCTCACGCGACACACTCTCGCTATTGCTATACCCCTCGATGCTAATGGCATAGAGACGTGGATTGTCACGGTTGAACGCAACGCGATACACAGAATCCAACCAGTCGAGGTCGGCGACGCTGTAGGAGGTGGACTGTCCGCTATAGTTTATCAACAGGCAGAACAGCTCAGGGTTCTCCATGGCTTTCTGCATGTTCTTGATAGGTTTTGCGCTGGGGATGTATATACCGGTCTGCGACCAGGCGCCCACCGTCAGCGAAAGTAAAAAACAGAATACTATAACCTTGCGTATCATGTGCGTTATTGTATTATTGTGTTAATCTCACATCTCAACCAACTGCTTAATCACCTCGTCGGTGGATATGCCTTCAGCCTCGGCATAATAGTTGCGCACCACACGGTGACGCAGCACCTCGGTGGCCACGGCATTCACGTCTTCCATATCCGGCGAATACTTGCCGGCGAAGGCAGCATTGGTCTTGGCTCCCATAATAAGGTATTGCGAGGCACGAGGCCCGGCGCCCCACGACAGATATTTATGCGCCAAGGCATTGCCCTCGACATCCGGGCGCGTCGCCGTGGTCAGCCTCACGGCATGCGATATCACATTGTCGGGCACCGGCATGCGCCTGATTACCTGTTGCATACTCAGAATCTGCTCGGCAGTGAGCACCACCCGGACATCCCTTGTGGCGTCGACAGTTGTCTGCTTCACAATTTCCATCTCCTCCTCAAAGGTGGGGTACTCCATCTTAATGTTGAGCATGAAACGGTCCAGCTGAGCTTCAGGCAACGGATATGTACCTTCCTGCTCAATGGGGTTTTGAGTGGCCAAGACAAAAAAGGGAGCCTCAAGAGGATAGCTGTGCCCGCTAACCGTCACCGATTTCTCCTGCATGGCTTCCAACAGAGCCGCCTGGGTCTTGGGAGGAGTACGGTTGATCTCGTCGGCGAGGATGATATTGGCGAAAACAGGGCCCTTGACGAACTTGAAATTACGGTTCTCGTCGAGAATTTCAGTGCCTGTAATATCGCTCGGCATAAGGTCTGGCGTGAACTGTATACGGCTAAATTTCAGACCCAAAGCACGCGAAAGAGTGTTCACCATCAGAGTTTTTGCCAATCCTGGGACACCCACCAGCAGGCAATGCCCGCCGGTGAACACGGCAAGGAGTAGGCTTTTCACGGCAGCATCCTGCCCGATGATGACTTTCCCAATTTCGCCACGAAGGGTGTTGTATTTTTCTACTAATGAATCTAAAAGCTCTTTGTCTGACATTTATGTTTGTGTATTATTGATTTGAGAATAGAAGATGGGTTGTTGAGGATGCTTTTGCACACGGAGGCACGTTCAGAGCGGCAGGATGATGCAGAACGCTTAGTTCCACTTCAGCTTGAAATTGCAATCCTTAAACTCGTCGTCTATTTTTATATATGTATTCTTTATAATTTTCTGAGCCCAGTCGAGAATTTTATCCTGCTTTGCCTGCTCGAGGGTGGCATTGTAGATACGGTCGTAGTCATCGCTGAGGTTGGCCTTGTGCTCTGGATTACGGCGCAGCACAGTTACGATGCGGTAGGCGTCCTTGCTATCGTCGGTCTTCATGGCAGTGGCGTTGCTCACCTCGCCGGCATTCATCGAAGAGAATGCGATGCCCGGATAGAGCTGTTTCAACTCGGAGGCGGTGAACAGGTAGTTGCCGCTTTGCGGATGGGTCACCCTACCGCCTTCTATCTTGTTGGCATTGTCGGACCATTTGTTAGCGGCATCGGCGAAGGAGATATGTCCGAGGCGTATTTCCTGAGCTATACTGTCGAGGAAGATACGGCTGCGGAGCAGGTCCTCGGAAGAGACCTTGGGGCGCATGAAAATATGACGGCAATTAATCATGTTGCCACGTCGTTCGATGAGCTGAATGATATGGAAGCCCAGCGAGCTTTCTATCACCGGCGACACCTCGCCGGGCTTGAGGGCGAAGGCGGCGGCTTCAAATTCAGCCACCATACGGCCACGGGTGAAGAAGCCCAGTTCACCGCCCTTAGCGGCCGAGCCGGGGTCCTCGGAATATAGGGTGGCCAGCATGGAGAACTTGTCGCCATTCAGCACACGTTCACGCAACTTGTTGAGTTCTAAGCGTACACGGTCGCGTTCAGCCTCGTTGATATCAGGCTTACGAGTAATCTCAGCGATTTCAAAAGTTTCCTCGATAGTGGGGATGCTGTCCTTGGGAATACGGTCGTAAAAGTCACGGACTTCCTTAGGAGTGATTTTCACATTGCTCGTAAGCCCATATTGCACACGTTCGCTGAGCATACGGTCGTGAAGCATCTTCTTCAGCAAGTCCTTGAGTTCGTCGTAGGTATAACCAGTAGCCTGCCGCATAGCCTCTCTGCTGCCGTACTGCATCTCGTACTGGTCCATATAGTATTGCACGTTGGTCTCCACTTCCTCGTCGGTCACTTCAGTGCTGTCCACCTCTCCTTTATGTATTAACAGTTTGGAGATGAGCAGACCCTCAAGAATATTGCAGCGGTTCTCGAAGGCATTCTCATAGCCCTGACGGACGCGCATATTGACATAGCCATTCTCGACATCCGAGAGTTTTACAATATTATTACCCACCACAGCGATAACTTTATCTATCACGTGGTTGTTGTCGGTCTGTGCGTTGAGAGCCATCGCAAGACAGGCGGCGAATATGAAAGCAATTGTTTTTCTCACAGTATTGAAAATAGTTAAGTAACTATGTAGTATTGTTTAATTGTCAAGAGCCCCGTGAACAGCGACCCGAGGCATGATTAGTAGCGTATGGCCTTGATTGCGTCCCAATAGATTTTGACGTTGTATTTATTGCGCAGGCTTTTGATAAGTTCGGCATCGAGGTAGTTCTGATAGTCGTTGATGTAGTAACCACGAGCTTCCGAGCGGCTCTTAAGGCAAGGCTGTATCAGGGCATTCACCCTAACCACTCTGTAGCCCATGGAGGTGGGCAATACATAGATGCCTGTTTGCCACTGGTTGTCGTTCAGGATATTCTGGTGTTCCTTTTCCACCACAATTTCCTCGACCTTGATCTTGCCTTCTGTTTTCATAGCATCGTTTAACTCATCCGAGAGTTTTCCTATGGGCCAATTTTTTTTCGTGGCTTTCTGGAAGAGTTTCAGAGCCTTATCCGGGGCGAGCATGGTGCTGTCGTCGACGTAGGCCAGGGTGATGTTTGCACGCTGGTTCCAGAAGTAGGGGGCGTCGTCGGGGTTCGACATGCTGTGTTTCTTCGACTCGGACTGATAGAAAGCCTCGAGGCCAACGGTGTCGGCCACAGCTTTGCGCCAAACGTTCTCGTCGTTGTAGGCAAAGATCATCAAGCCGTTACGGTATTCCTTGACCAGGGCTGCGAAATCGGGGTTGAAATCTTCGAGATGCTTGTCGGCATATTCGAAGACCTTATTGTTCACGAAAGTCTCATATTTATTGTTGAAGTAAGTCTCGAGGTCCAGGTCCGGTTCATACCGCATGTTGTTTTGCAGGAAGACAAGAAACTCGCGCGGAGTATGCTCCTCATCGCCTATTTTGAACAGGGGGCTGTTGTTGGTTATCATCGATTCGCGGTAGACCCAAAGGCGACGGAGGATTGAGTCGTTGACAGCGGCGCGGCATTCGTCGAGCGAGGCCATCATGGCCACTGGGGTGTTCGATGGTTTCTTCTTGCCTTTAGCGTTGGAAGAGGGTACGGGGGTCTTGGTGAAGTCGATGAAGTTGTAGTGCCGTTTGCTCTGCTCTATGAACTGCTGCCGAGGTTTGGCGCTGCGACGGTCGCGGGCCATGCGCTGCTTGTAGTAAGGCACCATATCGTCGAAATCAGGCAACGTCTCTTTGTTGTTCAGTAGGACGATGTGCCAACCCCTCTCGGTCAGGAAGGGCTCGCTATACTCACCGGGGTTGAGTCTTGCTATAGTCTCCACATACTCCGGCGGCAGCTGACGCTGGGTGACTTCAGAGATTTGCCCGCCCTTGTCGCTGGTGTTACGGTCCAAGGAGTATCTGCGGCACACAGAGGCGAAGTCTCTTCCCTGCTTCAGGGCATTGTAGGCCTCAAAGACACGATTGCGAGCCATAGCCGAATCGCCTGCGAAAGGCACCCAGATGTGCTGCATCGTTGTTCTGCCGTAGTAGGGCGTCTTGGAGAACAGTTTGATGATATGGTAGCCATAGTTCGACCTGACGGGCAGAGACACCTCGCCAGGCTGCAGGGCGTAGGCACCACATTCGAAGGGGTAAACCATCTCGAATACCGTGAAGTTGCCGAGGTCGCCATTATCCTGTCGCCGAGGGTCGTCAGGGGCCACCTTTTCTTTGTCGAGGCGACGCACAACGGATTCTTTTGCTACGGTCATGAAATCCTCGCCACCTTTGGTGACCCTGTTGTAGAATTCCATGGCCTCATCAAAAGCCTTCATGGTGTCGGCCGGCGACGCGTTGGAGCGGCATGCCACCAAGATGTGAGCGGCATGAAGGACATAATGGTTGCGCTCGTAGGCCTCGAGGAGCAGCTGCTGCATCGTGGCGGAATCGATAAGATAGGGCTGAGCCAGCTCGTCGCGATAGCCTTTCAGTTCGCCTACGAGCGACGGCAAAGTGTCGAAGCCTTTGGCGTAGGCATCCTCGAGTTTTACGCGGAAATTGACGAAGAGTTCGGCATAATCGGTCAGAGCCTTGCCTTTCTGCGTGGCCGTCGCCGACGGTCCTGCATTGGGATCCTTGTCGACCGAGCGCAGGAACTCTTTCATGAACTCGGACTGGTGGATTTGCTTCCCGTTGATGTCAAAAAGCACGGGGTCGTTGGCATTTTGTGCATTAAGCGAAAGGGAGAACCCCAAAGCCAGAATACATACAAAAAGTTTTTTCACAATATGTCAAGAGAATGTATTGAATTGTTTAGTTGCCATCTGCGAAGCAAAGGACTAAACAATTAGTTAAATAATGTCTGATTATGAACGATTACACAATGTGTTGTTATTGAACGGCAGTCCTTATCTGGAGTAGTTGGGGGCTTCGCGTGTGATGGCGATGTCGTGCGGATGGCTCTCGGTGCGTCCGGCCGCGGTGATGCGGATGAATTTGGCCTGCTGCAGGGCCTCGATGTCGCGCGAGCCGGTGTAGCCCATACCGGCCCTCAGACCGCCGACAAGCTGATAAAGGACTTCGTTGAGGGTGCCTTTATAAGGCACACGACCCACGACGCCTTCTGGCACCAGCTTTTTCACGTCGGTCTCCTTATCCTGGAAGTAACGGTCCTTGGAGCCGCTCTGCATGGCCTCGAGCGAGCCCATGCCGCGATACGATTTGAACTTACGTCCTTCGAAGATGATAGTCTCGCCCGGAGCCTCGTCAACACCAGCCACCAGGGAACCGATCATGATGCTGCTGGCGCCGGCGGCGAGGGCTTTCACGATGTCGCCGCTGTAGCGAATACCGCCGTCGGCAATCAGCGGGATATCGTAGCCTCCCTGCTTGAGGGCACCGGCCACCTCGCACACGGCAGTAAGCTGGGGCACACCGATACCGGCGATGATACGTGTGGAGCAGATACTGCCAGGGCCAATACCCACCTTGACGGCATCGGCGCCGGCCTCGGCCAGCATAAGAGCGGCCTCGCCGGTGGCGATATTGCCCACCACAACGTCGAGGTTGGGATAGGCCGCCTTCACAGTCTTCAGAGCCTCCACCACCCGTATGGAATGGCCATGAGCGGTGTCGATAACTATGGCGTCGACGCCAGCCTCGACCAGAGCGCTGACGCGCTCCATCATGTCGGCCGTTATGCCCACACCGGCAGCCACACGCAGGCGTCCGTTGCTGTCCTTGCAGGCATTGGGGTGCTCTTTGTTCTTCATGATGTCGCTATAGGTGATCAGACCCATGAAGACGCCCTCTTCGTTCACCACGGGCAGCTTCTCGATCTTGTGCTCCTGCAGTATCTCTGCCGCCTCGCTGAAAGTGGTACCCACATGGGTGGTGATGAGGTCGGTGATCATTATGTCGCTGAGCGGACGGCTCATGTTGCGTTCGAAACGGAGGTCGCGGTTGGTGACCATACCAATCAGTTTGCGTTCATCGTCGACAATGGGAATACCGCCGATATGGTATTCATGCATCAGGCTGAGGGCATCCTTGACCAGTGCATCCTTTCCGAGTGTCACGGGGTCCACAATCATGCCATTTTCGGAGCGCTTCACTTTGCGCACTTCGTAGGCCTGGTTTTCAATACTCATGTTCTTGTGAAGTACGCCCATGCCGCCTTCCTGGGCCATGCCGATAGCCATAGCGGCCTCGGTAACGGTGTCCATTGCGGCGGAAATCATTGGAATATTGAGGTCTATATTACGCGAGAAACGGGTGTTGACCTTAACTTCGCGTGGTAGTACGTCGGAATAGCTTGGAACAAGGAGGACGTCGTCGTATGTCAGTCCTTCGCCGATGAATTTAGTGGAATCTGTATACATAATTATTGAAAAAAATTTCGTGCAAAAATACCAAATTTTCCCCAATAAATATAATAAAAAACGTCACGCCATTGCAATAAATTAATTATCAAGAAAATAAAATACACTATTTATCATTCATTTTTTTTATGTACCTTTGCAAAACTTTTTCAACATCATGAAACATTTCAAAATTCAACCTATTTTGGTCATTCTTGCAACACTAATGTTGCTTCATCACACCATCAATGCGCAGCAGCCTTTTTCGCGCTACCATGTGCAGAGCCGTGGCGACCTTACAGAAGGATGCCGCCACCTGATGCTTGAAGTGGATGCCTCTGGCTTCTTTTTCGATGCCGAATATGCCACACCAGCTGCCAAGGGTTTTACCGCCACGGGTGTAAGCCTCACCCCCACCCTTCTCTTCGGCGTCAACGAGCGTGCCCAGCTCCGCGTGGGATTCCAGGCCCAGATGCTTGCCGGGATGGACTCGCTGCAACACTTGCGACCCATCCTGACACTTATCTACCAGCCCTCACGGTGGCTCAGCCTTACCGCCGGGACCCTGCAAGGATGGCACAGAAGCAGGATGGGCCATGCACTGTTGGACCCCTCGGTACCACTGCTCCACCCCAACGAGGAAGGCCTTCAGATTATGACCCGCACACGGCACTGGCGCAGCGACACATGGCTGGACTGGTATCATTACCTAAAGCCATGGACGCCCGACCAGGAGCGCTTCACCATGGGATCGATGCACGAAGCCATTCTGTACCTTAGGCAAGGTTTCCAGGTCGGCGTGCCGCTGCTGTTTTTGGCCAACCACAGGGGTGGCGAGGTGAAGACAATCGACACCAACACGGTGACCACATTCAACGAGAGCGTTGGTCTGGAAGTCAGATACCGTTGGCAGAACAGCCTGAACGCCCGCAGCAACGACCTGACACTGAATATGCCGCTACTGTTCTATCACTTAGAGGACACTGAGCTTGACCACGGCGGATGGGCATTCCACCCCACCCTGGCCTACCAGACGACGCTCATAAACAAAAACGAGCTCAGCGGCTTGGACCTTCTCTGCCGAGCCGGCTACTGGCATGGCAACCATTTCTTCAGCACGCACGGCAGCCCGCTGTTCTGGAGCATCAACCCCTACACTGCACTACATATGCCCCCGTCGGCAGCCACCCCCGACGCCGACGTGCGCAACCTGCTGACGGCAACAGTTAGTCTTGGGCATCAGTTCAAGAACCTGCACTGCGGCCTGCAAGTCGATGCCATACACGATTTCGACATGGCAAAGACCGACTTCACCTTCAGTTTTTTCCTCCGCTTCGACGAGAGCTTCCTGCTTCGCTCGGAGTAGTGGCATACGCTTCCGAGCGTTGCGGCAGCAATGGCGGGGCGCCTCCGAGCGACATCAAACCAATCATTGCAACCGGGTTGCAAAACTTTCGCCGTACTTTTGCAACATAAAAAATCAAAATTATGGCTCACGATCATCATCATCATCACGCTGAAAACCATCATGATTGCTGTAATCATAATGGTGCTTCAATTCACGCAACCGGACATTCCAACGACCATTCAGACCACCATCATCATCACCACCACCATGACGAGGAGCGGAGAGGATGGGTGGCTGTTGCCGGCGCCGCCGTACTGCTTGCCGCGGCCATCATAGTGGAGCGAACGGCATCGCTCAACAACTGGCAACTCCTGCTGCTCTATCTCGTGCCCTACCTTGTGGCGGGCTACAGCACGCTGAAAGAGGCCGCCGAAGGCTTGTTGCACGGCGAGGTGTTCAACGAGCATTTCCTGATGACCATAGCCACCCTCGGTGCGCTGCTTATTGGTTTCCTTCCAGGCGCAGAGACGCAGTTTCCCGAAGCCGTTTTCGTTATGCTTTTCTTTCAGATAGGCGAAATGATTGAAGGCTATGCCGAAGGGCGGAGCCGCAAAAGCATAGAGCATCTGATGGAGATCCGGCCGGACCACGCCACGGTGCTCCGCGGTGCCGAGGCCATAGAGGTACATGCCGACGCGGTGGCCGTGGGCGAGACCATCGTGGTGAAGCCAGGCGAGAGAATACCTTTGGACGGCGTGATAACAGAAGGCAGCACAAGCCTCAACACCGTGGCGCTGACAGGCGAGAGCGTTCCCCGCAGCGTAGCAGTAGGCGACGAGGTGGCTTCGGGATGCATCAATGTCAGCGGCCTCATCAAGATGCGCGTCGCCAAACCCTTCGGCGAGAGCACTGCCAGCAAGATTATCAAGCTGGTGGAGGAGGCTTCCGAGCACAAGTCGAAAAGCGAGACGTTCATCCACCGTTTTGCAAAGGTCTACACCCCTATCGTGGTCATCGCCGCCGTGGTGCTTGCTGTCGTTCCGCCTCTTGTCCTGCCTCTGTGGCCTTCGCAGCATTGGGCTGGTAATCCCGACCTCTTGCTGTACTCCACATGGCTCTACCGAGCTTTGATGTTTCTGGTGGTGAGTTGCCCCTGCGCTCTTGTCATCAGCGTCCCGCTGTCGTTCTTCGGGGGGCTGGGTGGCGCCTCGCGGCAGGGTATTCTCATCAAGGGGGCCAACTATATAGATATGCTTGCCAAGGTTGACAGCGTGGCCTTCGACAAGACAGGCACACTGACCCATGGCGTCTTCACTGTCGAGGCCGTTCACCCCGACCGTTTCGATGCCGACCACCTGCTGCACATAGCGGCGCATGTGGAGCATTTCTCCACCCACCCTATTGCAGCAGCGTTGCGCGACGCATTCCCCGACGAGGCCACCGACGGATGCCGGATAGGCGACGTGGAAGAGATTGCCGGACAAGGTATAAAGGCCAAGGTGACACTATGCAGCACGGGCATCACGCATAGCGTTTGTGTAGGCAACAGCACCCTGATGGAAAACGCAGGAGCGCAATGGCACGACTGCGGCGAGACAGGCACCGTAATTCATATCGCTATTGATGGCGAATATGCGGGGCATATCGTGATAGGCGACAAAATAAAAGATGCCAGTGCCGAAGCCATCAGGGCGCTACGCCGGGAGGGGGTGCGCCACACCGCCATGCTAACCGGCGACCGCGCCGCCGTAGCCGCCGACGTGGCACACAAGATTGGCATCGACGAATACCACGCTGAGCTGATGCCGGCCGACAAGCTGCGTTGGGTTGAGGAGCATAAGGCTTCGGGAGGCGAGGGCGCCGAACGTAGCGACGCCGGCATATTGGCCTTTGTGGGCGACGGCATCAACGATGCCCCTGTGCTGGCGCGTGCCGACGTGGGTATCGCCATGGGTGCTCTGGGCAGCGACGCCGCCATCGAGGCCGCCGACGTGGTGCTTATGGACGACAACCCCACCAAGGTCGCCACAGCCATCAGCACGGCACGGCGCACGCTGCGCATCGCCCGTCAGAATGTTGTCTTCGCCATAGGCGTAAAACTGCTGGTGCTACTTCTTGCCGCTGTGGGTCTTGCCACGATGTGGATGGCCGTCTTCGCCGATGTGGGAGTGACGTTTCTGGCAGTACTGAATGCACTGAGAACAATGAGGATAAAGAAAGTGAATTAAAGTAAAGCTACCAGCCAGCACACATTCTGCCTGCGACTCAGGCAGGCGGGCGTCGCCACCTGTGAAGCATAAAATTCTCAACCTTCCTAACAAAAAACAAAAACAACATGACCGAAGAAGAGACCCTACAACATGCTGGGATTCGCCTCACGGCAGTGAGACTGATGATCTGGAAAGCCGTGCGACAGGAATTCCAAGGTGTGTTCAGTCTGGCCGACCTTGAGGAATCGCTGCCCACCGTAGACCGCTCAACTCTGTTCCGCACTTTGACGCTGCTGAGCGAAAAACACCTGCTCCACAATGTGGACGACGGCAGTGGCACACAAAAATACTGCGTCTGCCACCACGACGACACACGCCATTGCCTTGGGCACGTCCACCTGACTTGCCGTATCTGCCACACCACCACATGTCTCAGTGATGTCACCATTCCCCAAGTGCCATTGCCCGAAGGCTTCGTGCCCGAGGAGACAGAATATGTGGTGAAAGGCATCTGCAGCCGCTGCGCCTTGAGAAAAGCCTATCGAGAATGACTCGTGAGCACTTCTAAAAAAAGCCCAATACTGGTGAAGAAATATCCACTGGATGCAACTGAGCCTTATATTGCTGAAAGATCATTGTCTGTAAATGATAGCCAAGAGGCTGCCGTGGCATCTGGAAAGAAAACTTATCAGAGCGTAACGGAGAAATATGGTGAGGAGTATGCTGAGGCATTTATGGAGAATGAACGAGGCACGTATGTAGGTGGCGTGATACTGAAAGAAGGTCAGGCAATTATGACAGACTTCAAGAAAGGTCATGCAGAGGTGATACTGAATGAAGGGGTAAGGCCAGAAGATTTGAAGATATTTGAAGAACTTACAAAATATGAATACAAAGATGAGTGAACCAACATTGGTGCTGATAGGGACCTTACAGAGGATTTCCAAGATGCCGCTTGCCGCAGTATATATGGACAGCGGGTCACGCTCTCTTTACCTTTTTGTAAGGGTGAATAGCCTGCGTGATGCTACGCCTGTGTTTGTGGCCACGGACACTACGGCAGAAAACTTGGTAAAATATTTGAATCGTCGTATTGTATTGCGGACTATGTTTGCTAAGAAAAACCGTGAGTATGCTGAGTTGATAGACGGAAAAATGAGGCGCGTACATTATGATGACGGTAACGCAACGGAAGTGAGACTGAAGAAGGCTGGTCGGTTTGAGCCTGAATTATGCAACAATCGGGTGGAATTGGAACATTTTTTTAGTAACTACAATCAATAGATGATATGGAAAACGTTCAGATAGTAGCATATAACGAGAATATCTTTAACATCCCAGCAGATGTAAATGAGTCTCTGCTGAAGGACAAGCAGGTGGCAGTGGGCATAAACCCTGTTTTGCGATACAAAGAGGGAACAAATGCTGTGGGATGCCAGATGCGAGTGGTTTATACTCTTGAGGGAAGACAGGTTATGGACTATGCGGCCGTTGTGACTGTGCTTGTCGGTGGATGGAACGAGATGTTGAAAAAAGTCACAGACGGCAAGGAGATTGTTGCAGCATCCAAGGAAGCATGGGTGAAAGCCATCGATTTTGTACGTGGTATTATCTGTGCAAATGCCAACAAAACAGGTAATGTGGCGGTAGCACGTATGATGCTGCCAAATGTTGATATAGACAAGTTCCTGGAAAATGTTTCAATTGAAAAACTCTCATGACACGATAAAAAGTAGCAGGTCTGTATGAGAGACCTGCTACCCGTCAGAGAATAATGTTTGGTGTCAATATTAGGAACAACGTGTATTTGTTTCTTCATACAAAAATGATTTAGACGTTTTTCTTCTGCTTTGGTTTTCGAAGCGTAACCTGGCCGTTTCAAGGCCGGGGCCATTACCTTTGGGGATGTGGTTAGTGCAAGAAAAGGATTGGGGAATCCACACTAAACCATTATACCTAACCCAAGTTCACCCCTTGCTTAATCTAACCATCCTGTCTTGAGCGATTTGGCGCTTCGGGGTTTCATGTTTGGGTTTTTCGTTAAGCCGAATGCAGAGGGCAAATCACGAAGTGTTTGCACTATGCTGAGGCGAGAAAACGGCCCTTGAAAAGGAACAATATTTCATACGCTCTGGGTAGTACAAACCGACTTTTGCTATTTTGCAAACCAGGTATTATTATAGATCAACACTTTACAAATCTGATTGGCTGAGAAATGCCCCCAAAAAAAATTTCAGGGTTGAACTTGGGCTAAATGGTCAATAATAGCGTTCATATTATTTTAACGGCAATTATAAGCAATTAACCAGCAATTATAATTCAAGTATCGGGTTTTGCTGATGCATTGGCAAAGCTGGGAAGCTTTGCCTCCTACTGCAACGCTCAGAGGCGTTGGACACTACTGGGATGCACACGTACCAAACGGACACGGCAGGTGGCGCTGTTTCCTTTAGGAGGTCGGGCTTCCCAGCCCGACCAATGCGCCGACAACCAGCGTCAAGGCTATTCTTCAGCAAAGGTCGAATAAGTAATAATTCATGAATTACATTCTGTTTTGTATTCTTGTTAATTATTTGATTTCATGATTGAAAGCAAACAAAAATATAGTCCAACAAATAAGCATCTTTGCTTATTTATGTTTCGTTGAGGTTCTGCCAAACCGGCCTGCTCAATAATATTTGTGTGGTCATAGAAATTACCATCCGACGAAAACTCAAAGTCTAAAACAGCCATTTAGGATTTACTAAGCTGTAATGTTGGCTAATTCATTTAAAGTAGCAGGTCTGGAATAAAAACGTATTGAGCGGTAGTGGGTTGTCCTGTTTTGGCAAAGCAGGGATGCTTCGACTCCTACATCTTGGCGAAGCAGGGATGCTTCGCCTCCTACATCGTGGCGAAGCAGGGATGCTTCGCCTCCTACATGATTCGGCAGTGGGCAACCGCTAACGCAATAGCAAAACGGTTCCTTTGGTACGCTGAATATAATCCGGCATGCTGACCGTACGGTATTCGACGAGATAGACATAGCAGCCTTGCATACACTTACGGCCCTCACGGGTGCCGTCCCAAAAGTCCGTAAGGCCATCGAAATCGGTAACCACCGCGCCACCGCGGTCGAAAATCCACACATGCATTTCGAGGATATAATTGCTGAAGATTTTGAAGACATTATTACTCTGCTCGTCGGGCATGAAGGCATTGGGAACCCAAAGCACGGCACTGTCCTGATGGTCCTCAAAGGGGCGCGGAATGATTTTGATGACCAGCCGTACCGTGCTGTCGCAGCCCTCGCTGGTCAACAGGGTGACAGTGGGCGAGACAGAGTCGTTATAATATTCTTCGCCATCTATCCACAGGAGGGTGTCGCCCTCATAAAGCCGCACATTGTCGATGGTTGAAGCCGAATGGTTTATGCTCACGATGCCCTTCACCAGACTGTCGCAGCCATCGACGGTATGCAGCGTCGCCATCAGAATGGTATCCCCCTCATAGTATCTAACGTCGTGGAAGACAAGGCTGTCGCAGCCAGCTATCGTCTGGATGGTCTGGCGGCTGCTATAGACATTGAGGTGCATCACGCGCAGGCTGTCGCATCCGTTGGCAGTAACGGTGTCGAAAGTATAGGTGCCAGCAGTGTCGCAAATCAGACCGTGCCAGACGAAGGACGAGTCGCACACCACGCTGTCGAAATCAATCTTCTTGTTGGGATGAATGATCACAACGCAGCGCACCGTATCGTCGGTCGGGAAACAAGCATCATTCACCGTTGCTATAGCTTTGATTTCCACCGTATCGGCCTCAGCGAAGTCAATCCTTAACGTGTCGCCATAAGAGTAGGACGAGCCGCTGAGGAACCACTGCGGCTGGTCGGTGCCTTCCTGCCTATGGGCCACAGCCTCCATAGTGCCGACGCACATCTCCACGGTATCACCGCTCACCACGTCCAGGCCGTTCACCGACAAGGTCAAGTTCAGTCGACGTGCTGCAAAACCCACGGCATAGCCATAGCCTTCGTTATACCCTATTCCATAGGCATGCGCAGTGAAGCCGCCACCGCCAATGCTCTGCAGCCGGTGCGCCCCCGGTCCAATATTAGCCCTCACATAGGAATACTCGGGGTTGTACGGAACGGCATTAAAATCGTTATCGGAGAAAGCCCCACCGTCCAGTCGGATATTGCCACAGTTCTCGGTGCGGGTGACGATATTCACGTAATGGAACCTTGTCAACTGATTTTGAAAATTATAATTAACAAAAACAACATCGCGCAGCTGCTGCTCGAGCGGAGGGACGAGAATCATCGATGGGTCGCCGTCGATATCATCAGCGCTTTTGCTGTGAACGTATATGTTCACCATGGAGGGTTTAGAGGTCACCACACGTCGTGCATAGGGATACCCTTCGATGCTGAAGCCATAGCTCTCGCCCCTATTGATACTTGCCACCCAATCGGGGCCCACAGTAATGTTGCAACTGTCCTCGAGCGAGGTAACCTTCACGTAGTCGCCCCGATGACGCATCGTCATCGTCACCACGTAGTTCTTTCCGCAATAGGCCATAGGCATACATTGTTCGAAAAGGTGGTCGCAATACTGGGCGTCATCGTCAGGCACATAGGCGCACTCGTGTCCGCAAAACACAGCAATGGGCTTGCACTCGCGCGTTTTGATGACCGTGCCGCTGTAGTCGCCCCAGTTCGTAGCGCAGCGCAGCAGCAAGCATTGTCCGGCATTAAGCATGCGCCACCAGGGCTGCGTGTCAGAGCCCTCAGTGGTGTTGACCGTCACGGCCGTGGGAAAGATGTCGACGTAGGTGGAATCCTCCACGGCCACGAGCAGCACCTCCGAGCGATAGTATGTCCTCGACGACTGGAATGTCTGTATCATATATTCATCCTGAAGCACGTTTGTGGGGAAAACATAGGTGGCATCGAACGATGCCGTCATGAAATTGCTGATATACACCGAAACGGTGTCGGTAGTCACCAGATGCAACCCCGTTTCCATAACAGTATTCGACAAATTATTATAGCACTGTTCACGATCCAGCCCGATCACCACACTTCCACCTGCCGGCACGCTGAAAGGCAAGCTCCATCCCGTATTGGGATTGCTGATAGTTCCATTGCAATCGCGCAACCCCGTGACGGTGACACTAAACGTTGGCGACAGCCCTCCCTGCATGAACGAGAACCAAAAGTCGGTACCCATAGTCGACATCCCCTGCGCCAGCAACAAAGAATGCACAGAGCAAAACGTCATCAAGAGTGCCAAGACCCTGACAAACGACCTACGGCGTCCAGCGAATAGCGACAAGCGACACGAAAGCATTTGTTGACAGTTGAATTGTTTTAATTGTTAAGTAACAATAAAAGAATAAAGTATAAGACAAAGGCTCAGAGAGCCTTACTCTCAATAACCCCTCAGGTAGTGTGGTGTTTTACAAAATGCAAAAATAAGCTTTTTTTCACTATTCTGCAAAAAATACCTATCTTTGTGCGTTCATAAAGAGGCAAAAAAACAGCCACAAAATATATTAATCATATAGATATCAATAAAATAAACATATCATCAATATGAAGAAAAAAATTGTCATTGTCGCCTGTCTGCTCCTTGCCGCCGGAGCCATGCAGGCCCAGAAAAACAAAAATGCCACACCCACATCAGGAGGTCGGGACGTTCCCGGACAGGCACAGGTAGAACGTGGCGGCATCAGCAGCGACATGATGCTGCAAATAAAGAAGTCCTATGGCTCCAACGCCTCTGACAAAGCGTTGCGCAACATCCTCGTGACCCAGAGCCCCGCGAAGCTTGCCATGAACTATGAGAACGCCACCAAGTTCGATTCGCACTTCTCCAACAGGGTGGTTTCCAAGGCCGTCACCGACCAGAAAAGCAGTGGGCGCTGCTGGATGTTCACCGGCATGAACGTGATGCGCAACAAAGCCATACGCCAGCACGACCTGCCCGCCGACTTTCAGTTCTCGCAGGCCTACACCTTTTTCTACGACCAGCTGGAGAAGAGCAACCTCTTCCTGCAGGCCATCATCGACACCTGGCAGAAACCCATGACCGACCAGGAGGTGGAATGGCTTTTCAAGAACCCCATAGGCGATGGCGGCCAGTTCACCGGCATAGCCAACCTAACAGACAAATACGGCCTCGTGCCCTCCGACGTGATGCCCGAGACCTACAACACCAACAACACCAGCAGCATCAGCAACCTGCTTAGCCTCAAGTTGCGCGAGTTCGGCCTCGAGCTGCGCGAGATGGCCGCCCAGAAAGGCATGAACGCCACCAAGCTGCAAAGCCGCAAGACCGAGATGCTGGGCACCATCTACCGTATGCTGGTCCTGACTATGGGCGAGCCTCCGGCGGAGTTCACCTGGACCCACCGCAACGCCAAAGGCGAGGTGGTCAGCACCGAAAGCTACACTCCGAAGTCGTTCTACGAGAAATACGCCAAACAGGACTTCTCGAAATACTACATGGTGATGAACGACCCCACACGCGAATACTACAAAGTCTACGAAATACAGTACGACCGCCACGTCTACGACGGCCAGAACTGGCGCTATATCAACCTGCCCATGAACGAGATAGCCCCCATGTGCATCGCCAGCATCAAAGACAGCACGATGATGTATTTCAGCTGCGACGTAGGCAAATTCCTCGACCGCGAGAAAGGCTTCATGGACCCCGCCAACTACGACTATGCCTCGCTTATGGGCACCACCTTCGGAATGGACAAGAAGCAACGCGTCAGCACCTTCGCCAGCGGCAGCAGCCATGCCATGACCCTCTGTGCCGTAGACCTCGACAAGGAGGGCAAACCCCTGAAATGGATGGTGGAGAACAGCTGGGGTCCCAACTACGGCTATCAAGGCAACCTGATCATGAGCAACGAATGGTTCAACGAGTACATGTTCCGAGTGGTGCTTGAGGAGAAATACATCCCCGAGAATATACGCAGCCTGCTAAGCCAGAAGCCGATAATGCTCCCCGCCTGGGATCCTATGTTCAGCCCGGAGCAGTGACGACAATCAAAACAACATAAAACAAGGCGAAGCCCTAAGCTTCGCCTTTTTTATTAAGCAATAATTAAAAGAAAGTTGATAAGTGACTGACCTAAATTAACTTTCATTTTCTTTGAACAGCAATTACCATAAATGACCAGCAATTACCATAAATAACATTTATAGAACGTGAATGCCGGTAAATGCAGGTGAATTATCATAAATGTCAATTAAAATTGACCGGTTACTTACAATCTGGTAGGCGCAAAAAAAAATTAAAACGATAGTGTTTATGCGTCGTGGTACGCGGGCGTCCTCGCCTGCGATTTGAACACAAATCTCTCGAATTACACGAATGCTTATTTTGTCTACGAATTAGCACGAATTAGCACGAATTTTCAGGCCAGGAAACGTCAAATGTAGGAAACGATTATTCGCAAGCGAAATGAATTCACACGAATTTAGTGACAATGAAAAAATAAGGTGATACAATAAAGCCCTGGAGGGGCTTACTCTCATTAACCCCGCACATAGTGTGGGGCTGTTGACAACCAATATTCTATGCGTTTCGTAGAAACGCGCTCTCATTTTATCCATCATATTACCTTATTTTTTTATCCTTACTGAACGGGATCCCCTACGGGGATTGTGAGAGGTGTGGGGGTGAACGGTGGCTATTGAACGGGATCCCCTACGGGGATTGTGAGAGGTGGGGGGGGTGAACGGTGGCTATTGAACGGGATCCCCTACGGGGATTGTGAGAGGTGGGGGGCTCACTCTGACAGAATATCGTTACACCTTATTATTTTTACTGTATTAAGTAACCTCACTATTCACCATTCACCATTCACCTTCTAAGCCATTCGTAGCGCTCGTCGTCAGACATCTGCTCTATGGCGTAGCGCAGCGTGGTGCGGTGCATCTCATGAGCATGGCTGCTAAGGAAATCGCGCAGAAGGTCCATCGATACACGCTTGCCCATTTCGCGCAACATCCAGCCGACGGCTTTGTGCATCAAATCGTGTGGATGATGCAGATGAATCTCGGCATAACGCAGGCACCACGAAGGATCGCCCTGCTGCGATGTTTTCCAGGTGCACACCATGCTCATCCGTTGCCGCCATAAGTTATCGCTATATGCCAGTTCGTCGACAACATGAATTTTATGGTCGATGTGTTGCCCTACTTCTCCTCCTCCTATGCAAGTGGGCAGCAGTAGCCAATGCCCCAATATTTTATGCACAGAAAGGTCCACCAGATCCCAATTGTTGGCGCGTTCGGCATAACGAAGATAGAGCAACAGTATCTCATCGCGAAGGCGGATGGCCTCAAGATTGTCCTCCTTGCTTTTTACAGACTGTTTCTCAAAATGATACACCAACAACAAAAAGCCACAGAGGCGCACCTCATGCCAAGGGCTCATCAGTAACTCGGGAACTTCATCAAGCTCGGTCTCTTTTGCCACGGCCTTCACCACCTCGCGTGTCTGCGGCACTTTCAGGCCCAAAAATTCGTCGCCATGGCCGTATTGTCCCGGAGCTGTTTTGAAGAAACGCATCAGGTTGGCTCGCTGCACGTCGTCGCGTTGCGACTCCATATATGTAATTATTTCTCTGGCTGTGAACATTATGATTAATAACAATTTGGTACGCGGGCGTCCCCGCCTGCGATGCGTCTGGTACGCGGGCGTCCCCGCCTGCGATATTTACTAATAACGCGCTCCTATTATAATTATTATGTAAAAGGACAATATATTGTAGCTTTCATCGTTATTGTCCACATGAAAGCAACGAAGAAAACCAATGCCGCACGGATACTCGACCAACTGAAAATCAGCTACGAACTCATACCTTACGAGGTTGACGAAAGCGACCTTGGAGCGGCACATATTGCCGAGCAGCTGGGGCAACCCATCGAACGGCTGTTCAAGACCTTAGTGCTGCGCGGTGACCGGAGCGGACTGACGGTATGCGTGGTGCCAGGTGCCGAAGAGGTGGACTTGAAGAAAGCCGCCCGTGCCACGGGGAACAAGAAAATAGAGATGATACACGTAAAAGAATTGCTGCCCCTCACCGGCTACATTCGCGGCGGATGCTCGCCCATCGGAATGAAGAAACCCCTGCCCACCTGGTTTCATGAAAGCATCATGAACTACGACACCGTCTATTGCAGTGCCGGCCAACGAGGACTGCAGTTCCGTCTGGCTCCTGCCGACCTGGTGCGTGCGGCTCACGGGAAGCTGGCCGACCTCATATCATGAACATTAAGCAATAATTAAATAAGTAAACGGTCAAAATTAGCGCTCATATTCTTTTAGCAGCAATTATCAGCAATTATCAGCAATTAACAGCAATTTTTATAAAACATGAAGCAAGACGAGATTTGGACAAAGCACTGGCAACAGATAAAGAAGCATATCGAGACATACCACCGCCGACCCTCGAAATATCGCGATGAAGAGAGGAGCATGCACTCGTGGTGGAAACAACAGAAAAAACTGTTGAATGCCGACAAACTTTCACCCGAACGCGCCGAACGTTTCAAAGAGCTCATGATGCTTGGCGAACAATACCATCATCTGAACCAATACAAATAGGTCTCCCCTATTTCATCACCATGAAAGCAAAAAAAACAGCAGTCTTCATCGCTGTTGCCATTGCCATTGTTGCAACCGTACTGTTTGTTTTGCGCAGCACGCCACTTGCCGAGAGCATTAAACGCGAAGGTGCCCGTCTGTTTGAAGTGGAATATATTCCAAACCAGCAGGTAGACATCGCGGCGTGCGCCGCAGCAGGTGCCGCCGACTCCATCTACGCCGACTTCAGAAAGAAATACCGCTTCCATTATCAAACCATAGGAATGGCCTCGTTCGCCGACAGCAGCCGCATGATACTGCTCAGCGACCTGCCGCCCCATTTCGAGACCGACTCGATAGCATCTCTCTTCGCCCGATTCACCCACGAAAGCCAATTGCGCAAACACCATATTGGCTACGACGGCTACACTACCGACGCAATAATACTGCTGGGCAACGCCACGCAGGACAACTGCGACCGTCTGATCAAACGCCTGAGCCAAGAGCTTTTCTTTAGCGACTACAAGCCTACGGTGACCACTCTTCCTGCCGAGCATAAACGCCAATATTTCGCAGAAGAAAACATTGACTATCAAATCACCTTGGAAGAGTTCAACACATGGTTTATCGAAGAGGGCGAAGGCTTTATCAGTCTGAATCAGACCGACAGCTCGCAGACTGTTGCAGGTGCCAACAACCCCGACCCGGCAAACGTCATGACCATCAGCCAGATGTTCAGCACCCGGCAGCGTGGTGTCTTCTTCAGTCAAGAGCCAGGCTTTGTGGCTTGGGCTATGGCAAAAAACGCCGACATCGGGGAGCAACTGGGCAACATAAGGCAGTTCACCCTCGATGCCGACCTCATATTGGGTGCCCTGGCCGACAGCACCACGCTGGTGATTATTGGCCGCGAGAGGCAGGCACCCCTCCACGAGTTGCCGCCACTACAGATAGAAAGTATTCTCCTGCTCGCTTCAACCACCGAGAAAGAGCTCTCGCAAAGCCTCGACATCAACGACTTGATGGCCGGCAAGATGTGCAACCTTCACGACTGGTGCCCCACCTACCTCAGCCGGGAGCTGGAGAATACCGAGTTCGGCGACCTGATGACCATCACCGACGTGCTGCTGAAAGACTGGTCGGAACGCGGCACCATCAAGGAAAGCCACTACCGCTATCCCGAGCCTGGTTATTACCCATTCGACAAACCGCTGTTCCGCAAACTGGGACTTGACGAGCTGGTATACAACTGGAACACCGCCGGGGCCATGTATGCCATTGACCGCGAAGGATACACCATCTACACCCTTGGCCGCACCGGCTCGTTGCCCGTCAGCTACTTCAACTCCCAGCAGCGCAGCCAGTCGGTGGGTCATAGCTACGAAAGCCAGGCCTACCACTACTTCGCCACGCTCGGTTGCACCGACTTGGCACGCGTGGTGCAATACACGGCTCTCTATCAGCTATTCACCGACAACAACATCAGCTATTCTGGCGACACCTACCCCTCGTTTCCGAAGAACAAGCCGTTCCTGCTGATGAAACCCACCATGCAACTGCTCGACACCCTCCGACAGCTCAGCAGCCAGAGAATCAACGAGCTGGCCGACAGCCTCGCCAGCCGCAGTTTCCACAGTTACCAGAAAGAGCACGTAGACAAACAGCTGAGCGAAAACGAACAGAAATACAAATTCGCCTACACCGAAGAGAATATCGACCAGATTTACGACAACGTGCATCGCAACACCAAGGCGAGCCTCTGTCGCAGCCTGACGGAAGTAAAGAATATGCTTTGTGGCCTTTCCGACGAGAAATACCGGCAACTGGCGCGCCTCCTCTCCTACCCTCGCGGAGTCACCATCCGCGACCGCGAAAGCTACACCACATGGCTGCAGGCACGGCGCGTGAACCGCCTGATGCGCGAGGTGGGCAAGAACAACCTCGACCTGATAGGAATGGACCTCGGCAAAGTGAAAAACTATTTCGCCGCCAACCTCTCGGGCAATTCGGGACGATACATGAAGACCTCATCGCTGATTGTGACCTACAACGACATGCTGACAACCGGAGGCCACAACCTCTCGTCGCGCATCAACCGCGTGAACCGCATGACGGGCTATAAACAGGGCGGCAGCCGCACGCCATCCGACTATGAGAAGCCCTCACCACCCCCATCATCTCAAAAGCAACCGGCAAGCAAACCCATAGCGACATCGCACAACAAAGCAGCCAACAGTAAAGCTGGCATAAAGAAAACAAAGCAAGCTGTACGACCGCGAAGCGATGTCATACCAAAAACCAGACGAACAAAAAGAGGCCTGTAGTGGCTACCGCCAGCTTCCTATTTCCACGCACTCCAATTCAAGCAGTTTCCTTTTCAATTCCGTTCCGTAGGCGTAGCCCGTCAGCGAGCCGTTGGCCCCGACGACGCGATGGCACGGTATGATTATGGCAATAGGGTTGCGCTCTATTGCCTGCCCCACAGCCTGTGCCGAACGGCAGCCTACACGACGGGCAATGTCGCCATAGGTGACGGCACTGCCGTAAGGGATTGCCGACAGTGCCTGCCATACGCCGCATTGGAACGGGGTGCCCTGTGGGCGGAGAGCAGGCGTGAAGTCTGGCTTTGCGCCCGAGAAATAGAGGTCGAGCCAGCGAAAAACATCAGCAAGCAAAGCAGCACAAGCCGAGGAAGGTGGGAACCAGTTACTTGAAGAGAATGAGCCACTTCGGGAAAAACGCAACGCCGTCAGTGCCGAGCAGTCCATCGCGAGCTCGATATCGCCCAACGGAGATGAATATAAAGCATTAAACATCACAAATATTACCTTGTTTTTTATTTGGTTTGCGGTCATCCCTGCCGGAAAGAACGCGGCCTCACATGCATATCGATGCACTGTCGTCACCCACCGGCGAAAGCATAATAATTTGCAAAGGTACGAATAAAATCGTTATGCAATGATAAAAAAATGAGTTGATACAATCGGGTAGGCGAAAAAAAGGTAAAACGATTGTTTTTTGAGGTCTACGAATTAGCACGAATTATCACGAATCACATGATTTTCAAGATATGAGACACCGAATATAAAACTATATTTTCGCAGGCGAAATGAATTAACACGAATTATAGTCGCATTTTTTACATCACTATCGATACACCTTATTTTTTACCGTTACTATAAGGATTTTTAATCCGTTATTTTGCGGATTAAAAATCCTTATATTATTTTGCGTCGGATTGCAAATCCGACGCAACCGAAATCCGTTATTATGCGGATTAAAAATCCTTATAATATTTTGCGTCGGATTGCAAATCCGACGCAACCGAAATCCGACGCAACCGAATAAAAAAGGAACATTGCTTACAATAAAACGACAACCCTTTCGTTAGAAATAAATAATACACGCGAGGACGCGTACTCCTGGCATGATGCACTCAGGAACACATACTTTACAGCGTCCTCCACTACATTAAACGTCGCAGGCGGGGACGCCCGCGTACCACATATAGGAGTATAAATACTGTGAACAATACAAAGGAGACAATATTACGGGCTGAGCAAAGAATCGAAAGCAACCACACACAGCCCTACCGCGATACGATGAACGAGAGGCCAACACTATGGTTAGACCTCCAGCCCGAGTACATCGACGTGAACCTCGACAAATTCATACAATACCTTTACGACAAACGCGACGACGACCACACCGACGACATATTCTACCTCAGCTCTATAGACCTACTTTGCAATCGTGTGGAGCAGCTGTGCGACGAGATGGCGCACCGCCCCATAGGAGCCGTTCTGGAGGGAGAAAGCAGCGAAGATGAGGCAACAACAAAGATTAGGATTCTGGCACTCTACATGCTGGTGAAAGCCTATCCCAACCTGACGGCCCAGCACCTGGCCCTGGCCTGCCTGGACCTGCTGATGGTTCGCATAAGCCACGAGACCTTGCACGAAGCCCTGCTCAACGAGGCTGTGCGCATGATGACCACCACCGGACGCGTGGTGGTGAAATTCGGATGGAACGACCTGAGGACTTTCGAGCCTTTCCTCTTTGCCGGGCTACTTCTGAAGAGCGAGGTCCCGGCGGCCTCCGCCGTGGGGCCCTTGTGGTATTCCGGTAACGGCTCGGCAATGCTTGCCGAGCGGTGCCTTACCGTGGTCCCCATGTCGGAAGTGGACTTCCGAAGCTCGAAGACGCAAAAGTCACTGACGCTATGCGAGGGCCACATAGAGCTCCGCTCCCTGCCACGCCTAAAACTGAACCAGACGAAGACCGGCGATTACGACACCCTGCAGCTCTTCTTCCGCGAATATCTGCAAGCCATGTTCCCCATCGACGCCGCCTGGCACAAGAAACAGCGCTACCAGGAGGGCGACAGCCTGCTGGTACGCGTGGTACGCACCAGCTTCGAGCGCATCGATGTGGTCAGCACCGACCCACAATACGAACGCATAAGCGGCACCTGCACTTTCGACAACAAATTCTTCTACACCATCCGAGACTTCAGCACCCACCTGCCCGTGGGGCACGACATACCCGTAGTCCTGAAAAGCGTCAACGACAGCCATGCCATTTTCGACCTTACGCAGACCTTCAAAGACTTCATGATTGACGAATACGAAGAGACCTCGATAGGCACGCTGACGCTTGCTCGCGCCGTAGAGGAGAAAAACGGCTACATGTGGTGGTGGTCGCAAGCGGGCTTCTCGCTCTCCACCCCCGACCATGGCTTCAAGAAAGGCGAATATGCATGGATGACTATCAGCAACAAATCGCGCGAGCAGGGCTACATCAACGCCCACTATGAATATCCGGCAGAAGAAGACGAAGAGTTTGAGGACTTCGCCTCGCGGCGCAACTGCATCGTGTCGTTCTGCTACGAGCCCGACGACACCACCATCGACGACGACCTGCAGGCAGCCATCGACAGCCGTTTCATACAAATCCTGGCTCGCATCATCTACGTGCTCCAGAAAAACATAAGCCTTCCCATCGAACGCTACAAACTGCTGGGACTTACCGAGGTGCTTTGCAAAATGAGCGGTGACCTGACAGCCATGCACTATGCCGACTTCACGGCACAGACCCTGCGCAACATGGTCTTCTTCGCCTGCGGGCAATACAAGCGAATCTACGTCCCCGAGCCCGACGAGAGCATAGAAGATATGGCGGGCGTGAAGCGACGCTCGAACATCGTATATATCTTGAAACAATACAACGACAATCCCGACGAGGACTTTCTGAACATGATGATCGAAGGCTCCGACCAGCTGCTCTCCAACCTGGCCCAGCTGGTGCAGTCGGGCAACCGCCTGCGCAACGTGCTGAGCGGCGCCATGCAACGACAGATAGAACTCGAGATCACACGACAGCTCACCGTCGATGAAGAGGCCCAGACCGACTTCACCGACGGCGACGACAACTACTTCGGCGTAGAAGACGACCGCAAGGAATTCAAGACCAGCTTCGTCTTCCCGCCCGACAACCACATGCAACCCAACGAGGCGCAACAGAAGCACAACGTCTTCAAGGGTGTATGCGCCATGCTGAACTCGCGCGAGGGAGGCGTGGTATACCTTGGCGTGAACGACCACGGCCTGGTGTCGGGCCTCCAGGCCGACTTCGACCACCTGCACCTGCACACTATGGACGCCTATATGCGCCACATCAGCGACGAAGCGAAGAAAAGCTTCGGCCTCGACCTGATGCAATACATTCATCTTGAGCCCATCCACGAAGAACGCGTGGTGGCCATAAAGGTAGACCCCTGCGACTTCAAGGTGGTGGAGCTGGACGGTGTGGCCTACGTGCGCGCCAACGCCGAAAGCCGCAAGATGGACGACGCCACGCGAATGTACACCCTGAACCGCAAATTGCATTTCGACGCCTCTCGCGCCCGTCTGGAGAACGCCCTGTCCGTGGCCATCGAACATCACCGCCAGGCTGTGCTTCTGGGCTACCGCTCGTCGAGCAGCAACAGCCAGGAAGACCGCCACGTAGAGCCCTTCGCCTTCACCAAGGGCAACAAATACATCTGGTGCTTCGACCTCGACGCCGCCAAAGTCAAGCTCTTCGCCATCTCGCGTATACGCGACGTGAAAATAGAAAGCCAACCCTGGGCCCACCAAAGCGAACACAAAGAGGGACACACCGACCTGTTCCACATGACCGGCGACAAGGCCCAACGCATACAACTCGCGCTCGACACGCAGGCCTACAACCTCCTGATTGAAGAATACGACGGCGCCGAGAGCCAACTGACGAAAACCACCGACGGACACTGGCTGCTCGACACTGAAGTGTATGGTATGCAAGGTATTGGACGTTTCTACTTGGGTCTGGCGCGCAACATCGAGATCATCAACGCCCCCGGCCTGAAAGAGTACGCCAAAGACTATATCTCAGCAATACTATGAGCAGCCCTCTTGTCGTGTCGTCCCTAAGTTCCTCCGCCACTGCGCGTACTTGATGCGCTCCATCGCCGTATGCTTTGTCACCTTGCTGAAGGTGGCCTCGTCGGCATCTCGTAGCATCTCCAGCTCCCGTTTGCGTTCCTCCGTAAGGGTGTATGCTGCTGGAGCATTGCTGTTTAGTGGGCACACGGCCTGACAGATGTCGCAGCCATAGACGTAGCCTCTTCTTTGCAGAGCGGCCGGCAGCGCGGTAGCGCGGTTCTCGATGGTGTTGTACGAAGTGCAGCGCCTGGCATCCACCATCGGGGCCCCCGACGAGGCACAGCATATAGCGCCGTTCGGACATGCATCAACGCAGAGCCGGCAGTCCACGCAAGGCCCCGTCAGCTGGTCAAGAGGCCTGTCGTAGACATCGAACGACGCAGTGGTCACGATCTCGCCGAGGAAACAGAACGAGCCATAACGTCGATGCAAGAAAAGCGTGTTGCTTCCAATCCAGCCCAACCCCGCCTGCACGGCCCAGTGCCGGTCGCTGATAGGGGCAGTGTCGACAAAAGGGCGTGCTGTCAGCGTTGCGCCGTCATTATCTCCGCCACCACAGTCCGCCCACAAAGCCTTAATGGTTGCAATAAGGTTCCACATCATGCGTTTCATACGCTCATGATAGTCCTCGCCGTAGGCATATTGCGCTATGCCCTGCACCAGCCTGTCCGACTTGTAGGCCAGCACCAGGGCAATGACGCTGCGTGCTCCTGGCATCAGCAAGCGAGGGTCGCGACGCTTGTCGGTGTTGCGTAGCATATAGCCCATATCGGCATTGTAGCCTCGTGCAAGCCATTCGTTGAGCGGAAAGACATCCTCGGGAATGGCCCGAGCCTCGGCTATTCCACAATCCGTGAAGCCAGCGGCAGCGGCGGCAGCCTTTATTGCTTTATTGCTTAATGAGTGAATAGTGATTAGTGATTAGTGATTAGTGATTAGTGATTAGTGATGAGCAATAATTAAAAAATAAGTTGATACAATCAGACATTCAAAATAAAATAAGCTTGCTATTTTTTTACTGTTACTTAATATGCCGCCCCTACGGGGCTCAGATTATTAGAGTATTTCGATTCCCGTGGGCTCGCGCCCACGGCTATTATATGCCGCCCCTACGGGACTCACTCTGACAGAATTGCGAAAAGCTGCTATCAGTCAGTCTTTGATTTCTTCGAGCCGCTGTAGAGCTCATACTTCAGCAGGCGGCAGTCGAGGGAGCCGTTGAAAAGCTGAATCTTCTTTGAAGGATGGAGACCAATATGCTTGATAGCATTGAAGTCGGACGATATAAGCCACACCTCGCAGCGCTCGCCATAAAGGCGTTTGAAGGTATCGCCCAGCTTAGTATACAGCTCGTTGAGGTCGTCGACCTTGATGCGTTCACCGTATGGAGGGTTGGTGACAATGAGGGTGCGTCCTTCGGGAGGTTCCTGATCCTCGAACGAGCCGTGGTAAAGGATAATGTCCTTGTGCAACTTGGCATGGCGTAGATTCATTTCGGCTTGTCTGAGCACATCCATGTCGATGTCGTTGCCCCATATCTCGTAGTCGAAATCCAGCGAACCGATCTTGCGGTCCTCCGATTCCTTCACATATTTCCATTCGCCGATATTGAAGTCGCGCCAGCGTTTGAAGGCGAAATTCTCCTGCCGGTAGTACTGAGCGGGGATATTGTTGGCCATCATTGCCGCCTCGATGAGCAGCGTACCGCTGCCGCACATGGGGTCGTAGAAATTGCAGTCGCATTTCCATCCGGCAAGTTTGATCATGCCGGCGGCAAGCACCTCGTTGATGGGAGCCAAGCCCACAGCCTGCCGGTAGCCGCGTTTGTGGAGCGATTCGCCCGACGAATTGAGCAGCAGCGTCACCCGGTTGTCGGCAATATGAAGGTTAAGTTTGAAGTCGGCGTTCTCCGTGTCGATATTCGGCCGTTGGTTGAACATACGACGGAAGCGGTCGACGATGGCATCCTTAGTTTTCAGTGCCGCGTAGTAGGAATGGGTGAAGATGTCGCCCGACGTTGTGGAATCTATCATGAACGTGCCGTCCACGTCAAGCATCTTCTCCCACTTGATACGGTAGACGTTGTCGTAGAGTTCCTGCTCGTTGTTGGCCTCAAATTCGGCGAAAGGCTTCAGAATAGCCAGGGCTGTGCGGCAAGTGTAGTTGGCTCTGTACAGCACGCGCATATCGCCCGAGAACTCCACAGCACGCGAGAGCAGTTCAATGTTTTTCGCCCCGCAATCGCGCAGCTCGTCGGCCAGAATTTCTTCAAGCCCATGCATGGTCTTGGCGACCATCTTAAATTCCGCACCACGTGCCTCCTCGTTTTTCAGCACTCTGCCGTTAGCTTTTTGTATAATCATTTCTCGATATTATATTGTTTTTTTATTAAGTAACTAATCACCATTCATTAATCATTAATCACTAATCACTTTCCTCCATTTCCCCACGCCCGAAGGGCTGTGGAAGAGCTCCGAGCCGCGAGGCTGACGCCCGCCGGCGTTCTCAGTGCTGAGCCTGTAGTGGCGTGTGCCTCCGAGCGTTGTGCCATGCCCTGTTTTGCGCCGTCGCTGTCGCACCAAGGGCTTCCTCTCCTCAATCAGGCTGTCGGCTATGGCTATGTTCACAGCATAGCCCGCCAGTATAACCACACAGTTGGCGTAAACCCACAGCATCAATATCAATATCGTGCCGATGGAACCATACAGCAGGTTATAGTTGTTGAAATTGCTTATGTATATCTGGAAAGCCCACGACAGTCCGAAGATAAGCAGTGTGGATAGCACCGACCCTATGGAGAAAAAATTAATGCGCTGTTTCTTGACTGGCGCAAGATAATATAGCAGGCTCAGTGCCAACAGCGTAAGGAAGACAAGCAGAAGCCATCGTCCCACGCTGAAAGCCACGAGGCTCAATTTCGACTCTGCGATGTAGTTTTGGCTTATCAGGAATTGAATAATCAGCTTGTAGCCAATAAGTAGCGACAATATTGCCACCACCATCACATAGAGTACCACCACAAGCAGCAGACAAAGCAGGTAAAGTTTCACCACCGAACGGCTTTCGATACTGTGGCTCACCGAGTTGAACGATTGCAAGAGGCCATAGATGCCATTGGCAGCCAAAATTACAGAGCCGATGAAGCCTATCGAGAGCAAGCTGCTATGCTTATGCCCGATGACGTCGTTGATGGTGGAGCTCACCCTGTCGTAGACCCCGGAAGGCAGCATTGCCTCCAGCTGCCGCAGCAACTCGGTCTGTACTCCATCCACGGGGAAATAGGGAATCAGTGTAAAGAAGAATATGAGCATCGGAGGCAACGCCATGATGAACGAGAACGAGAGTGCTTTGGCGCTTGTCCACAGTTCCCGATCCGAGAAATGCTTCAGAATCTGCGGCAAAGGCACGCCATTACAACCTGGCAGCACCACCCGGTTTGCCGTAGGAATCACACGCAGGCTCCAGAAACGGAGCAGCCTCTGATAGCGTGACGTGAAATAATATTTCAGTTCCTCATTCACTTCTCAAACCCATTAAACCCATCAAACCCATCAAACCCATTAAACCCATCATAATTCACATTTCACTAATCACTTCTTTACCAGGCTCAGGTCCAAGCTTTTGATATGATGCGTCAAGGCCCCGACCGAAATAAAGTCGACACCCGTTTCGGCGTAGGGACGTAGAGTGCTCTCTGTGATGCCGCCCGACGCCTCGGTTTCATAACGGTGGCCTATACGCTCCACCGCTTCGCGCAGCATAGGAATATTGAAATTGTCCAACATAATCCGGTCCACACCACCGTGGTCCATGACGCGCTGCAACTCGTCGAGGTTGCGCACCTCAATTTCAATACGCAGCTTTTTGCCCTTCTCCTTCAAGTATTGGTGTGTGCGGTCGATGGCCGCCTCTATACCGCCGGCAAAATCAATATGGTTGTCCTTAAGCATCACCATATCGTACAGTCCGATGCGGTGGTTTGTGCCTCCACCGCAAGCCACAGCGTATTTCTCCAGCAGTCGCATGTTGGGTGTGGTCTTGCGGGTGTCGAGCAGGCGTGTTTTCAGCCCGTCAAGCATCTTCACCATACGGTGTGTCTCGGTGGCTATGCCACTCAAGCGCTGCATGAAATTCAGAGCCGTGCGCTCTGCCGTGAGTATGCTGCCGCTGTGGCCTTCGATGGTCATCACTATCTCGCCTTTGAAGATCTCGTCGCCATCGTTCTTCAACAAAGACACCTCGAGGCTGGGGTCGACAATCCGGAAAACACGTTTCCCTACTTCGGCGCCGCAAAGTATGCCATCTTGTTTTGCCACCATTTTGGCAGTGCCCGTGGCTGTGGGGGGGATACATGCAAGAGTGCTGTGGTCGCCGTCGCCGATATCCTCGCGCAGCGCCATGCGTATCAGCTCGTCTAAATTGGGTATATCTGTCATCGCTTCAATGATTCTAAGAGTTTGCAAAATTACGAAGTTTTTTCTTATCCCATAAAAAAATTTCATCGTTATAATTAACTTTACTAATTTTGCACCCTGAAAAAGAAAAGCATCTATCGATATAAAATACTGACGCTATGAAAGTTACAATAATCAATATAGGCGATGAACTACTCATAGGGCAAGTAGTAAACACCAATGCATCAACCATGTGCAAAATGCTCACCGACGTCGGAATGGAGGTCGCGAGCACATTAGTTGTGGGCGATAACCGGCAAGCCATTTTTGATGCCATTCGCCGTGCCATGCCCGAGAGCGATGCCGTGCTGCTCACCGGAGGCCTGGGGCCTACGAAGGACGACATTACAAAGACAACGCTGTGCGACTTCTTCGGCACCGAGCTGGTGGAGGACAGCATGGCTCTCGAGAACGTGCGCCGCCTCTTCGACGGTTTGGGCTACGAGGTGACCCCCGTCAACCGTGCTCAGGCCCTCGTGCCCAAATGCTGCACGGTGATAAACAACGACCTCGGCACAGCCCCCTGCATGTGGTTCGAAGCCCCAAGCGAGCAGAATTCCGACAGTCCCTGCTCCGTTCTGGTCGCCATGCCCGGCGTACCCTTCGAGATGGAATGGCTGATGGCCAACCGCGTCATCCCGAAGCTATTACAGCATTTCTCTGCCGGAGCCATCATCAACAAAAACATTCTGGTGCAGGGCATCGGCGAATCGTTTCTCAGCGACCTTATAGAGGAATGGGAGCAGGCATTGCCCCCCTTTATCCGTCTGGCCTATCTTCCGCAGGCCGGGATGGTGAAGCTGCGCCTCACAGCCCGCGGCGACGACCGCAAGATGCTCGAAGAATGCATTATGCGCGAAGTCAAGAAGCTCTATCTCGTTGCCGGCCAATACATAGTTGGTGAAGATTTGGAGACCCTCCCCGAAGCCGTGGCGCGTGCCTTTAGCCTCAACGTCATCACACTGGCCACCGCCGAGAGCTGCACGGGAGGGGCTATAGCCTCCAAACTCACAGCACTGCCCGGAGCCTCATGCTACATGAAAGGAGGCGTGGTGGCCTACAGCAACGAGGTGAAAGAACAGGTCCTGGGCGTTCAGCACACCACCCTGGAGCATCAGGGAGCCGTGAGCGAAGAGACAGTGCGTCAGATGGCAGAAGGCGTGCGCCGCCTGCTGCATACCGACTATGGTGTGGCCACCAGCGGCATCGCCGGGCCTTCAGGAGGCACCCCCGACAAACCCGTAGGCACCGTATGGATGGCCGTAGCAGGCCCCAAAGGCACCACGACACGCCTCAAACACTTTGGCACCGACCGCCTGCGCACCATCGAACGGGCCTGCAACGAGATTTTCGCCATGCTCCTTCACGAAATAAAAAAATAACGATTATCCGCAATTGTCACAACAATGCCTCGGAGAGGCTTAATCACAATAACCCCTGACACAACAATGCCTCGGAGAGGCTTAGCAATAATTAATTAATCGAGCAAAAATAGTTTACATTTTAGTGATGACAATTAGGATTATTTATGTAATATGTCGCCCCTACGGGGCTCAGATTAATAGAGTATTTCGATTCCCGTGGGCTCACGCCCACGGCTAATATATGCCGCCCCTACGGGGCTCAGTCTGACAGAAAGTGCAGTCTGGGGATTGACAACCAAACCGACAACAGCGTCTCGGAGAGACGCGACCTCGTGAGTGTACCAATTGCCGACAATCATTAAAAATAAAACATCACCAATCACTAATCACTAATCACTAATCACTAATCACTAACCACCAACCACCATGCCCAAAGGATTAATAACCGTAATTCTTCTTATTGTATCAAATATCTTCATGACCTTTGCTTGGTACGGCAACCTGAAGCTTACCGAGATGAAGATCAACAGCGATTGGCCCCTTATCCTCATCATACTCTCATCATGGGGAGTGGCCTTCTTCGAGTATAGCTTCATGATTCCCGCCAATCGCATTGGCAGCCAAATCAATGGCGGTCCTTTCACGCTCATGCAACTCAAAATACTTGCCGAGTGTATCTCCCTCACGGTGTTCACCATTATCGTGGCCACCGTGTTCAAGAGCGAGCCCATACGATGGAATCATCTCGTCAGTTTCCTCTTCATCCTCCTCGCCGTTGTCTTTGCTTTCTGGAAAAACGAATGACTATGAAACATCTATTTCTCATCCCCGTTGTCCTCGTCCTTGCCGCCTGTTCTTCGCCAGAAGCCACCAGGATTGAGCTGACCGACTGGCAGTTCTCATGGCACAACCAAGACTATGAAGCCACCGTACCCGGCTTCATACACACCGACCTCATGACACACGGTGTCATCCCCGACCCCTACTATGGCACCAACGAAGAATCCGTCCGCTGGGTGGGCGAATGCCAGTGGCACTATTTCATCAACATCGACCATTCCCGGCTTCCCAAAGCCGACACCCTATGGATTGTCTTCGAAGGCCTCGCCGGACATGCCGAAATCCACGGCCTCGGCGACACCATCTACCACGTAGACAATATGTTCATCGGCAGCACATTCTTTTTCCCCGACACCTGCAGCCAGGTAGATATCTTTTTCACGCCCCTGCAAGACTCCCTCCTCGAGGCCTCCTACGGCATACCCCTCCCCGACCGCCGTGCCTTCACCCGCATTGCCCCCTACCAGCAAGGCTGGGACTGGGGCACCAACATCCCCACCTGCGGAATATGGAAACCAGTGTATATCAGCTCAGAAAATCCAGAGTGCCTCTCGCCTTCTGCAAAAGAGAGTGAAGCAAATAACAATGCCGGGATCACTTTTCTTCAACAGTCCGACAGCATCGGACAATGCTTCGCTTTCTTCAAAGATGGGAAACGGCTCTTCGCCAAAGGAGCCAACTGGATTCCTCAGCACGCTTTCCCCGTACTTGACGATGCCGCCAAAGCCCGTTACCGCCACCTGCTCTGCTCTGCCAAAGAAGCCAACTTCAACATGATACGCGTGTGGGGCGGCGGCATCTACGAGCACGACTATTTCTTCGAGCTCTGCGATTCGTTAGGACTGATGGTGTGGGTTGACTTCAACTTCAGCACCATGCTCTACCCCGACAACGACGCAATGCTGCAAAGCATTGACCAAGAAGCCCGCGAGAACGTTGCGCGCATCGCACGGCATCCCTGCGTGGTGCTATGGTGCGGCAACAACGAAGTCAAAAACGGATGGGAAGACTGGGGGTGGCAAAACGTTTACAACTGGAGCGACGCACAGCGGAGGCGCCTGAGGCATGCCATCGACACCATCTTCGGCTACCCGGGTCCCTACGGCAACACCAGCAGCACCAGCATCCTGGCACGTGCTGTAGCCGAATGCGACCCCCTCCACCGCCCCTACATAACCACCTCGCCGCTCTTCGGCTGGGGGCACCCCGAATGCACCACCCATGGCGACAGCCACTACTGGGGCGTATGGTGGGGCGAAGAGCCCTTTGAGAAATACAACGAAAAAACCGGGCGCTTCATGTCGGAATACGGTTTCCAGAGCTATCCTCTTTTCAGCAGCATAAAACAGTTCTGCCCAGCCGAACAACTCACCATCGACTCCCCCACTCTCCGCAACCATCAAAAACATGGAAGGGGTAGAGAAATCATCGACAAAGCCATGAAACAATACTATGGCGTCGACAGCCACACGCTATCGCTTGAGGACTTTGCCTACGTCAGCCAGCTGCTTCAAGCCTGGGGCATAGGCTACGCCATACTGTGCCATCTCAGCAACCCTCGATGCGACGGCACCCTCTACTGGCAACTCAACGACAGCTGGCCCGTGGCCTCGTGGTCGTCGATAGATTTCTACGGCAACTGGAAAGCCCTCCATTATCGCGTCAAAGAACTATATTCCGACACCGTAGACCTGCAGAAATGGCAGAAATACTACGCGCTATACCCCAAAGACCGCACTTACCAAGCTCCGCGTTACGACATCAGCAAACGCTACGCCGACAACACCCTTGAAGTGACGCTGACGGCCAAGAGCGACATCTACGACCTGCTTGTAGAGACCGTGCCACATTGCAACGGCCATTTCGACCAAAACTTCGTTGATTTGAAAGCCGGACAGACCGTCACGCTACGCTTCCAGCCCGCTCCAGGAAGCAGCGTCGGCCCCAATACCGACATTGCTGTGAGAACCCTCAACGAAATCTTCCTACCATAAGGCACCGACCTGATAGACAGGGCTCTCCTTCTTGACGCCAACAGGGCCCATAGGCAGATTGCTCACCACCTGGTCCATCACGCGGCAGGCCCCAATGTAACGCGACTTATAGTATGGCTCGCGCGAATAAGAGATGCATATCCCCGTCGACGTTGCCGAATGGATGAAATAAAAGCCGTCGGAATCCACCGCGGTGACAATCCCCACATGGCCCACAGAATGCTTCCCTCCGCTCCTGCCGCCATAGAACACCAAGTCGCCCTTGGTGATCTCGCCGTCGTTCAACCGGTTCCCCGCCTTGTATTGCGGACGTGCCCCATGCGCCAGGCTCACGCCAAACTTGCCATAAATATAGCGCACGAAACCAGCACAGTCGAAGCCCTTGGGCGTCGTTCCGCCCCATCGATAGGGCGTGCCCATATACTTCATGGCCTCCTCAATGACCAGGTCGCCAACAGTGACGACACCAGGACGATAGAGCATGCTTTGGGATTGAGAATGGCCAGCAAAGGAAAAAGAGAAGAAAAGGAAGAAAACTATGATTGTAGATTTATGGTTCATCATACAAATTTGTTTTTAAAAAAGAGATGCAAAAATACTAAAAAAACAGCAAAAAGCAATGGCAAAACAGGCTTTTTGTGTTTTTTTAATAATTGTCTTTTCTTTCTGCCACCTGATTTTCAATTGGCTGCTCTTCTTTCTCTGTGGTTATGTCCAAAGCCACTATAGCAGCCGTCATGGCCCAAAAAGGCACCGAGAGCTTGTCGGTGTCAAGGAAATTGTTGAAAAAACCATGTACGTAGTAGGTCAACAAACTCAGGGTCAGCCCGAGTGCCAGACGCGCCGAGGCCTTATCCTTGGCGGTGCGATAAATCCTGACGCCTGTAAGAAAGGTACTTACAAACACCAGGACCACGAAGACAACGCCGGGAATGCCCTGTTCCGTCATTGGCCCAATGTATTCGCTGTGGGCGTTGCCGCGGTTGCCCGAGTTGGTACTGATAGTGGTGAGCTGGTAGCTGATCTGATAACTGCCATACAGGAATTGGTAGGTACCGGGGCCGCAGCCCAAAAGCGGACGTTCCTCGAACATGCGCATCGCCGACGCCCATCGGTTCAGGCGTTCCAGGTTCGACGCATCGGTAGATATGTTGGATATGGATTTCAGCTGCTCGCCGAGGTTGAGCGACGAATCCTGGGTGTTTTTACCCAGATTGTAGACCACTTCGGTCTGATGGACGAAGAAGGCGCCGACCCCCAGGGCGGCAAAAAGGAACAGCCATTTCATTTTGATGCCTATGCGGACAGCCACATAAATCACTATCGCCGCCAAGACACTGATCCATGCGGCACGGCAATAAGAGAAGAAAAGGCCGACGCACAACGCCACACAAGCCACAAGCAGCAACGCCCTGGCCACCGGCCTTCCCGTAGCGCGAAGCATATAGTGGAACGTGACGGGAAGCATAAGGGCCACGATGCAACCATAGGCCGTATGGTCGTTGTAGAAAGGCTGCATGACGATATACATCAGCTGCAAGTCGTAGATATCTTGGAGCTTGCGAACTGTAGCATAGCAGATTACCGCGACAAGCGAGATCAGGTAGCAGAAAAGGAGCTGACCGATTTTCTCTTTACGTTGGAAAAGCAGGGCCGCGGAGAAAAAAAACGGCACCATAAACCATAGGCGCGCCGCCAAATACTTGAACGACACCAGCGGCATCTGCGACGTGAAGCTGGTGAAGAGCATCCACAGCAGCATGCCGAAGACAGACAGGGTTACAGGGTGGCGCAGTATACGCCTGTCGTACTCGCCGCTGAGGAGCACCCGGAAAAGGAAAATCGCCGTGTAGAGAATCATCATAGGCTCTACGGGCATAGAGAGCTCCATGTCCTGGACAATGGCGACATCGATGGCGAATGGGGTAAGCAAGGCCATAACCATCAGCGCCGTGTCGAGTTTGAGCACGAACAGCGATATGCCAAGCAATGCTGCCGGGACGATGAGGAGCCACGGGATATCCCACGCCACCCCCTTGACATACATCAACCAGCATGCCACGAGGAAAAGAGCCGTCACAACTATGGCAATGGCCGTCTCGCTGTTTCTTTTCAACCAGGCTTTTATCATAGCGTTTCTGCCTCAATCACTCTTCAGCCTTGTTCTTGGAACGGGCTATGGCTTTACGCAACTGCTCAACGACAAGCACCACGAAGATGCAGAACAACAAGATGCCGACACTGCCAGCCACGACGATGACGGAGCGTTTTGGGGAATACTTCTTGTCGGCCGGCGAGGCCTTGTCTATCCAGTATTTGTAGCTTATGGGGCGCTGGAGGTCCACCTTGGTCTGGCTCATTCGGGTTTGCAGCTCGGCCAGTTCTTTGGTCTTGGCGCTGATAAGCTCGCGGACCCCCTCGCGGTGGGGGGCGGCCTTGAGGGTGTCCTCCAAGGCCCGGATCGAGTTCTCCATGTCGGCGCACACCTCGCACATGATTTTATAGGCATCGTTCGAGCGGTCGCTTTGGATACGGCTCGAGAGGCTGTCGTAGTTGGCCACCATGTAGTTCACGATGTCGGCTGCGAGCTGCGGGTCCTTGTCGAGGGCGGCGATCTCAACACCTATAAACTTGGTACGCTTGATGCTGATGTTGCCCTGGTAAATCTTGTGGAGATTAGTCAGCTTATGCGGGTCGTCGTCGGGAATCTCATAATGCTCCATAAGGTTGAAGCGCCTGCATACGTCATCCTCCATAGATTGCGACATCAGAATCTGGATGGCATATTCGCAGTCGCGCTCCGAGCCGTAGTCCATGAAGTCCATACTGTAACGGTCGGCGAGGATAGCCTTCGACATTCGGTTGGAGTTGGTGGGGAACAGGATAGCCGACGAACGGTACTGAGGTGTTATCAGTAGCGAGACAACAGTAGAGGCAATCACACCGACGACAAAAACAACGGTGAAAAGCACCCAATGCCTGCGGAAGAAATCCATGGTGTTGCTCAGGTCGTAGTTGTTTCCTAAATCTTTCATATAGGTCAATGTTTAAGGGGTTATAATTTAGAAAGTGTTATAAAAAAATTAGACGATTCAACATAGTCCGTTACCATGCCAGCGTTGCGCTATCCTGTTTGTATTCCAAGCCTTTCTCGGGGCGGGCGCAATTGCTGACATTCTGCTGAATGCTGTCGATTTGCGCCGGGGTGAGAGGCACGCCATTATCCTCGATGAAATGTTTTTTCCAATAGGGGAAGGCGTGAGCCAGGTCGCCGGAATAATAGAAGTCGAAGCCGATAGCCCCGAAGGTGTACAGACGGCCGTCGACGCTGATGTGGGAGCCGCCGCAACGCGGTTCGCCATGGGGATGCGACTGCGAGAAGCCCACATTGAAGAGGGTGCAGAGGATGTCAGGACGGTCCGATATGTCGTATCCCGCGCGGCGCCACTGCAGCATGGTCTGATGAAGTATGCAGCCGGTGTAGATATAAGAATAAAGGTGATTGCGGTAGTCCACCAACCGGTTGTAGCGTTCCATCTCGTGGTTATCGGTCTCGAAATCGAGGATATTCTCGTAGTGCTTGCCCATGTAGAACTCCGAGGAGGAGTCTTTCAGATGGTTCTCCACCATACGCGCCGTATGTTCCTTGATGCCGTTGACGCCATAGCTGAACTGAGACTGAACGCTGAGCATCTTCACGGGGCCGAGGTATTTTTTGACGATCTCGCGGTTGCTGTTGAACAGACGTATTTGCTCACCCACCAGGCAGGCCACAATGAGGCGCGGTTCCACGCCGGTGAGCCGACCGGCCTCGATAAGGGCAGCGCTATCCTTCATGATTGAAGGTTTCAGCATCTCCCACTCGGTGGTGGCCATCCAAGGAATCACCGTGGGTCGCAGCTGCGATTCGCGACCGCGGAACACCTTGTTGAGGTCGGCGAGCAACTCTTTGTAGGCGTCGCTGCTGTCGGTATAGAGCGAGGCGGCGGCAATCATCCTGTCTACCAGTTTGGGGTCGTCGCTCCGCTCTGCGGCCTCGAGAATCAGATGGGCGTTCTCCGGATAATATTTGCCGAAGGCGGCAAGTTTAATGTACTGGTCAAGCCATAGCGCATTGCGCTGTTGGGGTGTGAGCTCGGCGTCTTCAAGCTCTTCAAGCTCCGACACCGACATCAGGTAACGGTAGTTGTTGTCCACCGCGCCTCTGTTGTTGGTCAGCCCCAGCTTGAACACCGCCCAAGCCCCTATGATGCCGAAACCTGCTAAGGCAAAAAGGTAGACAACAATATTGAACAGTCTACGCCCGAGAGGGGCCTTCACAGCCTGTTTGGCTTTGGGATTCTGCATTGCTGTGTATCTATGCTTATCGAATTATAAATACTTAAATTCAATCATTCATTGTCATTACAACGTCAGCAAAGCTGAGGCAGCTGACCGGGTATCCATGCCAAGTCGCGCAGGAACTCCACTTTCTCGAAGAGGGTGACATCCATAGCGATGAACACAATAGCACCGGCCACATAGCCAGCCAGGGCCAGGAGGGTGATCTTCTTCAGGTACCAGATGAAGTCAATCTTCTCCATGCCCATCACGGCGACGCCGGCGGCGGAGCCGATAATGAGAAGCGAACCGCCCGTACCGGCGCAGTAGGCCAGGAACTCCCAGAAGGGATGGTTCTGAGCGAAGATGACGCCATCGCCGACATGGGGATACATGCCCTGCACGGCGGCCACAAGAGGAACATTGTCGACAATCGACGAGAGGACACCGATGATGGCGTCGATGAGGAAGAAGCCCACCATCTCGTCGCCTATGCTGATATTGAGGAATGTGTCGTTAAGTCCCTGAGCCAGACTGCCCAGGATGCCGGCGACCTTGAGGCAGGCCACAGCCATCAGGATGCCGAGGAAGAAAAGAATGGTAGGCACATCGACATGCTCCAGGGTGCTGACGGCCGTAGGGAGCTTGATGTTTTCCTTTGAGTATTTGCGGCTTAATATCTCGGTGGTGATCCATAGTATTGAGAGGCCGAAGAGCATGCCAAGATAGGGAGGCAGGTGGGTTATGGTCTTGAAGACGGGGACGAAGATCAATGCGCAGACGCCCATCACCAGCACGATGACGCGGAAACGGTGAGGCACCTGCACGCCCTCCTGCTGCTCGGCGGGGCGCTCGATGTCGCCCTTAAGGGTGCGGCAGACCAGCCAAACGGGCACGGCCATGCATGCCAAGCTGGCGAAGAGAGTCTTGACGATGATGTTCACCGTGGTGACCTCGCCCTTGATCCAGAGCATGATGGTGGTGACGTCGCCTATCGGGCTCCAAGCGCCACCGGCATTGGCAGCGAGGATGACCATGCCGGCATAGAGCCAGCGCTCTTTCTGGTCGGCAATGAGCTTGCGCAGCAGAGCCACCATGACGATGGCCGTGGTCATATTGTCGAGCAACGCCGAGAGGAAGAAGGTGAGCATGGATATAATCCACATCAACTTGCGTTTGTCGGTGGTAGTAATCTTGTCGGTGATGATGCTGAAACCCTGATAGTCCTCGATAAGGGTCACAATGGTCATTGCTCCAAGCAGGAAGAAAACTATCTCCGCCGTCTCGCCAAGGTTCTCAATCAGGTTCGACGACATGAAAGCACGCCATGACTCTATGTCGAGATTCGGATCGTAGGCCATGTGGAAGAATGAGAATATGGCCCACGTCAATACGCCCAGCAAAAGGGCCGTGGCTGTCTTGTTTACTTTCAACGGATGCTCGAGCGCAATGCAGGCATATCCGATGATAAAAATGGTTACTAATGTTACTACCATGATGTTATTTAGTTAATTTCGTTAATATGTTTCTTGACATTCGCCTATTCTGGATAGGTGCTTATCTGCGCTGTTGCTGTTTCTGCATGGCCTCGGCCTGTTTCTGCATCTCTTCCAGGCGCTGCTGGAATTTGGACTTCTTCTGAGGCTTGTCTTTGCCGGCGGCCTCGGCCTTGGCCATACGGGCACGCACCTTCTCTTCAGTGGTGACGCCACGGATAATGAACATGGTGGCTATGGAAAGCAGCAGGTTGAAGAAATAGTAGATGTTGAGGGCTGCCGACTGGCTGTTGAAGATGAAGAGCATCATGAAAGGCATGAAATACATCATGAACTTCATGCCCGGCATCGAGGCCTGGCTCTGCTGCTGCTTCATGGTGTAGATGGTGTAGACAAACTGCATGGCGAACATCAGCAGGCAGAAGAGGCTGACGTGGTCGCCATAGACCGGGATATTGAACGGCAAGTTGACGATGGAATCGTAGGTCGACAAGTCGTCGCACCAGAGGAAACTTTTCTGTCGCAGCTCGATCGAGGCGGGATAGAAGCGGAACATGGCATAGAGGATAGGGAGCTGGATAAGCATTGGCAGGCATCCCGCCATGGGGTTGATACCGGCCTTGCGTTGCAGGGCCGTCATGGCCTGCTGCTTCTGCATGGCCTGTTCCTGCTTGGGGAACTTCTTGTTGATAGCCTCCATCTCAGGCTGGAGGTGACGCATCACGGCGCCGGTCTTGTAGCTGCTCCAAGTCAACGGCGTGATGATGATACGCAGCAGGATGGTGAGGACGATGATGATTATGCCGTAGTTCCATCCGAAGCCCTCAAGGAAGTTGAAGACAGGGATGAAAACGAAGCGGCAGAACCACTGTGTGAGGAAGAAGCCCCATCCCAGAGGCAGGGTGCGTTCAAAACCGCGGTGCATGTCGCGCAACTCGCGGTACTTGTTGGGTCCGAAATAGAAACCCATGTCGAGCTTATAGTCGTCGCTGGTGGCATCGTAGTCCAAGCCCAACGTGCTGCTCATGCTGCAGAGGTAGTTGTCGTTTTTATTGCCCTTATCAGTAGTCACCGCCAGGCGCTGGGCGTTGCGGAAGCCATCGCCGTCGGACATCAGAATGGCGCAAAAGAACTGCTGTTTATAGGCCACCCATTCCAAGGGGGTGGTGATCTGCTTCTCGTCGTCGCGCCCGTCCCTCAGGTTGTCGGGGTTGTCCTCTATATTCTTATAATATAAGGTAGTGTAGAACCGCTCGCTATCTTTGTTGCGCGAGGCGTTGCGCCCTTTCTGGCTACGGTCGTATTGCTCCTGACGGTTCAGAGTGTTTTGCCAACTCAGGGTCAGGTTGGGCGTCACACTTACATTTTTCTGTATATGATGGAAGTTGACGTCGAAATCCACCTCGTATTTGTCGCCCCACACAACGTAGCAGAACTCCAGATAAGCATCCTTATCTATGGCAGACACGGAATCGTTCGGCATAACATAGGCGCGGAAACTGATCGTCACCGAATCACCCTCATTCACTTCGATGTCGGCATTCTCGCCCTGCTCCTTGCCGTCGACAAAGACGGCGAAAGGCAGCAACTTGGTGTTCACCACGTCGTTGCCGGCGTCGACGAACACTATATCCATATTGTTGGCATTGGGCGTGATGATCTCAAGGTCGGCACTGTCGAAAGTCTTGTAGTCGTTCAGCACCACACTCTGCACCGAGGCTCCGAGCGAATTGAGGCGCATGTTCATGACGGCGTTGCTCACATGAACGTTGACGACGGGGTTGCTGTTGTTGACGGAGAATTGCCCCAAGTTGCGTTGCGGGGCCGTCACAATCAGGTTGCCGGCGCTGTCCACCACGCTGTCGACGCCCATCGAGAGCTGCAGCAGCGAGTCCTGCTCATGAGCCCTACGGGCTTCGGCCATGGCTATGGAATCGGCGCGATAGCGTTCCATATAAGCTATGGAATCCTGGCGCCGCCGCTCGGCCAGCTCCTCGTCGCTGGGCTTTATCCAGAACATATAACCCAGAAAAATCAGGAAAATCAGTACAAGTCCTATTATCGATTTCTTGTCCATATTGTATGTATAGTATTATTAATCTGACTGTTGTTACAATTTAAAACATGGAGATTGAATTTGCAAAGTTACACAAATAATTTATATTGAGCTTTTTTTTCTTCGTTCCGACATTTTTTCTTATCTTTGTGGCTTCAAAACGGAACATAATGAGACAAAAAAACATCTCTTTATCACTAATAGCCATGGCATTAGCTATGTTGTTCATTGTAGCATGCAATGGGCGGAATAGCGTGGTTGGCGATTCGGAGGCCACAGATTCCGCTGCCACCGAGGCCACTGCCGACGCTCAGAGCGATTCGGTGTTGCTCTCCGAAGATATCATCCTCGACGAGATACAATGGCATCTGGACCACGGCAATTATCAGGAGGCCGAGCAATGGCGTTCCCTCCTCCCGCAGCACAGGCAAGAGCAGATTGTGGTCGACAAAAAAGAAGCCCCGTCAGAGAGCGGCAGCGCACCCACCAAAAAGGCTAAGTCCTCCTCGACACCAGCCAAGAAAGCCGCGGCCACATCACAGGGAGGGAAGACCATCTACATCTCCACCTATGGAGCCAACGGCAAAGTGTGGGGGCACGTCCGCATGAACGGCAACACCGGACGCGGGACCATCCACGACGATGATGAGAACACCCTCACCATCACCGTTACACGCCACGGCAACGAACTTTTCGGCACCGACCAAAACGGTCGCCAATATGTGTTTAAGCTATAAAGGCATGCAGGCGTCGCCGCCCACGACAACACTGGTACGCAGACCTCCCCGCCAGCAAAAAAATAAACAAATAACATCGAAATAAAAAACATTAAAACAACATATAATAATGAAAACAGTACAAGAACTCCAGACCATTGCGCGCCAGGTGCGCCGCGACATACTCCGCATGACAACCTCAGCCAAATCGGGTCATCCCGGGGGCTCGCTGGGCACCACCGAATGGTTCGTTGCCATGCATTTCAACCTGCTGCACGAAGACCCGGCCAACTTCACCATGGAAGGCAGCGGCGAGGATATGCTCTTCGTGTCGCAAGGCCACATCACCCCCGTCATTTATAGCACCATGGCACGCCGCGGCTACTTCCCCGTCAGCGAGCTGGCCACCTTCCGCAAGTTCGGCACCCGCCTCCAGGGACATCCCTCCACGGCCCACAACCTGCCGGGCATCCGCATGGCCAGCGGCTCGCTGGGACAGGGCCTCAGCGTTGGCATCGGCGCAGCCTTGGGGAAGAAAATGACAGCCGACAACCACCTCGTCTTCACCATGCACGGCGACGGCGAGCTACAGGAAGGGCAGATCTGGGAAGCCGCCATGTTCGCCGGTTCAAAGCATGTGGACAACCTCATCGCCACCATCGACGTCAACAACCAGCAAATCGACGGCACAACAACGCAAGTCATGGACCTAGCCAACCTTAAGGCCAAGTTCGAGGCCTTCCAGTGGAACGTGCTGTCTATCAAAGACGGCAACGACATGCAGCAAGTGCTCGACGGCATGAAACAGGCCATAGCCCTTGCCGGACATGAGAAGCCCATTTGCGTGCTCCTCAACACCAAGATGGGCTATGGCGTAGACTTCATGCAGGACACCAACAAATACCATGGCTCAGTGCTTGGCGACGACGACCTGGCCCGCGCTCTGGCCCAGCTCACCATCACCGAATTGGGCGACTATTGATTATCGATAACCGGAAGCTAAAAAGTTGAAACCTCTTAATTTTCTTACCATCCTCCTCTTGTTGCTGGGCGGAGTCACGGCGCATGCTCAAACTGCGCTGCCCGAGCAGCACACCCGTGTGCTTATCATCCTCGACTGCTCGCACAGTATGTGGGACCACTGGCAAAGCAACGCCAAAATAAAGGTGACACAGCAAGTGCTGCTGAAATTCCTCGACAGCGTGGCCAACCAGCCTAACATCGAAGTGGCCCTGCGTGTGTTCGGCCATCTCAACAAGAACTCCTATGGAACCCGCCTCGAGGTACCTTTCGAGCCCGGCAACAACTACAAGATTCAGAGCAAGGTGAAGACCCTCGTGCCCAACGGGGCCTGCACCGCAGCCACAGCACTGTCATCGTCGCTCAACGACTTCCCCCCCCTGCCATCCAACACGGCAGGCGACCAGCGACAGGCTCGCAACATCATCCTTATCATCACCGACGGCATGGACGACTGCGACGGCAATATCTGCGATGTGGCCCGTCAGGTGCAGATGAGCGGTGTCATTGTGCAGACCTTCATCCTGGGCATAGGCGACAAGCAGGACTTCCAGCACAGCCTCGACTGCGCTGGCAAATTCATCTACGTCCCCAGCGAGGAGCTCTACACCCAGACGCTCTACAACATTTTCCGCCTCTCGGGCGAAGAGGCCCGCGTGGTGGTCAACGTCAACGACGAGACCGGCCACCTGCTCGAATCCACCGTACCCCTGGCGTTCTACGACAGCCAGACCGGCGTGGTGAAATACAGCACCCTCTGGAGCATCGACAGCCGCTACGAGCCCGACACCATGGTGGTAGACCCCCTGGTGAGTTACGACATCACCCTGTTCTCAAGACCTGAGACCCGACTGCGACGACAACAATTCAAGCCTGACTGCATCAACACCCTGGACATCAACATCGAACAAGGCTCGTTGGAACTTCACCTCGACGGCAAACGCACCAACTACGTGGTGCCTCAGTACCAGATGCTTGTTTATCGTCACGGCAGCACTCAGCTGGTTGGCACCCAATTGCTTGGCGAAAGCCTCAACTACCTGGCGGGGAGCTACAACATCGTGTTGCTCTCCACCCCACCCCTAAGCCTTGAAGGTGTCAGCGTGTCGCCATCGTCGGCCACCGACCTTTCCATCCCCACCCCTGGCATGGCCAACGTCAGCAAGCCCAAAGAGATATCCTCCGGTGCTGTCTTCTCGCTGCGAGATGGCGTGATGACCCATGTCTGCGACCTCAATCCTAACAAGGTGAACGAGCGCCTGCTCCTCATGCCAGGCGAATACATCCTGGTCATCAAACCCCAGAAGACCATTAAGTACCGCAATGTCCGCACCAAACGGTTCGTGATAGAATCGGGACAAACTACGAGTATCGGATTATAAAACAATTATCACCCATCAAACCCATCAAACCCATCAAACCCATCAAACCCATCAAACCCATCAAACCCACCGAACCCATCAAACCCAGCAGACCCACTACGCCCATCAAACCCATCAAACCCACCGAACCCATCAAACCCATCAAACCCTTTGATTATGACCGACAAGGACTTTATACGGCAAGACAACAACTATCGGACGTTGAAGGCATTCCGGAAAGCGGAGTGCATCTACGACGTGACGTATTACTTTGCCAACAAGTTCTTGGGCAAGGGCGACCGCACTATAGACCAGATGGTGCAGGCGGCGCGGAGTGGCAAGCAGAATCTGGCAGAGGGCAACATCGACGGGGTGACATCAAAGGAAATGGAGATCAGACTCACGAACGTCAACCGCGCCTCGCTGCACGAACTGCTGTTAGACTACGAGGATTACCTGCGAGTACGCGGCTTGGAGCAGTGGTCTTTCGACGACCCGCGCTGCGTGCAGACGCGTGCCTTTTGCAAGAAGTATCTGGACTCGGCAGTATATAGGGAAAAGATACAGGACCGCTCCGACGAGACCATCGCCAATATCGCCATCACGCTCATCCATCAGTGCGATGTGCTCATACGCGGCCTGATAGAATGGCAGAAGCGGCACTTCCTCGAGAACGGAGGAATCAAAGAGGAAATGTACAGAGCGAGGAAAGCTTATAGGGATAGGAATGGGTTCAATGGGCAGAATGGGATGAATGGGATGAATGGGCAAAATAGGATGAATGGGTTTAATGGGCAGAATAGGCAGAATGGGCAGAATGGGTTTAATGGGCAGCAGTAAGCATCTCGCCCATCAAACCCATCAAACCCATTAAACCCATAAAACCCCATCAAACCCAATTAACTTCAAAATAAAAAACAAAAAAATCAATTAATAACATGACCCACTACGAAAAAAAATCAATGAAAGAATTGCGTGCCGGTATGGGCGAAGGTCTTGTTGAGGCCGGGCGCAAGAATGATAATATCGTGGCACTTAGTGCCGACGTGAAAGGCAGCGTGAAGATGGACGGCTTCGCCAAGGAGTTTCCGGAGCGCTTCATCCAGTGCGGCATCGCCGAGGCCAATATGGTCGGCATCGCCGCCGGCCTGAGCCTCTGCGGCAAGGTGCCCTTCCTGGGCGGCTTCGCCGAGTTCGTCACCGGCCGTGTCTACGACCAGATCCGCCAGGTCGTGGCCTACAGCAACAAGAACGTGAAAATCTGCGGCTCGCACGCCGGCATCTCGCTCGGCGAGGATGGCGCCACGCACCAGACCATGGAAGACATAGCCCTGATGAAGGTGCTGCCCAACATGACCGTGCTGGTGCCCGCCGACTTCAACCAGGCCAAGGCCGCCACGCTGGCCGCCGCCGAGCACGTCGGCCCCGTCTACCTGCGTCTGGGCCGCTCGAAGATGCCCTGCTTCCTGCCGGAGAATGAGAAGTTCGAGATTGGCAAAGCCCAGCTGCTGAGCGAGGGCCGTGACGTGACCCTCTTCGCCTGCGGCCACCTGGTATGGGAAGCCCTGCAGGCCGCTGAGATGCTGGAGAAGGAAGGCGTCAGCGCCGAAGTCATCAACATCCACACCATCAAGCCGCTCGACGTGGAGGCCATCGTGGCCAGCGCCAAGAAGACCCGCGCCGTGGTGACCTGCGAGGAGCACCTCTTCAACGGCGGCCTGGGCGACAGCGTGGCCCAGACCCTCGCCCTGCACTGCCCCACGCCGATGGAGTATGTGGCCGTGGACGACCGCTTCGGCGAGAGCGGCACTCCCGACGAGATGCTCACCAACTACCACCTCCGCGCCGCCGACATCGTCGAGAAGGTACACACGGTGCTGAAGAGAAAGTAACGCCACATGAACAACGAAAGGTTTTCTATAAAGAAACGGATCAAGAGCTTCTGCTATGCCTTTGCGGGGCTGCGTGTCCTGTTTCGCGAAGAGCACAACTCACGGATTCACGCCTTTGCGGCCATCTGCGCCGTAATTGCAGGATTCGCCTTCCGCATCTCGACCTATGAATGGATCGCGGTGACGATAGTGATCGGGATGGTTCTCAGTGCAGAGGCCATAAACTCGTCACTTGAGAGAACCGCCGATTTTGTCAAGGCCGAACGGGATGACCGCATGCGGGATATAAAAGACCTCGGTGCAGCGGCGGTACTCTTAACCGCCATGGCTGCTGCCATTGTAGGAGTGATTATCTTCTTGCCTAAAATCCTTTCACTGATAATTAACTGACACACATTCTATGTCCCGCGCCTTCGACGCGGGACATTATCAAAAAAAAAATAAAAACAACCAAATAATGACAAAAACAATGGATAACCCCTTCCCCAACCAGCAGCATTTCTGCCAGAGCTGTGGCATGCCACTGAGCGACGAGGTGGTGAGCGACAACCCCGAATACTGCAAATACTGCTTCGCCGACGGCCACTTCACACAGGACTGCACCATGGAGCAGATGATAGAGGTCTGCGTGCAGTTCCTTGACGAGTTCAACAAGAACACCGGCCAGCACCTCACCGCCGACGAGTACCGTGAGGGACTGCGGCAGTACTTCCCGACGCTCAAGCGCTGGAAAAAGCAATAGCCGCCGTAGGAGGTCGGGCTTCCCAGCCCGACCCACACGGCCACAACTTTGTTGATGGCCAGCAGAAGGACATTTGTCGCAGACAGTAGAAAGAACTTATTTAGAGCACATCTATGAATATCACAGTCTTTTGCGGCTCGTCGCAGCCTCACAACGCACAGATTGCTGTTGCCGCCCGCGAGCTGGGCCGCCAGATAGCCATGGGAGGCCACACGCTGCTCTACGGCGGCAGCAACCTCGGTCTGATGGGCAAAGTCAGCGGCGGTGCTCTCGAAGCTGGCGGCACCGTTATAGCCGTGATTCCCACCTTCTTCAGCGAAGAGATCATAAACTCGCAACCGGTAAGCGAGATAGTACGCGTGGCCAACATGGCAGAGCGCAAGGAATACCTCATAGCCCATAGCGACGCCTTCGTGGCCCTTCCTGGCGGCATAGGCACCCTCGACGAAGTTATGGAGGTGATGGTCTACAACCAGCTGGGTCCTTTGCGCGACCCGGCACACCGCGACAAACCCATAGCCCTCTACAACCCAAACGGTTTCTGGCAGCATTTCGAACGCCTTATTGAAGTAATGGGCCAGAACGGCTTCTACCGCTCCGGACAGCCACCCAAATACTTCACCGCCCCCACCATCGACGCCCTGCTACAGAAAATCATTGGATTATGCGTAAAGTGAGCCACCCTGACCGGTACGCAGGCGTCCCCGCCAGCGATGCCCCCGACTGGTAAGCAGGCACCCCGCCAGCGATGACGAAATGTCAAAGCCCTCCCCCTACGGCATACGACGATTGAAGACATCGTACAGAACAATAACACTATTAAGTAATCAATTAAAAATAGTTTACATATTAGTGATGACAATTAAATGTGTTTTCGTAATATTTTTTTCTCCGCTTCGCTATCGAAAGCTTCACTGGAGCTTTCTTCACCCCTACGGGGCTCAAAATAAAATAAATTACTGCTTTACTCCGTGGGCTTTCGCCCACGGCTAATATATGTCGCCCCTACGGGGCTCAAAATGAATGTTAATTATGAACAGTTACTTAAAAAAATATTAATTCTTTTAAAAAACAACAAATTATGAAAAAAGCATTATTATCTTTTGCCATCTTGCTTTCGGCTTATGCCATGAATGCCAGAGCACAGTACTACACCTACCGTTACGACCCTTTCCGGAACGGCGACAAGTACATAGGCCTCAGCGTGGGTATGGGCGGCTGGCTCAGCGGCTCCGACTTCTACCTCCACGTCGACGACTACAACACCACAAGCCCCTACTTCGGTTTCCAGGCCGAAGAGCTTTCGCGCTCCATCTTCAACCCCAGCATCATGTTCAACTACAAGCGCGTCCTCGAGGGGCGTAGCGTCAGCTGGGCTAACAACATCCACTTTGCCTTCTCGATGTGGGACGGCGAGGTGAAAGGCACAAGCACCACCAACCCCGCCCTGACGTTCACCACCAAATACCGCAACACGAGCCTCAACATCGCCGACCTCTACTATGCCATCATCCACATCGGCGACAAGGTGGAGCTCAACGTCGGTGGCGGAGTAACCATAGGCTATAACTTCAACCCCAAATCGACCATCAGCTATTCCGATGGCCGCGAAGATGTAGAGACTTCCGGCGGTCTGGAATTCATGGACCTTATGAGTGCCACGATTGACTTCATGGTGGGTGCCGACTATCGCCTCAGCGATGTCTTCTCGCTAAACTGCAACTTCATAGGCCATCCCATCGACTTCTTCGGCCTGGGAACACCAGAAGACGAGAACACCAAAGGTATGCGCGGTGTCGGCGAAGGCCTCTTCGTCACCAAGAAATTCCCCTTCCATCTCACCATCGGCTTCACCTATGCCCTTTAAAATTCTGCATACCGCCGATTTGCACCTGGGGCAGATCCTATACAATTATTACGACCGCGTTGACGAGCACGACCATTTCTTCGCACAGCTCGTGCAGTGGTGCGAGCAATACAGCCCCGACGCCCTGATTGTCAGCGGTGATGTTTTCGACATCCAGCAGCCCAGTGCCGCCACCAAGGAGCATTTCAACCGCACTTTCGTGGGGCTTCACCGTCGTTTTCCCCACATGGCCATCGTTGTCACCGCCGGCAACCACGATTCGGCGTCGCGCCTTGAGGCCGACAGTCCGGTGTGGGGCCTCTCGGGCGTGACCCTCGTAGGCCACGCCCCAGCGAACGACGCCGTTCTTGAAGGCAACCCCGACGCCATGGACCGCTACATCGTGGAGCTGCCCCAAGGATTCATCGTTGCCGTGCCGTTCATGACCACATCGCGGCCGGCAGTTCTGCAAGCCCTCCTCGACCGCGTTGCGGAGCGCAACAGCGACTGCCGGCCCGTGGTGATGACCGGCCACCTGGCCGTCAGCGGCGGCGACTTCACCGGCCACGGCGAGGTAGGCACCATCAAGACCGTCGACGCCAACCAGATGGGGCACGGCTTCGACTACCTTGCCCTGGGCCATATCCACCGTCCGCAGACCTTGGGCTATCCGCTCAACGACGAGTACACACTTGGTACGGAGGCGACCTCGGCAGCGACAGCCTTGCTTGGTACGGAGGCGACCTCGCCAGCGACGCCACAACCGCACCACACCTACCCCTCGGGCATCATGCGCTACAGCGGCAGCCCGCTGCACGTCAGCTGCGACGAGGCCTATCCCCACAGCGTCAGCCTGGTCGACATCGACCGCCACGGCGGCACAGTAGGCCTGCGACGGCTTCGCGTCGACGAGCTGCGCCATTTCTACACCCTTCCCGAGGCCGGCGCGCCACCAGCCTCCTCGTTCGAGGAGGTGATGCAACAGGTCAATGACTTCTGCCGCTCGCACGAACGCGGCTACATACGGCTGCGCATCGACTACGGCACCCCCCTCCCACCCGACTTCGCCCAGGCGGTCTACACGCGTCTCGAAGCCACCGGCAACGAGGTGCGCTTCAACCCCAAAACCATCTGGGAAAACATCAACGACAGCGGTGCCGAAGCCAAGTCGCTGAAATTCGAGGTGGCCGAACTACAGCAGATGACCGACCCGATGGACTTTATCCGCCGCACCGCCAACCTGTTTCCCGAGTTCGACATCGAAGAGCTCGAAGCCGACTTCGACGAAATAAAGAAAGAATTGTTATGCGTCTCTTAGAACTTCACCTCCGCAACATAGCTTCGATAGAAAAGGCCGACATAGACTTCGAGCAGCAGGAAGGCCTTCTGGACCCCGACACAGGGCAGCCGGCGCAACTCTTCCTCATCTATGGCGACACCGGCACCGGCAAGTCCGTCCTCCTGGACGCCATAGCCATGGCCCTCTACAAAAAAACTCCACGCATCGTCGGCGTGGCATCACAACAAAAAAACTCTTTCACCTCCAACAGCGGGGCGGAAGTGAAGATTTTCAGCATAGAGCAATACACGCGCCTGGGAATCAGCCACAAGGATGAATGCTACAGCGAGGTGGCCTTCATAGGCAACGACGGGGAAGCCTACCGCGCGCGCCTGGAGCTCGGCATCAATAAAAACCTGAAATACAAGAGTGCGTGGACCCTTAAGAAAGGTGCTGCCGACTGGGAGAAAGTCGACAAGGATGGTGCTGCCATCGTCGACGCCATAGGCCTCACCTTCGAGCAGTTCTGCCGCATGGCCATGCTGGCGCAGGGCGAATTCGCCACATTCCTGTGCGGCAAACGCGAAGAACGCGCCGATATACTTGAGAAGCTCACCAACACCCAGATTTTCAGCCGCTACGGCGAAGCCATCAAAGCCCTCTGTGCCAAAAAGAAAGAAGCCTTTCAACAGGCGGAGAGCACCTACATGGCCGACCTCAACTTCATCATTCCCCCCGACGAGGTGGCCCGCCTTGAGCAGCAACGAGGCGATGCGCAAGCCACTATACTGTCGTGCATAGCCAAACGCAAAGAGCTCGACACCACCATAGGGCTGCTACAAAAAATAGAGGACGGCAAACGCAACCTTGCCAAAGCGGAGGAGGCCCTGCAACAGCTGCGCCACACCGCCGAAGAGCAACGCTACGTAGACAGCCGTCGGCTTTGCAAAGACTGGGACGAGACCGACGCCGAGCGCCGTACCCTGTCGGACTTGCAGCACAACACACAGCTCCTGAACCATCTGATGCAGGTTCAGCAATCATTGTACAATGATTTTTCGGCCCTCTCGACCGGCCTTGATACAGCGGCCGACAAACTGAAGCAACGAAAAGACAATCTTGACAAAGAAGCCGTCTGGCTCAACCAACGCTCGAAGCACGACCTCCTCTATACGAACGCCGCCGTGACCTGCCAGCAGATGAACGGTCTGAAGGCCTTGCTGGACGAGACAGAGAAAACCAAAGCACACATCGATAAAGCACAAGCTGAAGACACCACCCTGCGGCAGAAAGTGGCTGAGGCCGCCGCGGCAAAAGAGGCCACAGAGCAAAAAGTCAAAGACTGCCAGGCATCAATCGACCAACTGACGGCACAACGCAATGCACTGAACCCCGCATTCTTGGACGAGCAGCAACAGAAGCTCACCCTCCTTGCCACGGCCTACGAGAAACTGGGCACCGACTACGACAACTGGGTCCGCAACGAGGAGGCCCTCGGCAAGATGTCGTCCGAACTGGCCGAGCTGCGCCAGCAGCTGGCCGAGGCCGAGAGAATTCAACAAGAAGCGCAGCAGCAGCACAACACCAACCTCGAGAAATACGACGCCGCGCGCGAGCGCTTCACGACCATCAATAGCAGTCTGGACGACAAGCTTGGCGAGCTGCGCCTGAAGCTGGCGCAGGAACACGCAGAGATCTGCCCCCTTTGTGGGCAGAAAATCGCCGGTGAAGTGCTCACGCGCGACCAGTTCCGCAACCTGGTGTCGCCTTTCGAACAGGAGCAACGCAAAGCCAAGGAGGCCGCCGACAACTCGGCCTCGGCCCTGGAACGCGCCAACAAGGAGCAGAGCACCATCGTAGGGCGCATCAAGGCCGACACCGCAACCTACGAAAAAAACAAAGCTGACCACGAAGAGGAGCACAAGAAACTAAGCATCAGACTACAAAAAGCCGACATCGACGCCGCGGGCGACATCCCGTTGGCAATAAAAAACAAGCTGGAAAAGATAGATGCCGACCTCAAAGCCATTGCCCTCCGCAAGCAGGAGACCGTAGAGCTACAAAAACAGATTGACAGCAAGCTGAAAGACAAAGCGGCTCTTGACCGGCAGCTGAGCGACAGCGAGAAAGCGCTGTCGACAGCCAATAATTTTATGATAAAAAACCAATCGATGCTGAAGCAGCTGATGTCGGTACGTGATATGAACATCGTGAAGTCGCGGCAGCAAGAGCAGCAGGTAGAGAGCACAATAGCCGCGTGGTACGCAGGCAGCGAGCTCGCGGCCACCCCGTGGATGCAACAGATTGAGGCGGTGTCGGCACTGCTCGCCAAACTAGCGAAAGAATATCTAGACCATAAGAAGCATCACGAAGCCGACATGACGGCCTACCTGATGGCCCAGAAGGACCACGACCAGATGGTACAGCTACGCAGCGACATCCTCCTGCTGTTTCCGCAATGGAGCGCCGGGGGCTGCGGTCGGCCGCAGCCGGCCGTCGCCCCCACAGCAAAGCTATGGCAGGCACTGGCGGGCGACTGCACCGCCAACGTCAAACAGGCGGCCACCTGCAAGGCCGACATAGAGCGGTGCAATGCCAACATAGAAAGCTGGCGGCTGGCCAGCGGCAAAAGCGTAGACCTGCTCAGGGAACTCATAGCCCGAAAAGACGAGGTGCCGGCAGCGCGCCGCTATGTGCAGAAAATCGACACCGACATGGCATCGTGGGCCAAAAGCCAGTCCGATTCCCAAGCCATAATCGCCGAAGCGCTCTTGTTGTTGAATAAGTCTTCGCAGGCGGGGACGCCCGCGTACCAAGAGGGGCAGGCGGGGACGCCAGCGTACCAAGAGGGGCAGCTGCCCGACATCAAGGTGCTGTCCGCCGAACGCGACGCCCGGCAGGGCGAAGAGAACAGTGCCCGCGAGCTTCTGGCGCAGGCCGACACCCAGCTGAGCAAAAACAGCCAATACTCCGAGCAGCTGCGCCGCGACGAGGCCGCCCGCGACAGCGCCAAGCAAGTCTTCGACCACTGGACCCTCCTCAACAAACGCTTCGGAGGCGACCGTTTCCGCAATCTGGTGCAGACCCACATCCTCAAGCCACTGCTCAACAACGCCAACCTCTACCTCGGCCAAATCAACGACCGCTACAGCCTCACCTGCAGCGAAGACAACGAGCAGCTCTCCATCCTGGTTCTGGACCGCTACAACCGCGACGAAGTGCGCAGCGCCGCAGTGCTCTCGGGCGGCGAGAAATTCATGATTTCCTTGGCCCTGTCGCTGGCCCTTTCCTCGCTCAACCGCCCCGACCTCAACACCAACATCCTCTTCATTGATGAAGGGTTTGGCACCCTGGACCAGGAATGCCTCGACAGCGTCATGAAAACCCTGGCCCGTCTGGGCGACATCACGGGCCAGAGCGGACGCCGCGTAGGCATCATCTCGCACCGCGAGGAGCTCCTGGGCTGCATTCCCAATCGCATCAAGCTGCTCCGCAGCGGCGAAGGCCGCAGCCGCGTTGAGGTGGCCTACGAGACCTAAGCTGCCTGAGCGCCACGCGGCGACGCGTGCATCCCTCCCCCCCCCCTGCCAGCCGCCCACCTCAGAAAAACTTTTTCATCACATACCACCTCATTAAGTGACGGTAAAAAAATAAGGTGTAACGATAGTGATGTAAAAAAATGCAACTATAATTCGTGTAAATTCATTTCGCCTGCGAAAATATAGTTTTATATTCAGTGTCGCATATCTTGAAAATCAAGTAATTCGTGCTAATTAGTGCTAATTCGTAGACCCCCAAAAAAACAATCGTTTTACCTTTTTTGCGCCTACCAGATTGTATCAACTTATTTTTTACTTATTGCTAACACCAAACATCAAAAAAAAACATTATCTTTGCAAAAAAGTTTTCTATCAAATAATCAAATCATTTAATTATAAATCAATGAAAAAACTGTTTGCTATCCTCGGCGCTGTAGCCATCAGCGCCACCGTTTTCGCCCAAAAGGCGGAAGAAAAGACCGACGATGAGGGCTACAAGTTCGACACCATCAAGATGCTTCCCATCACCTCGGTCAAGAACCAGAACAACGCCGGCACCTGCTGGTGCTACAGCACCATGGCCTTCCTCGAGGCCGAGTTGCTCCGCATGGGCAAGGGCGAATACGACTTCAGCGAGATGTACATCGTCAGCAACACCTATCGCGACCGTGCCATGGCCGCCATACGCACTCATGGTGACGTCAGCTTCAGCCAGGGCGGAGCTTTCAACGACGTAATCTACGGCATGAAGACCTTCGGCATGGTTCCCGAAGAGGTTATGCGCCCCGGCGCAGCCTATGGCGACACCCTCTCGAACCACACCGAGCTCAGCGCCCTCACCGACGCCATGGTTGCCGCCATTGCCAAGGGCAAGCTCAACAAGCTGCAGCGCAACAAGGACCACGAGCTCCTCTGCCTCAAGGCCATCCAAGCCGTCCACGACGTTTATCTTGGCACCTGCCCCACCGAGTTCACCTACAAGGGCGTGAAATACACCCCCAAGAGCTTCTATGAGAGCACCGGCCTCAACGCCGACGACTACGTCAGCATCACCTCGTTCACCCACCATCCGTTCTACGAGAAATTCGTTCTTGAGATTCAGGACAACTGGCGCTGGGGCTTGAGCTACAACGTCCCCATCGACGAGCTTATGGAGATATGCGACTACGCCATCGACAACGGCTACACCATTGCATGGGGCAGCGACGTCAGCGAGCCCGGTTTCCGCTACAGCCGTAAGGGCTTCGCCGTGCTTCCCGCCACCGAGGCTCCCAAGAACGGCGTCGGCAGCGACCAGGCCAAGTGGAGCGGCATGAAAGCCGGCGAGATAGCCGACGAAGCCGCCAAGCACCCCACACCGCAGCGTTGGGTGAGCCAGGAGGAGCGCCAAGAGGCCTTCGATGCCTGGGAGACCACCGACGACCACGGCATGCTCATCTTCGGCAAAGCCAAGGACCAGATGGGCAACGAATACTATATGGTTAAGAACAGCTGGGGCATCTACAACGGCGAGTTTGGCGGCAACTTCTTCTGCAGCAAGGCTTTCGTCCGCTACAAAACCATGAACATCGTAGTCCACAAGGACGCCATCCCCGCCGCCATCAAGGCCAAGCTCGGCATCCAGGACAACGCACAGGCCCAACCCGCCAAGAAAGGCAAAAGAAAATAATGCCAGATTGCGCCCATTTAGGGCAAAGCAAAAAAAAACGTCCGCAGTATTCTCTGCGGACGTTTTTTTTGAAATTGTTTTTTGGCGATAGGCATCAACGGAAAGCGGCCTCGAGGATTTCGCCGTCGGAGCGCTCAACGCGGTCGACCAGGTCGGCATAGACCTGAGCCGACTGCACCTTGGTGTAGCCGCACCAGCGGGCCACGACGAGGAGGTCGATGCCGGCGCGCAGGGCCATGGTGGCGAAAGTGTGGCGCGAGGTGGAGTAGTTGATTTTCTTGTCGATATGGGCGTTGTCGGCCCAAAGGCGCAGGTGTTTGCCTATAGCCGTCTCGCTACAGAGGTGGAAGACGCGGTCGTCGCGCTGCTCGGCAGGCAGTTGTGCGTATTCGCTCTCGAGCGTTTTCAGGATGTTGTTGGCCGGCTGGATGACCGGGATTTTCACCATCTCGTCGAGGCCCTCAATACGGCGCACCAGCACGGGGCCCATGCCGCTGTAGCGGATGCTGTCCCAGCGCAGCTGCTCCACCTCGCCGATGAGCAGGCCGGTGTAGCACGAGAAGAGGAAAGCGTTCTTGGTGCTCTGCATGGGCGATTCGGCCTGGCACATGCGCTGCAGTTCGTCCTTGGTGAGGAAGACCTTCTCGGCGTCTTTCAAATAGGGTACCAAGTTGGCGAAGTCGATGTCGGGCACCACGTCGATGAGGCCCATGCCCTTAGCGGCGCGCACCAGAGCCTTGAGGCGGTCGATATAGCCACGCACCGACGATTTCTTGACGCGGGCTTTGAGGAAGTCGGCAAAATCGACCACGTAGTCCTCGTCGACCACGCGCTTGTCGAAGTCGTCGCCGGCGAAGTCGCGTAGGTGCTTCATCAGAGCGTCGTAGCCCTGCTGAGTGCTGAGACGCTGGTCGTCGCGGCGTGCCGTGGCCACCTGCTGAAGTGCGGCGCCGTCCAGCTGACGGGAAGTCTCGGGCTTATGACGGATAAGCTTGTTCATGTTTTTTTAGTAACAGTAAAAAAATAAGGTGTAACGATATTCTGTCAGAGTGAGCCCCGTAGGGGCGGCTTATATTAGCCGTGGGCGCGAGCCCACGGGAATCGAAATACTCTATTAATCTGAGCCCCGTAGGGGCGGCATATTAAGTAACAGTAAAAAAATAAGTGGCTGACCTAAATTAACTTTCATTTTCTTTGAACAGCAATTACCATAAATGACCAGCAATTACCATAAATAACATTTATAGAACGTGAATGTCGGTAAATGCAGTTGAATTATCATAAATGTCAATTAAATATGACAGTTTACTTAGCAAGCTTATTTTATTTTGAATGTCTGATTGTATCAACTTATTTTTTAATTATTGCTTAGTCAAAAGGTTTGAAATTTACGTGTTCGGCAGCAGATTAACAAACACACATCCCACGATTATTGTAGTATGCCGCTGCGGCGGGGGCGTACATATCCTACGGAACTCATTGTAGTGGAGGGGTATACGCGCCATCTTTCATTTCCAGGATAGTGCTGGGCTCATGCACTATCACCTTATGCCACACGCCCTTCGGTATCTGGATGCCATAGCGCTTCTCGCGGGGACAGAGGCGTACACGGGCGATTTCCGCAAAAGAATCCTCGGTGACGGCCGTCTCGCCGTCGTGAATGGATCCGCCGGCATCCATGTTAGGCATTTCCACAAAGAACACCTCGTCGAGGCAGCCCTCCAGACAGACAACCGTCTCCGAAGACTTCCGATGCCGGTGGATGGGCACCTTCGTCCCAACCTCCAGTACGTTCAGCATCCGCTGCGAAGTGTCGTCCGGCGTATTGCGCAGGTCAAAGTTCTGACGTTTCCGCTCGTTTTCCTTCGCTTTCTCGTGCAGAACAGAAAGCAACTCGTCATTAATCAGTTGTATATCCATTGTCTATTACTAAACATTAAACATCTTTTTTCTCTAAACTCTTAAGATACTCAGTGTGAAGGTGATAATATTTCTTCATAAACACCACATACGCCCCCACCAGCAGCAGGCACACAACAATCAGGTATCCCCAATGCCAGGCAGCCGTCGCGGGAACAAGGATCATCCCTACGCTGATGGCAAGCTGCAACAGCATATACACCGACGATACCACCGTATGCTCCATCCCCAGCTCATTCGCCATAATCTGATACGCGTGCTTGCGGTGCGCCTCGCCCAGGTTCTCGTGCAGCATAATACGGTGCACAATCGTCAACACCGCATCGACGCCATACACCGCCAGGAAGACGATATACGTAAAGTCGCCCGTCCTCAGAATCAGCAGCCCCAGCACGAACACCACGATGAACGCAGCCCCCACGCTTCCTACGTCTCCGGCAAAGCACTTCGCCTTCCCTTTCGGCCGGAAATTGAACCAACAGAACACAAGGTCCGCAAGCAATGCCACCACAATCAAACGCTGGTCCACAAAGCTCAGCCGGTTGTTCAGCCAAGCCAGCGGCAGCAGAACCGCCAACGTATAAACGCCGTTGATTCCATTGATCCCGTCCATAAAGTTATACGCATTCGTAATGCCCACACAAAGGATCAGTGCTGCAAGCACAATCCACCAGCTCTCCCAGTTCAGCACGTTCCACTGATAAAACATCAGGAACATCGCCACAAACTGCACCACCAGCCGCACCGAGTCAGGCAGCGAATGGATATCATCCACAAAACTGATTCCCGCCACCAGCGTCAGTCCCAGCAGGAAAGGCCACATCTCCGCGCCGAAAAATGCCGCATAGATCCACATCCCCAACACAAAGATAATCCCCCCTCCTCGCAGCACCACCTTCGTGTGCGAACTCCGCTCGTTGGGCTTGTCGATGATGTTAAACCTGTCCGCAATGCGGAAATACACCAGTTCCGCCGCCACCAGAATGGCAGCGATAATCAAATATGTAACGTAAATATTCATATCGCAATTTGGCATTTTACTACATTTTTCAAATCGATTAATTGCATTTTAGCACACTTTAAAATCCCCAAAAATTGCATTTTACCACATTATATATCTTAATTTCTTGCATTTTACCACAGTTTTCAAATAAAATTCGTACCTTTGCACCCGAATTACCAACATCATTTCTATATGAAAGAAAGAACCATTCTCGAAGTCCTGGCAGAACAAAAAGAAGAAATAGCGAGGTAATGGACAAATTTTAGGCTGAAATCTTTGAAAACGCAGATATAATCTACATATTCTGGCGTTCAAAGGTTATGAACAAAAAAAAAGCATCCACTGTGGAAGCCCGATCACCAAGAAAAATGGCATTGTAAACGGGCACCAATTATACAAATGCCATGCCTGTAATAAACAATTTTTGGGTGGAGAGAGACGAGACCCGAGAGATATTTTGGATGAATACCTGGATGGGAAGCAGACCTATCGACAGCTTGCGGATAGGTACGGGTGTTCTGCTCGCAC
>JAFSQF010000024.1 GCA_017446745.1 Bacteroidales bacterium
CTATATATATATATAGATATATATATCAATTAGTTAGCTAAAGAAATATTTATTTACGACAAGCCTCAAAACAACAATATAAGTGCGATTCAGCCTATCATTTTTTACACAAAAAACAGAAAATTGACACCCAAAAAAGACAATAAAGAAGATCGCTGTTTAGCGACGACACACCCGACGAGCTGAGCGGCGCCATAGTGAAATGACACCCCGAAAGTAAGCATCATACAATCAGAGCCTTGGGCGATGGTCTCCATGCCAGCAAGATCTGCGTCTCGAAAAAAAAGTTACACCTTCGCAGAATGCGAAGGTCTCCTTGGGGAATCCCGACTGTAGGAGGCGAAGCTTCCCAGCTTCGCCAATGCGACGTGGTACGCGGGCGTCCCCGCCTGCGACAACTGGGTGTCTACCGCATTCTACTGTCGTTTCCTGATTTAGGTTGACTCTTGTTTATGATTAATAACTGATAATTGTTGACCTTATTATATTAAGTAAACGGTCAAAATTAGCGCTCATATTCTTTTAACAGCAATTAACAGCAATTAACAGCAATTAACAGCAATTACCATAAATAATATTTATAGAACGGGAATGACCATGAATGCCCGTGAATTATCGTATATGTCAAATAAATTTGACTAATTACTTAAGATACGGAATATTTTTGAATCAAGGAGAAGGATGATAAATAGGTCACTGTTTGATGATGGGGATTGTGGCGGTGCCGATATTGAGGAGGTAGCGTCCGGAGGGGAGGCCGGAGAGGTCTATCTGGCGCACATTGCGTAGGTGCCGCAGCAAACGGCCCGAGGCATCGTAGAGGATAGCCTCCCCTACTTCACGGCTGAATGTCACCATACCTGCCGTGGGGTTGGGGAAGAGCGTCAGCAGCTCAGCCGAAGCATCGGCATCAGGGATATCATTATGAGGAATATTTATCAGATTGAGTACCAACGTGACGACGCTGTCGCATCCGTTGGCGGCGGCGAAGACATGGTCGAAGTAGCCCGAATGGGTGTAGACAGAGTCGTTCCATTCGTATGAAGCGGCGAAGACAGTGTCGCGGATAGTGTCGAAGGAAGAGTATTTGACCACCAGCTCAATATCAATCAGCGAGTCGCATCCGAAAACAGAGGTGAGGTGATGATGCGCCGAGGAGGAGACAGTGTAGAGGCTGTCAAACCACAGCAGGGCGTCGCACACCACGGTGTCGATATTGGTTACATAAACCGGACGGACAAAATAGTCGGTGAGTACGGTGCCTCCCGAGGCCAACGGCACCACACGCGAGACAACGCCCTCTTCTGAGGTGTTGATGGTGTCGGTAGCGGTGACGACAGTGTCGTATTGGCAGATGTCTACCGCCTGGAAAACGACGGGATTTGAGGTATGCGGCAGCATCACATCGTCAATCCAGGCGCAGTCTTCATAGCGGTCCACGCTGCCGTCCTTGGCGTAGGAGAAGCTGAGCGTATGGCTTCCTGCCGGAACCAGGAAAGCGGCACGCGTCCAGTACTCCTCGCCCGATGCCTCGACCATCTCCGTACCGTCGATGGCGAAAAGGAATTTGTCGTAGCCGCTCTCCGACGACACCATATAATAGAACGTGATGCTGTCGGCTTGCGTGATATTGACCGCAAGGTTGATTTGCGAAGTCTGCCCATGGGTCAACGATGACGACGAACGCAGGCAGTAGGAGCCATGAAGAGCATCGGAGTTGGAGAAGGCCCACGGATAGGTGCCTTGCGACCATCCCGAAGTGTGGAAGATGCCAGCCTCGAACGATTCCTGCGGGTTAGTTCCGACGAAAAGATTGACGCTCTGGCTTATGTTGCCGGCGGTCAGTTGTAGAGGCATCCAAATATTTTCGGGGAGCATAGTGTCAGCGCTGAGGTGGAAAGTCAGCGTGGTTGTCTCGTCGGGGAGGAGGGCAAGCGGGTAGCTCAGGGGCTCGTCGGAGGAGAGCAGGCTGGTGGGGCTCGAGAGGGCGAGCCGTCCGTCAGTCAGCGGAGCATGACCCGTATTGGTGGCTTCTACCACCACGTCCACCATACCGCCAGGTTCAACGCTTAGCGGCCCGTTGACGACAGCGATGTCCACCTTCGGGGCCGCCACCACGAAGGTGTGCAGTCCGCCGAAAGCCTCCGGCCTTTCGGAGCAGGTCAGCGCGGAGTTTATTCTTATGCCGGTACCGTCGGCCACCGCCTGTCCTACACTGACAGCGATGGGGATAAGTACCGTATCGCCTGGCACGAGACTGTCGAACGTGAAGGTTTGGCTGTCGAGAGCCACGGTCTCGTCGTCGGACGATATTATCTGCAGCTGTACGTTATGAGCCGTCTCGTTGCCGAGATTCGACAGGGTGACAGTCATGAGGTTAGCCTGGCCGCTGACGAGTTGCGACTGCGCCTCGATGTTCAGCACCATGGGGAAAGCCCCGTCGGGGATTGCCACGGTGACCGGCGAGAATGAAGGCTGATACTGTTGAGCCCATGCTGCCAGCTCGTAGCCGCCCACGGGGAGCGACACGGGCAGCATGAGTGTGGCGTTGCCTGCGGCATCGGCGAAGGCCGCGGCCACCAGCTGGCGGGTCAGCGTGTCGGTCAGGGCCACATAGGCGTAGGGGGCGGCAGCGACGGCGAGGCTTAAGTCGCCCGACATTATCACAGGGCTCACCGCCACGTTCATGGGCTGCGCCTGGGTAAGGTAGGTCATCACCGAGGGGTCGCCCATCAGGTGGTAGATCTCCCAGTAGTAGAGTTTACGGCTTGAGGTGGAGCTCTCCACAGCCATGTTGCCCACCATCATGATAGAGCCCTGCGACATAGCCCACTGGCTGTAGGGCTCGTTGTGGGTGTGGCAGAGGCGGTCGTAGGCTCCGAGGTTGCTGGCGTTGTAGGCCATCGACATCGTAGCCCCTATGCCGCTACGCAAGCCCACAGCCCAATAAAAATCCTCGCCCCAGTAGGTGCTGTTGCTGCCGCCGATATAGCCCACGGCACCGGCATAGTTGCCCTTGCGGAGCAGGGATTCGCCAAAGCAGGTGGCTACCTGGAACTTGTTGGTAAGGCAGCAGTTGCCGATGAAGAGGCCGAATTTCTGAGTGTTTGTCATCGCACCCACCTCGGATGTGCCGAAATAGGGGGTGCCCCAGCAGGTCTCGCTGCCGTGGGCCGAATAATTAACCCATCCGGCACCCTGGTTGTAGAAACCCTGCACGGTGGCAGAGTTGTTCTGCGAACTTCCTATGGTCACGCCCGGGGCATTGGGGACTATAGAGGTGTTGTTCTTGAAATAGCGCACCTGCGTGAAGCCCTGCGTTGAGTTGATATAGTGAGTGGCGGCATAGTCCATGGCCGGGTCGGCATGGGTGTAGCCGAAATCGCCGTCGTTGCCACCGTCTACGCCGGCCACGAGCACAGCGCGGTCCAAAAACGACGGGTCGGCAAAAGTGTATTGCTCGTACATCAGGGTCTTCTGGATCTGCGGCGTCAACTGGCCGACGTTCTGCGCCGAGAAGCGTCCGCTGTAGCAGTCGGGGATATTGTCGCCCGAGGTCCAGGAGATATAGTAGAGGTCGGTGATATGTTCGCTGCTCGTGGTGCCGGTGAATGCCGGGATCTGCTCATGGTCGCCCACAAAGAGGACGTAGGTAGGGGCAGGCTGTGCCGACGTTGCATTGGTGTAGAGCCCCTGGAGAAACGCCGAGATGGAGGCCGTGGTGGAGCCTACGGCAGCCGAGTCGGTATAGTAGATATCGGTGATGAAGCCCTTACGGCGTTTCCACTGCACGAAGGTGTCCATCTGGCCGCGGAACGAGCTATGGGCGATAATGACATAGCGCAGCGGGGCGGCGTTGGCCACCGACTTAGGGTATAGGCTGTTGAGCGTTGCCGCGCCGCTGGCGAAATGGGGCGAGAAGTAGCGGTTGAAGAGCTCCATAGAGGCTTGGCGGTCGGGGTCGGCATAGCGCACCTCAACGGTGGCATGACGGCACACGATGAGCATTCCCGTGACGGGGTTGTAGCGGACGGGCGAGAACTGAAGGCGCGCCAGATGGCGGTCGCGTGCAACGCCAACCTTCTCCACCGATGCTGTAGGGAATCCAAAGAAGGCGTCGGTGGAATAGATTTTATTGTCTATCAATAGCTGATGACGGCTGGTATCGCTCTTGGAGCGCGAAGGCTGTGCGGGGAACAGACGTGGGCCTTGGAGAAAAATAGTGTCGTATTCGGCGCTGGCGACAGCGATATCGAAGCCCTGGCATTGGGGCACCTCTATGAGACGGGAGAACACCGGCAGACATGGTGCACCGACAGCAGCGGAAGGGATAAGGTCGGTCAGCGAGAGGGTCGTGAACTCGCCATCGTCGGCGGAAAAAGTGTTTTGCTGGAGCTCGCCAATGCTGAATTCGAGCGTCAGCGAGTGCCAGTTGTCAGCCACAATACGGCAGGTCTGCGCATACGACAGCGAAAAGAAACATAATATAAAAGAAAGGATTATAAGCTTTTTCATAGCCTGGAATGTTTATATTTTCGAAATGCAAATATACATTATTTTTTTATTTGCATAGCAGCGTTTCTTATAAAAAATGCTGCAGAATTCAAGATATAAGCAATAATTAAAAAATAAGTTGATACAATCAGATAAGTGCAGTATAAAAAAGTAAGGACAATTGTGTTTATGCGTCGTGGTACGCGGGCGTCCTCGCCTGCGATTTGAACACGGATGCTTCGCCTCCTACATCTTGGCGAAGCAAGGATGCTTCGCCTCCTACATATTGGCGAAGCAGGGATGCTTCGCCTCCTACATAATGGCGAAGCAGGGATGCTTCGCCTCCTACGTTGTCTCCGCAGCCATGTAGCGACAGGAGGCCAAACGTAATCACGAGCACCAACGGAAGAAGCTTTCCCCGTTTTGGAGAATCATGTCTTCTTCCCGTTATGTGGTCTTTGTTCATGAGCTATAATATGTTGAGCAATTGGTCAATTTTATTTGGCATTCATGGCAATTCACGGACATTTTAGGATATTCACGTTCCAAATAATTGCTGGTTAATTGCTGTTTATTGCTGATAATTGCCGTTAAAATAATATGAACGATACTGTTGACCATTTACTTAATGTTTACGATTTTTCGATGTAAATCAACCGAAGATGTCAGCAAGTTCCTCGTTGGAGAGGTTGCCAATCCATGATTCGCCGGTGGCGATGGTGAGGTCGGCGAGGCGACGTTTGTCGTGGAGGAGGCGGTCAATCTGTTCTTCAAAGGTGTGGTGGCACACGAAGCGGTGCACGATGACGTTCTGGTGCTGCCCAATGCGGTAGGCTCGGTCGGTGGCCTGCTGCTCCACGGCGGGGTTCCACCAGAGGTCGTAGTGCACCACGTGGCTTGCCGCCGTCAGGTTCAGTCCGGTGCCGCCAGCCTTGATAGAGAGGATAAAAACGGGGCTGTCGGCATTGTTTTGGAAGATGTCCACCATGCGGCGCCGCTCGCCCACCGGGGTGCCGCCATGCAGGAAAAGAGGGGCTATGCCCAGCCTGTCGGCTATAATCTCCGCCAGCATCTGCCCCATCTGACGGAACTGGGTGAATATAAGGACTTTCTGGCGGTTAGCAATAATCTTCTCTATGAGTTCGAGCAGGGCCATGGCCTTGCCCGACAGCTCGGGGGCGGCATCGCCGTTCTTGAGGAAGAGGGCCGGGTGGTCGCACACCTGCTTCAAAGCCAGTATCATCTGCAACACCATGCCTTGACGTTTGAAGAGATTCTGCTGCGTCGAGGTGTCGGCCGCCTCGATCAGCGACATGGCCTGGTCTACGGTATGGCGGTAGAGCTCCGCCTGCTTGTCGGTGAGCGTTATCAGCATGTTCTCCTCAATCTTGTCGGGCAGGTCGTTGATGATGGAGGTGTCTGTCTTCAGACGGCGCAGCAGGAAGGGGGCGGTGATTTTGCGGAAACGCTCGGCGCATTGTTTGTCGCCGCGCTGCTGAATGGGGAGTGCGTAATGTATGCGGAAATGCTCGGCGGAGCCGAGATAGCCATGGTTGGCGAAGTCCATGATAGACCAGAATTCCGTCATCCGGTTCTCGATAGGGGTGCCGCTCATGGCTATATGCGTGGCGGCCTCGACTTTCCTTACCGCCTGGCTCTGAGCGGCATTGGCATTCTTGATGTTCTGTGCCTCGTCGATAACCATAACGTCCCAACGCCTCTCTTTCAGGAGGTCGGCATCGTTGCGGAGGATACCGTAGGTGGTGAGGAGGATACCCTCGCTGTAGGCACTCAGCGACCGCTCGGAGCCATGATAGGTAAGGCAGGGCAGCGATGGGGCAAAGCGTTGCAGCTCAGCCTCCCAATTCGCCACGAGGGTTGTGGGGGCAACGACGAGGAACGTCGGTCTGTCGGCGTCGGCCTCATCATAAAGCTTCAGGAGCAGGGCCATGACTTGTATGGTCTTGCCCAATCCCATATCGTCGGCTATAATGCTGCCGAAACCCATCTTAGTGTTACGGTAAAGCCATTGGAAACCGCGCAATTGATAAGGGCGCAGCGTACCCATGAGTGCGCTCGGCGCATCGATGGGAGCCGTCTCGGCAAACGAATGCATCATCTGGCGCACTTCAGGACTGATAGAGAGGGGCTTGTCGATGTAGGTCTCGCCAAGGAGGGCTTGCAGCTTGTCGGAGGCTGTGAGTGCGTTCTTAGCTCTCAGCATTTTCTGCAGGCGTTGCAGCTCGGCATAGTCCACCAAGTAGTATTTACCGTTGTGGAAGAAGAGCTTCCGGCGTTTGCTGGTCATCCTTATGAAGTCGGCGAGGGGGAGCTGCTCGTCGTCGAGGCTCACCTGCCATTGGAACTCCAGCAGGTCGGTAAGGGCAAGGCCTTTAAGGCTCTCTCCCTCGCGCCGCGACACTTTCAACGAAATGGCAGGCTTCAGCAACCGTCGCAGTTCGTCGGGAATGACGGTGTTGATGTTGAGATACTGTATCAGTGGCAGGATCTGGTCGATGAAGTCACCCAATTCATCGGAACTGTAGAGTATGGGGTGCTCCGCTTTGGCGGCAATATAATCATCGATATCCTTGATGAATGGCGCCAGCAGCGAGGCCTGCGGGAGGAGGTCGTAGCGGCGGCTTGCATACTGCTCGTCGCTCATGATGTCGCGCAGATTGACGAGATGGCCCTCAATATCGAATGCCAACGACAACAAGAAATTCGACCGGTATTTGTTGATGACTACCGTGGGGCTATAGGGCAAGTGGCTCACCGCTAAGTGGTCCGTCCAACTCTTGATTTGCAGTGCCGTGATGGCAGGCTGGCTTTTGTCCTGTCCCGCCCTCACGGTGAAGCGCTGGCCCAGGAAGAAAAGCCCGAAGATGTCGTCGCCCGACTGTTGACTTTTGCTGAATTGCTGCATCAACACATTCAATATCAGCGAGAGAAGCAACAGAGCATGATTACGGACGTTTGCTGTCGTCCCTCCTGTCTGGAGGGTGAGGATGCCGCGAGGAAGCCGGCTGTCGAACTGCTCGACGGCCTGCTGCACCTTGGCATCGGCCACGGCGGGCAGCCACACGATGGCGAACGACGAGCGCGAATGGCGTAGCAGGCAAGGCACTACAGCGCCGTGCATCAGGAAATTCAGCGCCATACGCACGCCGAGGTGGGTGGCCTGTACTGAGGGGTGGTACGACGGCAGGTCGTCGGCATCGATGGCCAGAATGGAGAGTATCAGCTTGGCCGTGAGCTGCTTTGGCGAGGTCCGTGGGACGGTGAGGTTGGAATTGATTGCGAAGCACAGCTCTTCTGTTGGCGGCAGTGGCGTGGCGTCGAGGCTGGCGCCTCCTGCCCTACCCTCCAGCAAGGCGGCGGCCATAGTACCCACATGGGCTATCTGGCTGGCGTATAAGGCCTGGAAATCGTCCCTTGCATAAAAGCCCGGCCAGCGGGGGAGGATTTTGACGAGAGCCATGGGCGCATCGTCGAGTTGGGTGAGGTCGACAGAGTAGAAGCCTGGAGCCGTCGGGGCTGGTTCCGACGGCGCGGCGGCGCTGTCGTCGTCGCCACAGACCTCAATCAGTTGTGTGGCAAGGGGTATCTTCTCCACGGGGTCGGCGGCCTTCTTGCCGAGGTTGTCTCTGAGCAATTCCATGAGGTCGAGGCCGTGGAGGCTGAAGATAATGAATGGGTCCTTGTCGATAAAGTTGGCCAACTTATATAGGGCGAAGGCCACATGGTCGCAGGGCATACCCCACGAGGGGCAGGAGCAGAACATCTTGATGTCGGCCCATCGCTGAGGAAGGAGGCTGAGGTGCAGAGCCTCGGCGATGTCGAGCACCGAGGGGTCGAGGTCGTGGCCCAGGAGCTTCGACATCACCATGGGGTTCGCCACGATGCCCTTCTTCAGGGCTTCGATTTGTTCGGGCGCAAAGCGGGGCAGGAAGAACTGAAGATAGTACTGCTTGGAGGAGGAGAGGGACACATGAGTTTTAATCATGTTGTCGCGGATTTCTATGTCCCTGACCTCCCATTTGCGGGCCTGCTGCATGGCACGCTCTATCTTGTGGCGCGTGTCGAGAGCCACGAGGGCGTTGAGCCATTTGCGGCCCCAGAAGGTATGTCCGGAAGACTGGCTGCTCATTATTGCATTGGTGCCGAAGGCGTTTCGGTGTCTCCCTGACGGGCTTTGCTTTCAAGTTCCATCTTGCCGAAGCGCAGCGTGACGCCGAGCGACACAAAACGCGAGTCGAAGCGGTAGCTGCCGGAGGTGGAATAGTAGGGGTTGGTGTTGTTGCTGCCCCACTCGCTCCATCCGAAGATGTCGTTGACGTTGAGGTAGACCGACATCTTGCGGTCGAAGAAGTCGCTGCTGACGCCGAAGTCGATGCTCTTGTTGGCGTTGCTAAGAGTGTAGAGCCCTAAGCGGGGACTGCTGTAGCGGGCGTTGGCAAAGACTTCGAGGCGCTTCCAGAGCTTGGCCCACACATTGAGGCGGAAGCTGTACGACAGCTTGCTGTCGCTGATATCCTCGCCACGGTAGACGGTGCTGTAGGCATAGTTGTAGACCGAGGCGTTGAGGCGGACGTTGACAAAGCCTGTCGGACGGTAGGTGACGTTGGCGTCGAGACCTTCGGTGTGGCTGTTGCCGATGTTCACGGGATAGCTATGGTTGACCCAGGCATTGTGGTAGACAGCATCGAAAGCCACATCCGAGAGCTCTTGTATCTCGTCGGTGTTGGCGCGGAAATAGGCGTTGATGCCCACGCTGCCGAACTTCATGAAGTACTTGTTCCATGCCGCCTCCAAGTTGTGGGTATAGCTGAGGCGCAGGTTCGGATTGCCGGTGCTGGTACTGTAGTCGTCGTATTCTACGAAGGTGCTGAGCTGGTCTGGGCTGGGACTGCTATAGCGGCGTGTGTAGCTGAGGCTGAAATTGTGCATCGTGGCGGTGCGGTAGCTTAGATGCAGGCTCGGCACCAGGCCGAAGTAGGAGGTGTCGACATATACCGTGGAATTGGGGATGCCGGCATAGCTCCAGTCGTGCTTGAGGATATTGTCCTGGGCGCGCAGTCCCACCTTGAGGGTGAGATTGCCCCAACGCTTCTGTGCCGTAAGGTAGGCCGCCAGACTCTTGGAGTCGAGGTTCTGCTCCTCGCAGCGGTAGTCGTCGTCGACATAGCTGCCTGCCATTTGGTCGAAAACGGCATTGCCTTGATATCCGCCGTCGGTGTTATACCCAATTTCAACGCCGGCCTCCAGCTCTATGTCGTGTTTGAGAGGATGGGTGTAGCCTATTTCGACATCTGCCGACCAGTTGGTGCTGTTGGAGGTGTCAATCTCGTCGTTCACGCCATAGGCGGTGTTGGTGTAGGTCCATAGGTCGGTGGCATGGTCGCGACTGTGCCACATATTGCCGCTCAGCGAGGCATGAAGCTTGCGTCCTTCGTTGTTGAAGCGGTGCTGGAACCAGGCACCCATATATCCACCGCCACCGAACGATTTCTGGTCGTAGCTGCGCTCGTAGCCACGGTCGGTGAACGTGGGGAAGTATTCCTGGTAGTCGTAATGGGAAGTCATGTCGTTGGTGCTCCAGTAGGGGTAGGCTCCCATCCATGCAGCCAGATTGGTCATACTGTCGATATTCCAATTGAAGTTGAAGCCCATATATCCGCCGCGGTTGCTCGACTCGCTGAAACTTTTGTAATTCTGATAACGGCTGAGTGCTCCTGTGTCGTTAAGCAGGCGCGATTCCTCCGACGATTCTACATCATGTCTTGAAAAGCTGCCGTTGAGGTAGATATTGAAGTCGACCTTCTCGTTGGCCCACACATAGCTCACCCACGGTGTTATGTGCGGCATGGTGCTGCCATTGAGGCCTATGCAGAGCAGTTCGTTGCGCGTAATGCGCTGGTTGGTGACGATATTGATGACACCGCCCTTTGAGTTGTAGCGCGCCGAGGGGTTGGTGATGACCTCTATACGCTCTATGCTGTTGGCCGGCATGGTCTTGATGTACTGTTTCAGGGCTTCCTCGTTCATGTGGCTTGGGCGGTCGTTGATCCATATCTCCACGCTGCTGACGCCGCGCAGGGTGATGTTGCCCTCGGCATCCACCTCCACGCCCGGGGCATTCTGTAGGGCATCGCTCGCCGTGCCGGTCTGGATTGAGGGGTCTTCCTTGGTGTTGTACATGTTCTTCTCGCCATCCATGGCATAGAGGGGCTTCTCGGCGGTGACCTTCACCGTGGAGAGCACCGTGGCCGACTTGGCCACGCTGAGTTTGCCGAGGTCGAGGGCACCGGCCACCGTAACGGGCTGCATCTTTTGTTCATAGCCCATGTAGGCAACGCGGAAAAGGTAGTCGCCTGAGGCCACGCTTTTGAAGAGGAAAGCTCCTTTGAGGTCGGTGGTGGTGCCATAGGCAAACGAGGTGTCGGCGGCCTTGAGGAGGACGCAGTTGGCATAGGCCAACGGTTGGGCATTGGAGGCGTCGGCAAGGGTGCCGCGCACCTGGTTCTGGGCCGAGAGGGCACCGACAAGGATAATGAGGAGGGTTGTGAATAGTGTTCTTTTCATTGAATTTATGTGTTTTATTCGCGGGCGCGGACGCCTGCGTACCATTTTTTCGCACGCAAGGACGCCCGCGTACCATGGCGGGGACAGACGCGTACTATGCTATTAATAACGTATAGGAGTGGTAGAATAATACAGACGCGACGAAAAAAAGTCACTCGTATTTCTTGAGGTCGTCGAAAGTGAGGTTTAAGAGCTTCATTTTCTGAATGAAAGTCGGGAGCTCTTCTTCGAGGAATTCTTTGCGATGAAGTCCATTGATCTTTTCTCTGGCATCGGTGGCAAGGAAATAGCCCATGCCGCGCTTGTTGTAGATAATCTCGGCCTGCTGCAGGTAGTCGTAGGTGCGCATCACCGTGTTGGGGTTGACGCCGAGCTGCATGGCCACTTCACGCACACTGGGTATACGTTCCTCTGCCTGCCATTCGCCGCCGAGGACCCGCTCGCAGAGCGTATCGGCAATCTGTTGGTAGATAGGTTTTTGTTTTTTAAAGTCCATAGTAGTTGTTTTATTCTGGAAGCTCTGGAGTTTCTAGAAGTTCTAGAGATTCCAGAGCTTCCAGATTAGAGATAATTAGTGAGAGAACTTGACAGCCGTGCCATAGACGAGGACCTCTGCGGCCTGCGCCATAATGGCGCTGGTGGTGTAGCGGACGCCTATGACGGCATCGGCGCCAAGTTGCGTGGCCTGCTCTATCATGCGTTGCGTGGCCTGGTTGCGGGCCTTCTCCATCATGCCGGTGTAGGCCTTGAGCTCACCGCCTATGATGCCTTTAAGGCCTTGGCCAAGGTCGCTGAACATGTTCTTCGACTGGATGGTGCTTCCGGTGACGACACCGAGGGGCGAGAAATCACGTCCCGGGACTGTTTCAATTGTGTAGATTTGCATGGCTGTTTTTGTTTAATTGTTTAACTGTTTCGTTATTTCGATGTTTCGATGTTTCGATGCTTCGATATTTCAATATTTCGATGTTTCGATATTTCGATGTTGCGATGCTTCAATATTTCGAGAAAAATCATCTGATCAATACTGCATCTTTTTCAGACGACGGAAAGTGAAGAAGCTGAATATCGCGGTCAAGAGTGCCGAGAAGGCTATGCTTACCCAATAGGTGTTGGTGAAAAAACGGTAAGGTTCAAGATCGTACATGTGGTTGGAAATCCACTCTATAAACCTCGGGGCGTTGTGGATAAAAATGGGCAGAAGGATATTGGTGAGGACGAAGCCTATAAGCATGCTCCAGAGGATGGTCTTGATGAACTTGTTCTTCTTGAATATGGTGTTGGTGAAGAAGAACACCGAGGCTGTGGAGAATACCGACAGCACGCAGCTGAGCAGTGCGTAGCCGCCATAGAAGAAAGGTATTGTCGTGCCGTCATAATAGCTATAATCGATTCTGCTGCCGAAAAGCGAGGCGTCCCAGATGGGCGAGTCGAAGGGGCCGAAGGGGAAGACGAAGAGGACCGTATCGACGATGGCGGAGCCCAGGAATACCGCTAAAGGAGCAAGGATGAACGAGTAGAGGAACATGCTCCAGAATTTCTCGCCCAGCGAGGCCGGCAGCATGGCGAAGTAGTTGCCCGTGCCGCGGAGGTTGCAGCTCTTGTAGATCTTCAGGGGTGCAAGGGCGGCGGCGAGGGTCGTCATCAAGTAGACCACCCAAAGGCGCATAGTCGGTGGCACCTCAAAGTTCTCGTTTAGCGGGTGGAACACCCATCCAAGGGTCCAGATGGCCACGGGGATAAGCATCAAGATAAGCATGCTGAAGCCATAGAGCGACAGCGTATTGTGGAAGTCGTAGACTACGACTTTCTTGAAACGGTTGAAGCTGAATTTGTTCATGACAGGAAGAGATGTTGAATTGGTTAATTATTTAGCAGTTTTTTTGTCGAAGCTATTTTATATGACAATTTATATAACAAGCCTTAAAAAAGAGATTTGATGGTGGTTTGATTGCGGAGCACGGCGTTGAAGAGTGCCTCGATGTTGACCTGGCTTTCGCCGAGGCCGTTGTTGACCAGCACATTGAGGAAACCGCCGGGCATCATCTCGCTATAGAGGGCGTCGGGACGTTGCTGCTCTGCATATTCAAAGAAGAGCTTGGAGGTAATCTCCTCGGTGGTGGCGTGAAGAAGGACGTTGTTCTGCGAGATGATGATGATGGGGTCGATGAGGTTCTCCACATCCTTTACCTGGTGGGTGGAGATAATAATGGTCTGACGATCCCCCACCTTCTCGCTGAGGATGCGACGAAAGTCGGCCTTGGAGGGTATGTCGAGGCCGTTGGTGGGCTCGTCGAGGAGCAGGTATTCTGTGCCAAGGGCCAGGGCACAGCACAGGAGCGACTTTTTCTGCTGACCGAAACTCATCTCCTTGAAACGCCGGTTGAGGTCTATCTGGAACTCATTGGCCAGATGCACCAACTGCTCCTCGTTCTGGTTGGGATAGAAAGGGGCCATGCCACGATAGAACACGAGGGGGGTGGACGAGTCGGGCACCGGCACCTCGTCGGGGAGGAAGAAAATGCTCTGAAGGAATTCGGGCTGGCGGTCGAAGCAATCGAAGTCGTCGACCTGACATGAGCCCACGGTGGGTTTCAGCAAACCGCTGATGCATTTCAGGAGTGTGGTCTTTCCCACTCCATTCTCGCCAAGGAGGCCATAGATGGCTCCGTTCTTGAACTGCAGATTGATGTTGTCGAACACCTGCGTCTTGCCATAGGCAAAGGAAAAATCTCTGATGTTGATCATAGGGGATATTTATTGTTTAATTGCTTTCGCTGTTTTCGTTGCTTTCGTTGTTTTCGCTGTTTTCGTCGTTTCGCTATTTCGTTGTTTCGCTATTTTCGTTATTTCGCTGCTTCGATATTTCGATATCTCGATATCTCGATATTTCGATATCTCGTTATTTCGATGTTTCGTTATTTCGCTGTTTCGCTGCTTCGTCGTCTTGAAATCAAAAATATCATTTCTTTCTGTTTTTGAACAACATATACAACATATTTCATTAGTGTATTAGTTGATTAGTACACTGCAAAAGTACAACAATTTCTGAAACTACCAAAATTTTTTTCTTATTTTTGAAGAAAATAAAAAAAACCAGCTAAAAATAGCTGGTTTCCAATCATTCAAAAAAATTACTTATGAAGCGTTCAATTTAATTTCAATCTGCAGGGAAGGCTATCTCGCGTTCTATGACCTGATAGGGGTTGTTGTTGCGGTAGATAGTCTGGCGCACCCAGTTGTCGTCCTCGTCGTATTCGTAGACGTAGGAGTGCTTCCAATTGAGGTGCTCATCGTAGTTGAAAGAGGAGACCTCGATGACGTTGTCATGGTCGTCATAATAGTAGGTGGTGAGGGCCACGAGGAACTCGTCGGCATCGTAGAAACGCCATTCTATGCGGTTCCCGCGGTTGTCGTACTTATAGAGATAGCGTTGCATGAGGTCACCGTCGGGATTGTAGAACTCCAGCTCGGTGTTGTTACCCATGTTGTCGTATTTGTACACGCGGCGCTCGGTCATCTGTCCGTCGGAGCCGTAACTCTGCTCCTCAACGAGACGGTTGTTCTCGTATTTGGACGACTCTTTCTTCGACATACGCTCTTTCATGTAGACGGTTCGCTCCACGCGGTTGCCGTTCTTGTCGTTGAGGTAGGCCGTGCGTCCCGTGAGTTGGTTGGCTTTGTTGTACTCGTTCCAGCCGAGGGCGTAGCCGTTGACATCGAAATAATAGGAGAAATAGGTGTATTCGCCGTTGGTGCGACGTATTTTATCGGCGAAATTGCCGCGCTTGTCGAAGGTGATGCTGTCGATGCATACCAGCTGGCGTCCGCCGTTCTTGCCACCAAACATATTATATGTATACTCTATAACATAAATGGCGTTGCCATTGATGCCCATCTCCGTGCGGCTGTTTTTGCGAGGACCGCCATTGGCGGCAACAGCAAAGCTTGCCACAAGCAAGGCAAGAGCTAAAAGAATGCTTCTCTTCATTTTGCAAAATATTTAACGACTTGATAACGCAATATTGGAAAAAATATTGTGAAAAAGCTATTTTTTTATCTCTTTGTTGAATTTTGAAAGCCAACGGAAGAACAACAGGGTGAAAAACAGGGATATTACAGCAGAGATGACATATCCTGCAGTATGAGGGATAATATTGCCGAGCCCCTCTTTTTGTGCCACGAAGACGAAACTGACGGTCACCATGCTCATAAAGATTGCCGGGATGAGGGTCATCAGATACCATGCCGTGCCGCGCTTATGCTGGGCAAGGAAGACCGTGATGACCCAGAGGGTTACCATGGCCAGCACTTGGTTGGCCCACGAGAAATAACGCCAGATAACCTGGAAACCGGCCTTGTCGATAAGCGAGAAGATGAGGATGCCGGCGGCAAGGATGAATACCGGTAGGGCGACGAGGAGGCGCTTGGGGATGGGCTTCTGGTCGACGTGCATGAAGTCGGCCACGATAAGGCGTGCACTACGCAGGGCGGTATCGCCGGTGGTGACGGCAGCGCTGATAACGCCAAGGATGCAGACCATAGCGATAACCTTGGGAAACCACTCGTTGGCGATGACTCCCACCATATCGTTGCCACTCTTGCCCACGCACAGCTCCGCTTTGTCGTGGAAGAAATAGGCGGCGGCAGCAGCCCAGATAAGGGCCACGACACCTTCGGTGATCATGGCTCCGTAGAAGATAGGGCGGCATTGCTTCTCGTTGACCATGCAACGCGCCATAAGGGGCGACTGGGTGGCATGGAACCCGCTGATGGCTCCGCAAGCAATGCTGATGAACATCATGGGGAAGATGGGGTTGGTGGCGGCCTGCGGATGACGGTTCTCCATGCCACTCCACAGCTCGGGGATGGGCACCTTATAGACTATGAAAGCCACCACTATAGCCACTGCCATGGCGAGGAGAAGGATGCCGAAAATGGGATAGATCTTCCCGATGACCTTATCGATGGGCAGGAGGGTGGCAAGCAGGTAGTAGGCGAAGATGATAGCCACCCAGATGAAGATATTCCAATCGGGGGTGAAATTCTGGTTGAGGAGCACCGCCGGGGTGTTTACGAAAACGGCACCTACCAGGATCATGAGCAGTACCGTGAAGCCACGCATGAATTGCTTCATGCCGTTGCCCAGGAATGTGCCATGGATTTCAGGAAGCGAGGCCCCGTCCTGCCGTAGGGAGATAAAACCACTGACGAAGTCGTGCACGGCACCGGCGAAGATGCAGCCGAAGACAATCCACAGGAATGACGCCGTACCGAACTGCGCGCCCATGATGGCGCCGCAAATAGGGCCCACGCCGGCGATGTTGAGGAACTGGATGAGGAAGACGCGCCACGGTTTCATAGGCACATAGTCCACCCCGTCGGGGTGTGCCACCGCCGGGGTGGTGTTGGCGGGGTTCACGCCAAGCACACGCTCCACCATCTTCGAATAGAAGAAATAACCCAAAAGTAGCAGAACAACAGAAATACAAAATGTTATCATATTAAATAAATTTGTTATAGAATGGAAAAAAGTTATTGACGTCTGTCCTTTACAGCCAAATTAAAGATCCACCGACTGGCGGAAGGTGGCAATCTCGACGCGCTTGTAGCCTCTCTTATTGAGGGTTTGCCGGAAATGCTCTTGGGTCTCTGCTTCGCCATGGACGAGGAAAATCTTCTTGAGGCGCCGTTTCTCCTGGCACGAGATATACCTGATAAGTTCCTCGTAGTCGCCATGGCCGGAGAGCGATTCGATGCGGCGCAGCTCAGCACGGACAATGTAGGGATGGCCGAAGATGGAGACCTGCTTGTCGCCACGCATAATCTTGGCACCGAGGGTGGAGGGCTCGCAGTAGCCCACACAGAGCACCGTGGTGGAGGGGTTGTCGATATTGTTGGCAAGGTGGTGCTTAACGCGTCCGGCCTCCATCATGCCCGAAGCCGAGATGATGATGCAGGGCTTATGGCGCACATTGAGAGCCTTGGAGGCCTCGACAGACTGCACATACTGCAGGCGGTCGAATCCGAAGGGGTCGGGCGACGACTTCATGTATTCCAGGATGTCCTCGTTGAAACATTCGGTGTGCATGCGCATGATATTGGTGGCGTTGACGCTGAGGGGGCTGTCGACGAAGACATCGATGTCGGGCAGCAGTCCCTGATGGCGCAGGCGGTCGAGGGCATAGATGATTTCCTGCGCGCGGCCTATGGCAAACGAGGGGATGATGAGCTTGCCTTTTTTCTTGGTGCATGTGTCAAGCACAGCCATAAGCAGCTCTTGCTCAGCATTGTCGAGCGTGGTATGCAGGCGGTCGCCATAGGTGGATTCCATCAGCAGGTAGTCCACCTGTGGGAACGGCTCGGGGTCGCGGAGGATATGCTTGTCGTAGCGTCCCACATCGCCAGTGAAGCCCAGCTTGATAGTACGCCGTCCCTCGCGGATTTCAAGGTATACCAAAGCACTCCCGAGGATATGCCCGGCATCGAAGAACTCTACAGTCACCTCCCCTTCGATATTGAATTTCTTATGGTATGGCACGCTGATGAAACAGCCCATACAGGCCTGGGCATCCTGCTCGGTGTAGATAGGCTCTACAGGTTCAAGACCCTGTTTTGCACGCTTCTTATTGAAAGTCTGGGTATCCGACTCCTGTATGCGTCCGGCATCGGCAAGCATGATGGAACAGAGGTCGCGCGTGGCCGGGGTGCAGACTATAACGCCATTGAAGCCAAGTTTATAGATGTAGGGAATGAGGCCGGAATGGTCAATATGAGCATGCGAGAGGATGAGGTAGTCAATCTCCTTAGGGTCGAAGCCGAGGTCGCGGTTCATGGCGTCGGTTTCAAGTCCTTTGCCTTGATACATACCGCAGTCAAGAAGGATTTTAAGGCCTTTCTTTGTCGTTATAAGATGTTTGCTGCCTGTCACCTCTTGGGCAGCACCAAGAAACTGTATATTCATATTTTTTTTTATTTTTTTTGTTGGTTCGGTATGTTGCAACACTGTTGCAACAAACAGGACGAGGACGGAAAGGAAAACGAGACTTGAAGCCAAAAATTGTATAAACAACCATAAAAAGTAAAAATTTTAGTATATTTGCACGCTGATTTTATTGGCGGTATTATAGCATATACCGCTAAATGATAGCGAATTAAAAAAAAACGACAATAACGCATAAATATATAATATGGCACTTAAAAGAGTAATGGTACTGACCGGAGGGGGCGACTGCCCGGGGCTGAATGCGGTGATACGTGGCATCGTGAAACGTGCATCGCAGGAGAGCGACTGGGAGGTGGTGGGCTGCATAGAGTCATTCAACGGCGTGCTGCGCGAGCCCACAGAGATAGAGATACTCGACGAGAAACGCGTGGAGGGGTTGCAGGTACTGGGAGGGACAATAATAGGGACCACCAACAAGGGCGGCCCTTTTGCATGGCCCGTCAAGCTGAGCGACGGCACCTGGACCACCGCCGACCGAAGCGACGAAATGTTGCGTAAGCTGCAGTACTTGGGCATCGATGCCGTCATCAATATCGGAGGCGACGGAAGCCAGCGCATCTCGCTGGGTCTGTTCAACAAAGGTCTGAATATAGTGGGCGTGCCGAAGACGATAGACAACGACCTGTCGATGACCGACTACACCTTCGGTTTCCAGACCGCCGTACAGATATGCACCGATGCCATCGACAAGCTGGTGACCACCGCAGCAAGCCATAATCGCGTGTTTATCATGGAAGTGATGGGGCGTGATGCCGGATGGATAGCCCTGCATAGCGCCATAGCCGGCGGCGCCGACATCTGTCTGATTCCCGAGATACCCTACGACATCGAGAAGGTGAAAGCCAAGATAGAGCAGCGCTACAACAAACGTCGCGGCTACTGCATCATAGTGATTGCCGAGGGGGCCATGCCCAAGGGCGGCACGGTGACGGGCACCGAGACCGGCGAGGTGGGCTACCAGCACATCAAGCTGGGCGGCGTTGGCGAGCAACTCGCCGCCGACCTTAAAGCCGCCGGAGTGGAGCACGACATCCGCTGCACCATCCTGGGACACCTACAGCGCGGCGGCACACCCATAGCCTTCGACCGCGTGCTGGCCACCGAGTTCGGCGTGCGCGCCATGGAATTCGTGCTGGAAGGTCGCTTCGGGCAGATGGTGGCATACCATCACCCCGACATCGTGGGCGTATCGCTGGAAGAGGCTGTACGCACCCCGCACCTCATAGACCCCAACGAACGCCTGGTACACACCGCCAAGGGTATAGGAATAGAAATGGGCGATTAACCCCATCAACCCCATTAAACCCATCAACCCCATCAACCCCATTAAACCCATTAAACCCATCCTCCCCATCAACCCCATCAACCCCATCAACCCCATCCCCCTCCCCATCAACCCCATCCTCCCCATTAAATATCCCAACAAATGAACACAAAAAAAATAAAATCCGCACTGATATCAGTGTTTTATAAAGACGGGCTGGAGCCCATAGTGAGAGAATTGGATGCCCAAGGAGTTACCATCTACTCCACCGGTGGCACCTACAAATTCATAAAAGACCTGGGCATAGAGGCCGTGACAGTGGAATCGCTGACAGGGTATCCCTCTATCCTTGGCGGACGAGTGAAGACACTGCACCCCAAGGTGTTTGGCGGTATCCTCAGCCGTCGCGACATGTACAGCGACGGGGAGCAGCTGAAAGAATACGAAATTCCGGAGATTGACCTGGTGATTGTTGACCTCTACCCCTTTGAGCAGACGGTGGCCAGTGGGGCCCCCGAGCAGGACATCATCGAGAAAATCGACATCGGAGGTATCTCGCTGATTCGCGCCGCGGCGAAGAACTTCAAAGACGTGGTGATAGTGCCATCGGTGCAGCACTACGAGGAATTCCTGAAGCTCTACAAAGCCAACGACGGAGCCCTGACACTCGACGAGCGTCGCCGCTTCGCCACCTACGCCTTTGCCGTCAGCAGCCACTACGACACGGCGATATTCAACTATTTCAACCGCACCGAAGATGTCGCCGCCCTGCGCATCGCCCAGGACGGCCTCACGCCACTGCGCTACGGCGAGAACCCCCACCAGAAAGGGTGGTTCTATGGCAACCTCGAGGCCTGCTTCGACAAGCTGAACGGCAAAGAGATAAGCTACAACAACCTGGGCGATATCGATGCCGCCTGCAACCTTATCGACGACATAGAGGGCACGGCCTTCGCCATCCTGAAGCACAACAACGCCTGCGGCATGGCCTGCCGCCCCACCCTCCTCGACGCCTGGCGTGATGCCCTTGCCGGCGACCCCGTGAGCGCCTTCGGCGGCATCCTCATCACCAACAGCAAGATAACCAAAGAGGTGGCCGACGAGATGCACAAAATATTCTTCGAGGTGTGCATAGCCCCCGACTACGACGACGACGCCCTTGCCGTGCTGAAAGGCAAGAAAAACAGGATAATATTGAAGAGGAAAGCCCTCATGCAGCAGGGCGGAAACGACAAGCTGAACTTCCGGAATGCACTGGGTGGGGTGCTGGTGCAGGAACGCGACAACGTGGTGCCCAAGGCCGACGAGCTCACCAAGAGTGTCACCACCACGGCGGTGACGCCGGCGATGGCTGCCGATATGGCCTTTGCCACCATCCTGGTGAAGCACACCAAGAGCAACGCCATAGTGCTTGCCAAGAACGGCCAGCTCCTTGCCAGCGGCACAGGCCAGACAAGCCGCGTCGACGCCCTGAAGCAGGCCATCGCCAAAGCCCGGAGCTTCGGCTTCGACCTGGGCGGAGCCGTGATGGCGAGCGACGCCTTCTTCCCCTTTGCCGACTGCGTGGAGATAGCACACGAGGCCGGCATCACCGGTGTGGTACACCCCGGCGGCAGCATCCACGACCAGGACAGCATAGACTACTGCGAGAAGAACGGCATGGCCATGGTGATAACCGGCACGAGGCACTTCAAGCACTAAAAAAGTTAAATTTGAAACAAAAAAAAGCCTACTGACGTAAGAGGTTTTCAGAATAATACCGGAAACTCCGGAAATACTGGAAAATCCGAAAAACAAAAAAGCAACAAAAAAAGGCTTAATAATAAAATAGTTAATAATAAAATATGGGACTATTCTCATTTTTTAACAGAGAGCTGGCCATGGATCTTGGCACTGCCAACTCCATCGTAATATTCAACGACAAAGTGGTGATCGACGAGCCATCTATCGTGGCATTGGACAAGACCACCAACAAGATAATGGCAGTAGGGAAGAAAGCCAAACTGATGGAGGGCAAGCAGAACAACAAAATAGAGACCATCCGCCCGCTGCGTGGCGGCGTCATCGCCGACTTCGAGATGGCGCAGCACATGATACGGGAGCTCATCAAGATGACCAACATCAGCCGCTCGTTCATGCCGCCGGCGTTGCGCATGGTGATATGCATACCGTCGGGAATAACGAATGTGGAGGAGCGTGCCGTACGCGAGAGCGCCGAGCAGGCCGGAGCCAAAGAGATACGCATGATTCACGAACCCATGGCAGCAGCCATAGGTATTGGCATCGATGTTCTCCAGCCCTACGGCAATATGATAGTGGACATCGGAGGCGGCACCGCCGAGATCGCCGTGATATCGTTGGGCGGTATAGTATGCAACAAATCAATTAAAGTCGCCGGAGATGTGTTCAACGAAGATGTGAAAGACTATATGCGCAAGCAGCACAACATAGTGATTGGCGACCGCACCGCCGAGGAGTTGAAGATTGCCGTGGGCTCAGCAATATCGGAGTTGGACACGCCGCCAGAGGAGTTCCTCACGCGCGGACGCGACATGATGACAGGACTACCCAAGACCATTCTGGTGAATTACAAGGAAATAGCCCACGCCTTAGACAAGTCGATATCAGCCATAGAATCGGCCATCTTGGAGACGCTGGGCAACACACCTCCCGAGTTGGCCGCCGACATCTACGACAACGGCATCTTCCTGGCCGGAGGAGGCTCGCTGCTCCGCGGGTTGGACCAGAGGATAGCATCGAAGACACACCTCAAGGTGCATATTGCCGAAGACCCGCTGCGTGCCGTGGCACGAGGAACAGGGATAGCGTTGAAGAATTTCAACCGGTTCTCGTTCCTGATAAAATAACAAGAAGACAGAAGAGACAGAGATAAGGCCATTGACGAGGCTGGTTTTTCAGAAGACCGGTAGTCAATGGCTTTTTTAATTCGATGGGTTGATATTTCGATGTTTCGATGCTTCGATGCTTCGAAATTAAAAAAAATAAAAAAAAAATTAAATTAATAATCAACAGAAATGAAGAATCGGGGGATGATGCAAGGGCTGATGGCGGTGCTGTGCTGGTGCTGGTGGTTCGTTGCGCCTGTGAGCGGACAGACGGTGCTGGAGTATGGGAGATGGATAGAGATTGATGCGTGCGAAGAGGCAGAAGGAATGATCTACGATGACGGAGGAGCCACGGGCAGCTACAGCCTATTCTTTGAGGGCGGATGCATTATCAACGCTCAACCCGGGGTGACGATATCGCTGGAGGGTAACTACGACATCACCCAATCATTCACCGACATGCTATCAATCTACGACGGCAGCCAGAGCGAGGGCGACCTTGTGGGAAGCTATACTGGCAGTGGGACAATAAACCTGACGTTGACCAGCGGCACCATTGTGATACGTTTCGTCAGCAGTAGCGGCACGCCCACCGGAGGATTTGCGCTGCACTGGAGAGCTTCCGGGTTTGCCTCCAGCTGCGAAAACACCGTCAGCAATCTGGCAGTAAGCAACATAGGGCTTAACAGCGCCACATTAAGTTGGAACAGCACCGGGGCGACATCGCAATTCCGCATCCTCTGTGGACCCACCGACAGCGTGGTGACAGGAAATACAGTAACTCTCAACGGCCTGACACCATACACACACTACACCTTCCGTATCAGCGACATTGCCGATGCCGACGAGCCGTGCTGTATGGCCAGTGTGGCATTCCGGACCTTGTGTGGCGACGAGATTGCGCCACCTTTGGAGGAGCATTTCGATGACTACACTGCCGACACCGACGCCATGCCCAGTTGCTGGACAATGTCCTCCAACTACGACCAAGGCATACAGACACGGATAGAGAGCCTGGTGGATGGCATCAACGCCGCTCTGGCATTGCGCTGTGGGGCGGGAGCCACGCCAGAGCATTATGGAATGGCCATACTGCCACCAATGTCGGTACCCGTCGACCAAATCAGGCTACGCTTCAGAGCCCTCACCACCATTGCCAACACCGCGTTCGAGATAGGCATCTGCGGAGTGCCGGGAACCACCCAGAACTGGAACGATGTCTTCGAGGCCATCGACACCATACAGCTGCCGGCAAACAACCAATGGCAGGATATAGCCTTGGATTTCGCAGCCTACCAAGGCACGGGACACCGCGTGGCATTCAGGATTCAACGCAGCATGCAAGCCGCCAACAACCAATACGTTGTCATCGACGACCTTTTCTTGGAGACCTGTGGCGTCAGCAGTCTGACGACGGGCGACAAAGACCGACGGAGCCTGACACTGAGGTGGGACACCTACGGCGAGCCGCAGCGGGTAGACCTCAGCTACCGTGCAGTAGGCACGACGACTGCGGATACCATCCACGACGTCGCCTCGCCCCTGCACCTCGGCGGGCTGGAGCCGGGCACCACCTACCTCTTCACGCTGACCAGCATTTGCAACGCCGACCTGGGCAGCCAGACCACGACAGCTATCGTAGACAGCACCTTGAACGACCTACCGTTGACGATAACCTACTGCGAAGACTTCGAGACACCTGGCGAGGCCATCCCTGCCGGATGGAGAGCCTTGAGCGACGCCACCGACGATGCCACATGGTGCCGACAGCAGGGCAGCACCCTCTATGCCGGAGAACAGGCTCTGACCTTCCAGGGGGCTAATGCCCATCCGCTACGCACCATCATACTGCCTCCACTTGAAGGAATAGGTGTCGAATGGCTGCAAATGGCCATGATGATACAATCGGCAACGCCAGACGCAAAACTTGAGGTCGGCGTGATGGAAAGCCCCGAAGAGTTGAGCTCCTACACTGCCGTCGACACTTTAGAAGTGGGGCAGCAGGGCAGTTTCTCGCGCGTGATGGCAGACTTCTCAAACTACAGCGGCAACGGAGAGTGGATAGCCCTACGCGTCTACAACGGAGGATATAACAGCACGATACGCATCGACAACCTCCAGTTGTCGACATGCATGCTTAGCGGGCTTAGTGTGGCCAGCACCGGCATGAACAGCGTAGAGCTGCGCTGGGACCAAGTGGGTGAGCTTCATCTGGGCGACAGCGTGCGCCTGCTCTATGGCCGCAGCGGATTCAGTGCCGACACAGCCTCCATGATTGTCGTGCCTGTGCGCGGCGATGCCGTGGAGCTACGCAACGGCAAACAAATCACAAGGATAGAAGGATTAGAAGCCAATACAGCCTACCAGTTCCTGATACTGCCCATGTGCGTCGGGGCCACAGAAGAATGCGACATTGAACGTTTAGAGGCACACACGCTCAACAGCGAGCCCACCCTCCCCTACTGCATCGACTTCGAAGGGGAGAACATGATACCGGCGGGATGGAACATACTGTCGGGAGAGGAAGGCTTGCCATGCGTGACAGACACCCTTCCGGCCCATGGCGGACAGAAAGTGCTGACCATGCTCAGCAAAGGAAACCGCAACCAGACAAACAGTGCCATAGCACTTCCCGAGATAGAGGTTGACGACATGCGCAACCTGGTGATAAGTTTCTACACCTGGACCGCACACAACAACGTGCATCTGGATGTCGGCGTGATGGCCGACATCGACAATATGAGCCTGTTCGTGCCGGACACCGACCTGCTGCTCCACACCAACCGTTGGGAGCACCACGTGCTTAGCCTCAGTGCCGCAAGCAGCCCTACAGGGCGGATAGTGTTCCGGCAGTATCACACCGGAGCCTCCGGACAGGGGCGCGAGCTCTTCATCGACGACCTCTCAATCAGCAACTGCCAGGTCTTGAACCTGCACCACAACTGCATCACGTCGCATTCCGTGGCAATACGGTGGGACAGCGTGGGGGCTGCATTTGAGGGGGCGCAAGTGGAGATAGGACGTTCTGGCTTCGACGCCGGGGAGGGGCTGCTGAGCGACGTGCTGCACGGAGACCTGTTGACCATAGACACCCTGCAACCTGGGCAGACCTACGAATACTATGTGCGTTCGGTATGTGCGAGCCAGAACGCGCAGTGCAGCTACGACCGCATGGGGTTCGCCACACTGAGTGCCGCCACACGCACCTCGTGGTGCTACGACTTCGAAGAGAGCGACATAGGCAACTATCCCACATCGTGGCAACAAGCCCTCATCTACAACAACACGCCACGGGTGGTGGCCGACCGGCCCTTCTCCGGCACCCATTCGCTACTCCTCAGCAGCGGCGGCGGCAGCAGCATGGCAGCCCTGCCACCCATAGAAGACGACGACCTCGGCAGCATAACGCTGTCATTCATGGCTCGCGGCAGCATACAGAGCGATGCCGGCGACACCCTTACCATCGGCATGATTGCCGACACCTACGACACCAGCACCTTCCATGCCGTAGCCTCGTTTGGAGTGAGCCACACCGACTACCGTCGCTACACCGTAGCGCTGCCCTCGCCGGGGACCATAGAGCAGATAGCCCTGAAGAAAAAAGGGCTACACAATGTGTGGATTGACGACCTCCGGCTGTCGCGATGCACCATCGACAGCATAGAGCCATACAACGTCACCACCACGGCGGCATCGGTGCGATGGACCGCAGGCGGCGACATAGACAGCGTGGCACTGACCCTTACCGACGGCATCGACACGACGACTGCCGTGGTGCGGAGCGTCAATGGCCACACCTTCGACGGCCTCGAGCCCGGCACGCCCTACAGCCTCAGCCTCCTGCCCTATTGCAGCGGAAGCATCAACGCCTGCATGGCGGAGACCGTGACATTCAGCACCAACGCCTTCCCGGTAGATGATGGCTTTTGCTCAGACGACAGCGCCCGGCTAAGCCCGGCGACACCACTACACATGCTCGAAGCTGCCGAGACGCCGTTGAGCGGACTGCTCCTAAGCTTTTCCGCCCATGGCACCGAAGGAAGCCGCCTGGAAGTCGGCGTGATGGATTATCCGATGCATCCCAACAGTTTTGAAGCCCTCGACACCGTGACCCTCGGTCCGCAGGCTCAACGTTATCACGTGGCTCTCGCGGGCTATGAGGGGCAAGGGCGCTACATAGCCTTCCGCCTTGACGGCAACGCCGCATGGGTCGGCGACATCAGCCTGTCGTCCTCGCATGTCACGCACATAGAAGTGAGTGGAATTAGCGACACCTCCTTTGTGCTGAGGTGGCAGCGGCTACCGGGCCAATCCCCCGGAGTTTACGTCGGCTACCGTCCGATGGGTGAAAGCGAGGTCGCTGCCACCATGGCCTACACCGAAGAGGACGAGATTGCCATTGGCGGGCTTGCCAACGGAGGACAGTACCTTGTAGAGCTTTGGGCCCAGGGGCAGGACACTTCCAAGGCCTGCCAGGCCGAAAGCGTGGCGGTGCACCTGATGGAGAGCCCCTTCGCCATACCCACCTGCATCACCTTTGAAGAGTGCGGCAGCATGCCGCTTCCTGCCGGATGGTATGCGCCGACAGGAGGCGTCGGCTTAGGCAACACCACAGCCATAGGAGCCAACGCCCTTCAACTTGCCGCAGACAGCAGCGGGGCCGTTGCCGTCATGCCCATGCTGGCCGAAGAGGCCGGCACGCTCTACATGGATTTCCAATGCCTAAGCGATGCCGAGGCCACCTTGGAGGCCGGCATCATGGACAATCCCCACGACACCGCCACATTCCAAAGCATGGCAACATTCGAAACCTCCTCTGGAGGATGGCGGCACTTTTATGCCGACATAAACGCCGGCGAGGCCACGGCCTTCTATATAGCCTTCAGAGTGAAGACCGCTGGCGTGACCACGGCAGCAGTAAGCATCGACCAGATCACCCTGCGACGCTGCCGCCTCGCCAGCGCCACAGCCCACGATGCCACCGACACCAGCATAGCCCTGAGCTGGACCGGAGCGGGGACCGACAGCATATATGTGGAATATCGCGAAGGGACGGCAGATTTCGAGCCCGGCGAGGGAAGCAGGCTGACACTGTCGGCTCACGACACCGTGATAAACGGATTGACGCCAGGCACTTGGTATACATTCCATTTCCACACCGCCTGCCACCTCCACGACGCAGGATGCAGCTTCGAGGTGGACTCACTGCGCACCACAATGCCATCCCACCCCCTCCCCTATTGCGAAACATTCGACGACGACAGCCTTGCCATCCCGGCAGGCTGGTACCGCAGCGCGAACCAAGACTTTCCACACATCACAGCGGAACGAAGCCGCGACGGAGCGAAGTCGCTCGCTTTTCATGCCACCGCCAGCCAGCCCTGTCATACGGTGCTGCCCGCCCTGCCCAGAGAGGCCATGGACGCCGCAGTGTTGTCGTTCGACAGCTACAGCACCACCAGCAGCGGTTCGCTGATAGTGGGCACGATGACAAACCCTTACCATGAAGACACCTTCGTTGGAATGGATACCCTACAGCAGCAAAGCAACCGATGGGTGTACCACGTGCTGCCACTGTCAGTCGGCGCAGCCCCATACATAGCCCTGCGCTATGAAAGCCACGAAGGAGAGCCTTACTACATTGACAATCTGAAGCTCAGCCAATGTGGCGTGACCGATATAGCGATGGATATAAGGGACACCGGCATAGAGCTGCACTGGCGTCCCCTCAATGCGCCGCACATCGTCGAGGTGGAATATGGGCTGCAGGGATTTGAGCGCGGCAGCGGGGCTACGGCGAGCGTGGAGGACACCCTCCTGTGGCTTTCGAATGCTCAGCTGGCCCTGCTCGACGCCCGGGTGGCGGAAGCCGAAGCCAGCAGGCAAAGCATAGACTTCTACATCGTGGCGCGATGCGACGACAGTAGCGAATATGGATGCCACGAGCACCCGGTCAGTGCCAACCGCAGCATAGCGATGCCCTACTGCGAAGATTTTGAGGAGGTGGAGGCTGCCGGCAGTGGGATGCCGGCGTCATGGAGCGTAGTGCTGCACAGCAACGAAAACGATGCCAGCCCACACGTAGAGGAGCTTGACGGAAGGAAAGTGATGACCTTCAGAAGCCCTGAAGAGCAGGGCACCGACATAGTGCTGCTGCCACAACTGCCGGCGGGCGACAGCCTGGCGGGCAAATGGGTCAGCGTGCTCATGCAGTCGGACATGAGCAACAGCGTAGCTCTGGAGATAGGCTTCTTGAGCGACACCGCCGACGTCACCACCTTCGTGGCCATGACCACCATACGCAACACAGCAAATGCACGGATGGAACGCCTGAGCGGACAGCTGAACGGCACTCCAACCAACCAACGGCTGGCCTTGCGCGCCACAAGCACCAACAGCACCCGCACGCTACGCCTCGACGAACTGACGCTCACCTCATGCCCCACGCCACACCTTGAAGCCATCGGTGCCCACGCCATTATGGCCACCGTCGACGACGAGGCCCCCGACTATTGGATTGCAATGACTACAGAGGACCCGGAGCCAGGACAGGCCATCGAGATGGTTCACGTGACCGAGGCGTCATACCTGATGGAAGGACTGGAGCCCGGCACAAGCTACAGCATCGTCAGTCAGTGCAGCAGCGGTGAGACGCCCTGCTGGCCCGCCAGCAGGGTCACTACAGGCGAAGCCCTCGCCGTGCCCCTATGCGACGATTTCAGCAGCTACGGCAGCGGCATAGGTACAGTGCCCTACGGATGGAGCACCACAGCAAGCCCGGGCAACAGCAACTACCCGAGAGTGGACACCGAGAGCGGCCGCGCGGCACTCCATTTCCGCAACAACAGCAGCTCCACATGCATCGCCACAATGCCCGAATTGGCATTGGACAGCCTTCACCACGGCGAGATTTATATCAGCATGCAAGCCAACGCCAACAGTGCCTTAGTGGTTGGACTAACCGACCGACAAGGCGAGCCAACCACCTTCATGGCCATCGACACCCTGCGCAATCATGGCAACGACCGCGAAGAGCATCACGTGTCGCTTCATGGTCTTGAGGACGCAGGGTTCTTCTTAGCTTTCTCGCAGCTCAGCCCCACCAACTCATGGTCCGACATTTACATTGACAGACTATATATCAACAATTTCCCGCTGCCAGAAGCAGAGCTGGTGGACTGGAACAGCGTGAGGGTAAGCATCGACAGCGGCATAGCCGGCAGCTACACTATAGAATATGGGCCTCATGGCTTCGCGCCCGGCGAGGGGGTGCGGCTGGTTGTGGAGGGCCACGACACCCTGCTTGAGGGGCTATCGGGCAACAGCCGCTACGACATCTATGCCTGGCGCTCCGGGGCTTACGAAGAATGCGGCACATGCCACAGCAGGCAATGCCGCACCTTTGCCACGGTGAGCACCAGCACCAGGACATCCCTGCCTTATTGCGAACACTTTGAGGGCTACGGCTCCGGAGCGGAGAGCATGGCATCGGGATGGATGAGGCATCATAGCCACGAAACCTATGCCCCCGGCGTGGAGGCGAATAGCGAAAAATACCCGCAGGTGGTGCAACGCGGCGACGGCATCTACGCGCTGCGCATGAGAAACCGCACGGGTGAGGTGTGCCAAGCCACCATGCCCCTTATGGAGGCCGACAGCATCCAGCAGCTAAACATATACCTTTCCATGCGTACCGAGAGCTATGCCAACGAGGCCTTGGTTGTGGGGCTCACCGCCAACCCCAACGACCCCACGGACTTCAAGCCTTTCGACACCCTGACCAACACCACCAACAGCTGGCAACGCCATCATCTCGCGCTGGCAGGCTATGAGGGACAGGCCCGCTTCGTGGCGCTGCGCCTGCTGGTGAGCCAGGCAACGTGGCGCAACCTCGACATCGACTTTATCAACGTGCAGAGCTGCCCGCCCGCCGTGGTGCACCTCGTAAGCCACAACAGCGTCGCGCTGGCAGTAGATTCCACGCACGAAGCCGACTACTGGTTAGCCTTCGGACCTTCGGGAGCCGCGGAACCCGACACCGTGGTGCACATCACCGATAATCCCTTCACGGTAGAGGGACTCAGCGACGATATGCTTTATGACTTCGAGGCGCGTTGCGACAGCGCCGGCACAACGTGCGCTGGACCGGTGAGCATAGCCACGAGCCATCTGGAGCCCCTTCCCTACTGCAACCATTACGACAGCGAGGGCGGCACCTTGATGCTTGCCGGCACCCTGCTGAGCAACAGCCTGTGGGTAATGCCCGAAATCGCCGTCGACGAGCTCCGGGGGCTGCAACTGACCCTAAGCCTGCTGGTGCCAGACGAGGCTCTCACCTATGCCGGTGTGGAGGTCGGCGTGCTGTCGCATGCCGACGATGCCGCCAGCTTCGAGACCGTAGCCCTGCTCTGCAACCAAGGCAGCGGATGGCAGAGGCATCAGGTCAGCATGGCCTCCTACGATGGCACGGGGCGCTTCGTGGCCCTGCGGCTCAGAAACACATCCAACAGCACCTACACCGTGCAGGTCGACGACCTCATGGTGGAGGACTGCCACATCCCCGCCGACCTGAGGATGACCCTCGTCGACCATAACACCGCCCTGCTGCAAAGCAGCGAGCCCATGCCTTCCTCCTTCTATATTGAATACGACACCGCAGGCTTCGCGCCCGGCGAAGGGACCACGGTGCTCTGCGACACCCTGCCTCTCCTGCTGGTCTTAGAGAGCGGACGGGCCTACGACCTCTATCCGCTGTGCCACTCCGGCGCCGCCACCTGCCGGCAGCCGCTGCAGATAGTGACCCTCGGCGATGCCGAGAGCCTGCCCCTGTGCATCGACACCCTCGCCATCGCCGCCAGAGCCGGCGAGACAGCACTCCTCCTGCTTCCACCTCTGGCCGTCGACACCATAGCCGATATCGTAGTGTCGGCGCACCTGACGGGAACGGAGAACGGCATCCTGGAGCTGGGCGTCATGAACGACCCCTACGACACCAGCACTTTCATCAGCGTAGCACCCCTCGAAGGCGGCAACGAATTGCGGCATACCGTGTTCCCCATAGCCTCGCCCGACCCCGATGCTCATTTCCTGGCCCTGAGGCTGAGAGCCGACAGCAGCGACGCAGCATGCACGATAAGCAACCTCGCGTTCTCCCGTTGTGGGATGTGGGGAGCCTCGGTGTGCGCCATAGGGAGCGAAGTTGTGGAGCTGCAATGGCAGAGCATGGGCTCAGGAAGCGTGGAAATTGTTCGGAACCAAAACGGACTGAATGGCGGCGACACCATCACGGTCGAAATGAGCCAGAACCACGTCGTCCTGGATGGGTTGGAGCCTTTGAGCAACTACACTTTATTTGTCCGCGGATGGTGCGGCCCTGATGGCAACGCCCCCTGCCAGACCTCCTATTTCGACACCTTCACCGTCTTCACCCCCGGAGGAGCACACAATTGCATCGACCCCACCAACCTTACCGCCGAATTCGTCACTTGCTACTATGGCACCTTCGCCAATCCGTGGGCGCAGCAGGGGGTGGTGGACTACGGCTGCAGCTCCGCCCTAAGCCGCCACACGGTGCACTACGACCCCGAGGAGACCGACCCACGCACCGGAGGCTTGCTCCACACCGTCCCGGCAGGGGCGGCAGCCAGCGTGCGCCTGGGCAACTGGAACACCAGCACGTCACATCCACAGGCCGAAGCAATGGAATACATCCTTTTCGTTGACTCCTCGCTGTTCGACCTCTTAGTGCTGCGCTATGCGGCAGTGCTCCAGGACCCCGACCATGCCCCCTCCGACCAGCCCCGCTTCACAATGCAGATCCTCGACGCCGACCATCAGCTCCTGAGCCAATGCAGCTATGCCGACTTCAGAGCCAACCGCACCATGGGGTGGAATACGGTGGAGGGCAGCCAGGTGCTATGGAAAGACTGGACCACGGTGGGCGTGGACTTGAGCCCCTATGCCGGACAAACGGTGCTGGTGCGCCTTACGACCTACGACTGCAACGAAGGCAGCCATTTCGGCTACACCTATTTCACGCTGGAATGCAGCAAGAAGCACATGGAGGTGATGTTTTGCGGCAATGTGGAAGAGAACACCTTCACAGCTCCGGCGGGCTTCTCCTACACTTGGTACACCGACCCGGACAGCATTGCCTCAAGCACCGTAAGCACCGGCCAAAGCATCACTGTGTCGACCAGCAGCGGCCTCACCTACTATTGCCGCTGCGCTTTCATCAACGACACTTCTTGCTCGTTCACCCTCTCAGCCTTCGCAGGCACCCGCCACCCCTTGGCTCTGATGGAGCCCACGGTGACGGTGCACGACTGCCTGTTTGATGTATCCTTCGAAAACCTCAGCACTATATCGAACGACGGGGTGACACCCCTCGGCAACGGCGAGCCCTGCGAGAGCGCCCTATGGGACTTCGGCAACGGCGAGAGCTCGACGCTGTACCATGCCACCACAACCTACAGCGACACCGGCCTATACACCGTGCAGCTGATTAGCAGCATAGGACAGGGGGAATGCAGCGACACGCTGACCTACGCCCTTCGCCTCGACTGGCCCGAGGTGACAAATCAGGCAGACACCATTGCCGACATATGCCTCGGCGACACCCTGACGCTGACAGCACCGGCGGTGAGCCACCTGGTGTGGAGCACCGGCGAGACCGACAGCACCATCACCGTAAGCCCTGACACCACGACCACATTCAGCTGCTTCTTCTCCAACCGGAACGGATGCCCCGACACCATGAACATCACCCTCTCTGTGCACCCTCCAGCCCATAGCCTCGACACCGCCGTGGTGTGCGCCAACGCCTTCCCTTACCTGTGGATGGACAGCACCATAGGGCGTGGCGACAGCGACAGCCTATGGCTTCAGGCTCTGCTCGCCACCGGATATGGATGCGACAGCGTGGCGAGCCTGCTCCTGGTGGCCGCCGACACCAGCGAGGTGGCAGAACGCGACACCATCGTGATGTCGCAGCTGCCATGGACCTTCCTCGGCCTTACGTTCAACAGCAACGACCTAGTGCCCTACAACAACGGCTACGCCACGGCGACAGACACCATAGTGCTTACAAACCATAGGGGATGCGACAGCGTGGTGCACTACACCCTGATGGTGCACCGCACCGCCATCACCGAGCTGGACAGCACCATCTGTGGCACCATGCTGCCTTTCTACTGGGGCCCCTTCGCGTTCGATTCGTCCGCCTTCACGGTGGTCGACGGCAACATGATTGCCGAAGGGCGCGACACGCTGACGGCATGGGGAGGCGAAGACAGCATGGTGGTGTATAGGGTTACGCTCCGGACCCCCTACAGCGAGCGCGACACCATGGCGGTGTGCAACAATATGTTCCCCTTCAGCTGGCGCGACACCGTCGTCGCCACCGGCACGGCAGGCACCACCGAACTCACCATAAGCATAGGGGCCTGCGACAGCACGGCGACACTGCAACTCACCATCCTGCCCTCGCCAAGCCACGACGAGGCTCTGACGCTCTGCAGCTCCGCACTGCCCTACCAATGGCACGACACCACGATTGCTGCACCGGCCACGGGCCAGCACTCACTGACCCATACCCTCCTGGCCGCCAACGGATGCGACAGCACGGTGACCCTGACACTTACGGTGAACGAAAGCTACCTGCTCAACGTCACGGAGGAGGTGTGCCTTGACGAGATGCCCTACGCATGGCATGACACCATTCTTGACGATACCGGACAGGCCACGGCATCGCTGCTTGCCGCCAACGGATGCGACAGCACGGTGACGCTCAGCCTCTTCGTGCACCCAACCTACGACATCGCTGACAGCGCGACACTATGCCCCGGCAACCTACCCTACAGGTGGCGCGACACCGTGATCTACTTCGCCCCGCCAGGCTACAGCGTCTTTATGCGGCACGACACCACACGCTTCGGATGCGACAGCCTCGCCACACTTCTGCTGAATTTGAAGAGCAACGTCACCACCTACCTGCGCGACAGCATCTGCGAGGGCGACACCTATTTCTTCAACGGCAGGGTGCTGCAGAACGGAGGCTTCTTCGGCGACACCACAAGGGCAGCCAACGGCTGCGACAGCATCGTGGAGCTGACGCTGCACCAACTCTACAGACCTGATATTGAATTCACCGTTGACCACGACTGCCATGCTCGGCAGTACTATATCCGGGCCAATGCGGGGGTGGACTTCCTCTGGTGGTCGTCCGGGCGCAGCTGGAATGCCGACTGGGGGCCGCAGAATGGCAGCTACCTGGTGGTGCACCCCGACCGCACAACCACCCTATACCTGACAGCGGACTACAACGCTTGGCCTACCTGCCCGGCAACCGACAGCCTGACGCTGCACCCCATAGTGATGCCGCAGGCCCTGATGAGCGTGAACACCGAGGCATTGACGCCCGACAACAACAGCTTCACGGCCTTGTCGCGCAGCACCGGGGCGCAATGGCTGGCCTGGTATGTGGACAGCGAGAATATGGGAGGCGGCAACGAGCTATCCTATAGCTGCGACCTGCAAGCCGACTCGGTGGTGCTGATGCTCGTAGCCGGCAACGAGCTGTGTGTGGACAGCACCACCACGGTGCTGCCGATACACAGGATGAGCTTCTACGTACCAAACGCCTTCACCCCCGACGAGGCCACCAACAACGAGTTCTGCGTGCAGCAGGAAGGCATGCGCGAGGCGCAGCTGGAGATCTTCACCCGCGGAGGCCAACGTCTGTTCAGCAGCAAGGAGGTGGGAGCACGGTGGAACGGCACCTGCAACGGCATCCCCTGCCCTCAGGGGGCCTACGTGTGGAAGCTACGCTACCGCAGCGCCGTCGACCCCGGCTATTGGCACGAGGAGATCGGCACAGTGATGCTGCTTAGATAATTCAAGATTTCGTTGCTACAAGATTTCGTTGCTTCGAGGTTTCGTTGCTCAAAAAAATAAAAAAATGAAATTAATTTTGTCAGTATCAAAATAGTTGGTATCTTTGCACGCTCTTTAAAATGATTTGCGAGGTTATGATTACCCGTTCAGCAACCTCACTGTCAGGCAGATATAGGTGTATTATGGTTTTCCGTCAGCCATAGTATAAATATTGAAACCAGGAGCAAAAGGAATCAAAAAAACGTCCTATGACACGTCGTGGGACGAAAAAAGTTAAGAAACATCATCGTTAAAAAAGAAAAATGGATACGTTAAGTTACAAGACCGTTTCAGCCAACAAGAGCACCGTTCAGAAGGAATGGGTACTCGTCGACGCTGAAAACCAGACCGTGGGACGTTTGGCCACCCGCGTTGCCAACATCCTCAGAGGCAAAACAAAGCCTTATTTCACACCTCATGTAGACTGCGGTGACAACGTCATCATCATCAATGCTGAGAAGATTGTTTTCACGGGCAAGAAAATGACGGACAAGATTTACCAGCACTATACCGGTTATCCCGGCGGACAGCGTGAGACGACACCCGCCAAGGTGCTGGCCTCCCATCCCGAGCGCGTTCTCGAGCACGCCATCAAGGGCATGCTCCCCAAAAACCGCCTCGGCGCAGCCCTCTACCGTAACCTCTACATCTACGCCGGCAGTGAGCATCCGCATCAGGCACAAAATCCCAAAGTCATCAACATTAACGAAATCAGATAAGAGCCATGGAGCAAGTAATCAACACTATCGGTAGAAGAAAAACCGCTGTTGCAAGAGTATATATGAAGGCCGGCAGTGGCAACATCACTGTCAACGGCAGAGACTACAAAGAATATTTCCCCACAGGCCCGCTGCAGTTCATCGTGAACCAGGCTTTCCAGATCGTTGACGCCGAAGGAAAATGGGATGTCAAGGCCAACCTTGACGGTGGCGGAATCACCGGCCAGGCCCAGGCTCTGCGTATGGCCATCGCACGCGCTCTCTGCGAGAACAACATTGAGGACCGCCCCGCACTCAAGGCCAAGAGCCTCCTCATGCGCGACCCCCGTATGGTGGAACGTAAGAAACCCGGTCAGCCCAAGGCACGCAAACGCTTCCAGTTCAGCAAGCGTTAATGCTTTACACCCACAAGAATCAAAAAAATTCAGTTTAGTATCCAAATCGGAGGGACTCTGCCCTATTGCCAGTTCGGCGGCATAGGACCGCGGAAAAATAGGACGCCACAGAATAATGAAGACTACCCCCCGGTTGGCATCAAAGGAACGTAAACAAAAAATAAAAAAATGACAGAATTAAAATTTGAAGACCTGCTCGAGGCTGGTTGCCATTTCGGGCATTTGAAGAGAAAATGGAATCCCAAGATGGCTCCCTATATTTTCAAGGAGCACAACGGCATCCACGTTATCGACCTGCAGAAGACCATCGCCAAGGCCGAAGAGGCCGCGGCAGCCATCAAGCAGATCGCCCGCAGCGGCAAGAAGGTGCTTTTCGTGGCCACCAAGAAGCAGGCCAAGGACGTTGTGGCCGAGATGGTGAAGACCGTCGACATGCCCTTCGTCACCGAGCGCTGGCCCGGTGGTATGCTCACCAACTTCACCACTATCCGCAAGGCCGTGAAGAAGATGAACCAGCTGGACCAGATGATGAACGACAAAGACTTCAACAACATCTCCAAGCGTGAGCGCCTCCAGGTGCAGCGCGAGCGCGCCAAGCTCGACAAGAACCTTGGCAGCATCGCCGACCTGACTCGCCTGCCCAGCGCCCTGTTCGTCATCGACATCAACAAGGAGCACATCGCCGTGGCCGAGGCACGCCGCCTGAATATCCCCACCTTCGCTCTCGTCGACACCAACTGCAACCCCGACCTTATCGACTTCCCGATTCCTGCCAACGATGATGCATCGAAGTCGATTGCCGCTATCCTCAAATATATGGTCGAGGCCATCCAGGAAGGCCTTAACGAGCGCATGCTCGACAAGGAGAACAACGTGGCCGTTGAGGAAGAACCCGAGGCTGAGGCCGAGGAGACCGAGAACGACAGCCGTGAGGAGAGCCGTGAGGACCGCCGCGAACGCCGCCCCAGAAGAAAGAACAACCCCACCAACAACCAATAACATTTAGGAGGTAAAAGAAACAATGGCAAATATCACCGCAAAACAGGTTAACGAGCTGCGCCAACTTACCGGCGTGGGAATGATGGACTGCAAGAAAGCCCTCGTGGAATGCGACGGCGACGTGCAGAAAGCCATCGAGCTGCTGCGTCAGAAAGGCCAGAAGATGGCCGCCAAGCGCGCCGACCGCGACGCCAACGAGGGCTGCGTGCTCGCCAAAAGCATGGGCAACTACGGTGCCGTGATCATGGTGAGCTGCGAGACGGACTTCGTGGCCACCAACCAGGGCTTCATCGACTTCACCACCTCCATTATCGACACCGCCATGGCTCAACACCTCACCAGCAAGGACGAGGTGCTGAAGATGGACCTCAACGGCACCAGCGTGGCCGACGCCATCACCGACCAGATCGCCAAAATCGGCGAGAAGATCGAGCTGGCACACTTCGAGACCCTCGAGGCCGAGAAGGTGTACGCCTACATCCACCCGGGCAACCGCATGGCCAGCATCGTGGGTATGAACAAGGCCGGCTTTGACGAGGTGGGCCACAACGTGGCTATGCAGGTCGTGGCTATGCGCCCCGTGGCTCTTGACGAGAAGAGCGTGCCGCAGAGCGTCATCGACAGCGAGTTGAACGTCTACCGCGAGAAGACCAAAGAGGAACTTGCCGGCAAGGCCGTGGAGGCCGCCCTGAAGAAAGCTGGCATCAACCCCGCCCACGTGGACAGCGACGACCACATCAACTCCAACATGGCCAAGGGTTGGATCACCGAAGAGCAGGCTCAGAAAGCCCGCGAAATCAAGGAGAAAGTGGGTGCCGAGGCTGCCGCCAGCATCCCCGAGGCCAAAATCGAGGCCATCGCCAAAGGTCGCCTGAACAAATTCTTCCAGGAAAGCACCCTGATGAATCAGGAGTATATCATGGAAAGCAAGGTGAGCGTGAAGGACTTCATCGCCCGCACCGACAAGGAGCTCTGCTGCACCGGCTTCAAACGCCTCGAACTCGGCGCATAAGGCCTGTCAGAAATTTGTTTTTCAAGAATAAGCTCATAATTAACGTGTTTAAAAAGCGGTTGTGTGGAAACGCAACCGCTTTTTCAAATTATCAATAATGGCAAAAAAACAGAAATACTATGTGGTGTGGCGCGGCAGCGAGCCAGGTGTCTACGAGAGTTGGAGCGACTGCGAGAAGCAGATCAAGGGCGTTGCCGGGGCGCGCTTCAAGAGCTTCGAGAGCCGCACACTGGCGGAGCAGGCCTTCCGGCTGGGGCCTGATGCCGGCATGGCTTTGGTGGAGCGCGCCACGCAGGGCGAGCCGCTGCTGAGCGTCGACGAGCACGGCATGACAGCGGTGAGGAAAGACTTCAACGGGCCAAAGCCTGAGATGAACGCCCTGGCTGTCGACGCGGCATGCAGCGGCAACCCCGGCGTGATGGAGTACCAAGGGGTATACGTGGCCAGCCGCACGCAGGTGTTCCACTTCAAGGCCCCTAAAGGAACCAACAACATCGGAGAATTTCTGGCTATAGTGCACGGACTGGCCTACCTGAAAAAAAACAGGGTGGACATGATTATCTACTCCGACTCGGTGAACGCCATCAACTGGGTGCGCGCCAAACAGTGCCGCACCAAACTGCCACTGACTCCCGACACGGCAAAGCTCTACGAGATTATCCACCGTGCCGAGGCATGGCTGCACAACAACAGCTACACGACAGAGATCAGGAAATGGGACACTGACCACTGGGGCGAGATACCGGCCGACTTCGGAAGGAAGTAGCTGTTCTTTTGGAGGCAACAACACCCCTCATTGGTTCGCGGGCATCCCCCGCCTGCAAGCCTTTGGTACGCGGGCGTCCCCCGCCTGCAAAACATTCTATCTCACAATAGAATAGCTCACCCCTCCCCTGCCCTCATTCCACGTATGGTATTCTGTTCAAAAAGTAACTGCTCATTATTAAGTAACAGTAAAAAAATAAGGTGTAACGATTTTTTGTCAGAGTGAGCCCCGTAGGGGCGGCATATATTAGCCGTGGGCGCGAGCCCACGGGAATCGAAATACTCTATTAATCTGAGCCCCGTAGGGGCGGCATATTAAGTAACAGTAAAAAAATAGCAAGCTTATTTTATTTTGA
>JAFSQF010000025.1 GCA_017446745.1 Bacteroidales bacterium
CAAGGGCCGTTTTCTCGCCTCAGCATAGTGCAAACACTTCGTGATTTGCCCTCTGCATTCGGCTTAACGAAAACGTTCTCTTCGACTTGACGAATTTTTATTTCGAGGGGCGCAAGGCCGCGAGCCTCAAGGCCAAATTAGGGCGCAGCAAGGAGAAGCGCAGAGACTGCCGCCTGCTGGTGCTTGCGCTGTGCATCAACACCGACGGCTTCATACGCTACTCGGCCATACTCGAGGCGGGCACCGCGGACCCCAAGTCCCTGCCCGCCATGGTGGACCTCTCTCATGGCCAAAAGCCCGGTGAGAGAGTAGGATCGCACGCTGGTGGTCATCAGGGCGCCGGCATAGCCTCCGAGGCAAACCTCATCATGCTCAAGGACAAGGGGTACAACTTCATGTGCGTTTCACGCACGAGGCTGAAAGACTACGAACTCGCGCCGGATTGCAGGACCGTGACGGTACACGACGCTCGCAAGCAGACCATCAGTCTGAGGGAAGTCTGCACGGAACCCGACGGCGACTACTACCTCGAAAATTCACATCTGACTGTATTAAAAAAGCAGCTGCACGATAACGTGCAGCTGCTTTCTATGGAGGTATGAATGGGAAATAATTCCTTATTCAACCGTAGTGGCTTCAGCCTGAGAATCCGTGGCGGGAGCTTCGGCGACAGTGGTCTCGGCAGTGTTCTCTGCGGTGGCCTCAGCAGTCTTCTTACTTCCGCGGCTACGACGGGTAGTCTTAGCCTTCTTGGTCTTGGCTTCCTTGAGCATGTTCTCGTTGTAGTCGACAAGCTCAATGATGCACATCTCCGAGTTGTCACCCTTGCGGATACCAGTCTTCAGGATGCGGGTATAGCCGCCGGGACGGTTCATGATTTTCTGCGATACCTCACGGAAAAGCTCGTTCACGGCCTCTTTACTGTGAAGATAACTGAAAACCATACGGCGGTTGTGAGTTGAATCCTCTTTCGAGCGATTGATGATGGGTTCCACATAAACTCTCAGGGCTTTGGCTTTAGCCAAAGTGGTCTCCACTCTCTTATGCATAATCAAAGACGTGGCCATATTTGAGAGCATCGCAATGCGGTGCGAATGCGTTCTGGACAAATGATTTACTTTGCAACCGTGTCTCATATCTGTTATTCTTTTTCTAATTTATACTTTGAAATGTTCATGCCGAAATCCAGGTTCTTGGAAGCTACAAGGTTCTCAAGTTCGATAAGGGATTTCTTACCGAAATTTCTGAATTTCAGCAAATCAGCTTTATTATAGGAAACCAAATCACCAAGGGTATCCACCTCTGCGGCCTTCAGGCAGTTGAGGGCACGCACCGAGAGGTCAAGGTCGGTCAGCTTAGTCTTGAGTAACTGACGGATATGCAGGGTGCTCTCGTCGAACTCTTCAACCTGAGGCTTTGTTTCAAGCTCGAGGGAGATACGCTCGTCGCTGAAAAGCATAAAGTGCTGTATCAGTATCGTTGCGGCCTCTTTCAGAGCCTCTTTCGGATGGATTGAGCCATCGGTCTGGATATCCAACGTGAGTTTTTCATAGTCAGTCTTCTGCTCAACACGATAGTCGCTCACCTCATATTGGACATTCTTTATTGGCGTATGTATGGAATCGATAGCAATGACGCCGATAGGGTCACCGGCTTTTTTGTTTTCTTCCGAGGGTACATAGCCACGGCCTTTCTCTATTGTAAGCTCAATCTTCAAAATAGTGGAAGCCTCCATATGGCATATTTCCACCTCCGGGTTCAGCACCTGAAATCCTTGAAGATATTCGTTCAAATCGCCGGCCTTCAGCACCGTATGTTCCTTCACCTCGAAGCTGATTTTCTCAGAATCGGTGTCCTCCACCTGCCTGCGAAATCTAATCTGCTTGAGGTTAAGAATGATGTCGGTCATGTCCTCTACGACACCGGGCAGAGACGAGAACTCATGATCCACGCCTTCGATACGCACCGAAGTGATGGCGAACCCTTCGAGCGAAGAGAGCAGCACACGGCGCAATGCATTCCCTATTGTGGTGCCATATCCGGGCTCCAGAGGACGGAATTCAAAGCTTCCTCTGAAATCGTCCGACTCCAGCATGACGACTTTGTCTGGTTGTTGAAAAGCTAATATTGACATTTACTGGTTTCCTTTCTAATTATCTACAATCAAAATCTTGAGTTTCTCCCTAACGGTTTTTACTTCGAGTAGAGCTCAACGATAAGCTGCTCGTTGATGGTCTCCGGAATCTCAGTGCGCTGGGGATAATTCATAAACTTTCCCGACATGAGATTGCCATCCCATTCCAACCACGAGAATGTGTTGGGACGTGACGACAGGGAATCGGTAATCACCTCCAACGATTTCGAACGCTCTCTGACGGAAACAATGTCACCCTCCTTAAGTAAATATGAAGGAACGTTGACAACATTGCCGTTGACAGAGATATGACGGTGAGAGACCAACTGACGGGCTTGAGCACGCGTACGAGCAATACCAAGACGGTAGACCACATTGTCCAAGCGCGACTCTATAAGCTGCAGCAACACCTCGCCGGTGACACCGCCACGGCGCGAAGCTTCCTTATAGATCTTAACGAATTGGCGTTCGAGAATGCCATAGGTATATTTTGCTTTCTGCTTCTCCTGAAGCTGGATGCCGTACTCCGAGGTCTTGCCACGGCGCTTGTTCTGGCCGTGCATACCAGGAGCGTAAGGCTTCCTTTCATAGTTCTTGTCGGGACCGTAGATGGGTTCGTGGAACTTTCTTGCGATTTTGGTTTTGGGACCTGTATATCTTGCCATTGTTGTTTCTTACTATTTAAATTAAAGAAAACGTTTACGTTAAAGTTTAGGATTTACACGCGACGGCGTTTCGGAGGACGGCAACCGTTGTGGGGAAGTGGAGTGATGTCCACAATCTCTGTAACTTCGATTCCGCAGCCATTGATTGCGCGTATTGCAGATTCACGTCCCGAACCAGGTCCTTTGACAAAGACCTTAACTTTTCTTAGGCCCAAATCATAAGCAACTTTGCCGCAATCTTCCGCAGCCATCTGAGCGGCGTACGGAGTGTTTTTCTTCGATCCGCGGAAGCCCATTTTTCCTGCTGACGACCAAGAAATCACTTGTCCGGCATTATTGGTCAACGATATAATAACGTTGTTGAAGGATGCAAAAACGCATGCTCTTCCTTGAGGTTCAACTTTAACGACTCTTTTCTTAGTCGGTTTAGAAGTTTTTGCCATAATTTAATTTAACTTGCTTGATTTTACATTGTTAAGCAGCCTTCTTTAGAGCTGCATCGACACCATGCTTACTTGGTGGCTTTCTTCTTGTTAGCGATTGTTTTCTTCTTACCTTTGCGCGTACGAGCGTTGTTCTTAGTGCTTTGACCACGCAACGGGAGACCTAAACGATGACGCACACCACGGTAGCAACCAATGTCCATCAATCGTTTGATGTTCATCTGAACTTCCGAACGCAACGCACCCTCAACCTTGTACTCATCGTTGATGATGGTGCGGAGCTTGTTCTGCTCGTCGTCCGTCCAGTCCTGAACCTTCTTGTTCTCGTCCATACCGGCCTTGGCCAATATTTCGGAGGCAAGGCTTCTTCCGATGCCGTAGATATAGGTAAGCCCTATAACACCTCTCTTGTTTTTAGGTAAGTCAATACCTGCAATTCTTGCCATAAATTGTTTTTTCTTTTAGTGTTAATTAACCCTGTCTTTGTTTGAATTTCGGGTTTTTCTTGTTGATTACATAAACGACCCCCTTGCGGCGAACCACTTTGCATTCAGGAGATCTTTTCTTAACAGAAACTCTTACTTTCATTGTATTGATAATTAAACTATTTCTTATTTGTGTCGGTAGGTTATTCTCCCCTTAGTCAAATCATAAGGCGACATTTCAATCTGAACTTTATCGCCCGGCAATATCTTAATGTAGTGCATTCGCATCTTGCCGGAGATATGGGCTATGATTTGATGACCATTCTCCAACTCTACCCTGAACATCGCATTGCCCAGCGATTCAACAACTGTACCGTCCAATTGAATAGATGCCTGTTTTGCCATAAGAATACTTTGTTATTTTTTGTTCTCAATAAAATCAAACGTGGAGAGAATTTCTGGCCCGTTAGCCGTCACGGCTATAGTATGTTCGAAGTGCGCCGCCGGTTTACCGTCCTTAGTGCGGCAAGTCCAGCCATCCTCTTTCGAGAATTTCACATTTTTCGACCCCATGGTAATCATCGGTTCAATAGCAATCACCATACCCTCCTTTATCAAAGCCCCCGTGCCTTTCACTCCATAATTAGGAACGTTGGGTGATTCATGCATTTTGAAGCCCACGCCATGGCCACACAGCTCCCTCACAACACCGTAGCCGTTCTTTTCAGCATGCCGTTGAACAGCATATCCTATATCACCGATTCTATTGCCCGGTTTGGCTTTCTCGATGCCAAGATAGAGACACTCTTTAGTCACTTTCAAAAGACGTTCCATCTCGGGGGTGACGTCACCAACGGTGAACGTATAGGCCGAATCGCCGACATAGCCGTCAAGTTCGATGACGCAATCAAGCGAGACATTGTCACCCTCTTTGATGAAGAGGTTGCCGGGAATGCCGTGCACCACCACGTCATTCACCGAGATGCAAAGACCTGCAGGAAACCCTTCAAAGCCTTTGCATAATGGCTTGCCGCCATTATCATAAATGAACTGCTCTCCTATCTGGTTCAAGAAAGCAGTGGTCACTCCCGGTCGTATATGGCTGCCCACCTCGGCAAGGGTCTTGCCAACAAGCTGGGCAGCCTTACGAATCAATTCTATCTCTTCTTTGGTCTTTAAGACTATCATAATGTTCCTCAATCTTACGCTTATGCCTGGATAGCCATAGAAGTACGTCCCTTTATACGGCCTGTCTTGGTCAAACCATCATAGTGGCGCATCAACAGGTGGCTTTCGATTTGCTGCAAAGTGTCGAGAATAACACCAACCATAATCAGCAACGAGGTGCCGCCATAGAACTGAGCAAACTGAGTGTTGACACCGAACAGACGGATAATGGCAGGCAGAATAGCCACTATAGCCAGGAAGAAAGAGCCAGGAAGAGTGACCTTCGAGAGGATATCCTCCAGATATTCAGCAGTCTTCTTACCAGGTTTCACACCGGGGATGAAACCACCGTTGCGCTTCATATCGTCGGCCATCTGGTTGGGGTTGATAGCGATAGCAGTGTAGAAATAGGTGAAAAGAATCACCAAAATGGCGAACACCAGGTTATACCAGAAACCGTTATAGTCGGCGAAAGCCATCCAGAACTTCGAAGGGGTATCATTGTTGAAGCCCATGAAAGTGATGGGTATAAACATGATGGCCTGAGCGAAGATGATAGGCATAACACCAGCAGCATTGACCTTGATGGGGATGTACTGACGTACACCGCCGTACTGCTTGTTGCCCACGATACGTTTGGCATACTGTACGGGAATGCGGCGGGTGCCCTGCACCAAGAGGATAACCATCAGTATGACGGCCAGAAGCACCACAAGCTCGAACAGGAACATCACAAGGCCTCCACTCTCGGTAAGGCGAGCCATAAATTCAGCCGCCAAAGCGAAAGGCAGACGAGCAATGATACCAACCATGATAAGGAGAGATATACCATTGCCAACGCCCTTGTCAGTGATACGCTCACCCATCCACATGACAAACAACGTGCCGCAGATGAGTATGATGATGCTCGAAACCCAGAAAAAGGTCGAAGGGCCGGTACCGTCGAACGGGTGTAACGCGGTGGAAGAGCCCTGAAGCTGATACATCATATTGGTGATGTAGGCAGGAGCCTGGAAACCAGTGATAAGAACCGTGAGCATACGGGTTATCTGGTTCATTTTTCTACGTCCGCTCTCTCCGTCGCGTTGCATCTTCTGGAAATAAGGTATAACCATAACAAACAGCTGAATCACGATGGATGCAGTGATGTAGGGCATAATACCCAAAGCGAAGATAGAGGCATTGGAGAAAGCTCCACCGGAGAACATATTCAACAGTCCCAAGAGACCCTCGGAGCCCTGACGTTGCAGGGCACCGAGTTGTGAGGGGTCGACACCAGGAAGGACGACATAGGAACCGATGCGGTAGACGAGCACCAAGGCCAACGTGTAAAGAATCCTCTTCCGCAGGTCCTCAATCGACCAAATGTTTTTAAGTGTCTGGATAAATCTCTTCATTGTAAGATGTTTAATAAAATATTATTCGATAACAGTGGCGACACCACCTTTTTCCTCGATAGCTTTCTTGGCAGAGGCCGAGAAAGCATGAGCGGTGACATTGATGGTCTGCGACAACTCGCCGCGGCCCAAAATTTTTATCCTATCCTTGCCCGAGATAAGACCGTTTTGCTTGAAAACATCAACATTGAAGTCGGTGATGTTTTTGCTTTCAGCAAGACCGTTGATAGTGTCGATGTTGATACCAACATACTCAACCCTGTTGATGTTCTTGAAGCCGAACTTAGGAACACGACGGTAGAGAGGCATCTGACCACCTTCGTAACCGATTTTGTTATGATAACCGGAGCGTGCTTTTGCACCCTTGTTACCACGTGTTGAGGTGCCACCCTTGCCCGAACCGGCGCCACGGCCGATACGTTTCGAATGCTTAATAGAGCCTTCAGCAGGTTTTAAATTGCTTAAGTTCATTATGTATTTCCTTTCTAAGTTACTCAATTATTGTATTAAATTTCCTCAACACTTATCAAGTGTTTCACCTTGTTGATCATACCGAGGACAGCCGGAGAGGCCTCAACCTCCTTGGTGTGGTTAATTTTCCTCAAGCCTAAGGCTGCAAGGGTTCTTTTCTGATCAATGGGATGGCCAATCTTACTTCTGACCTGTTTTATTCTCAATTTTGCCATTGTTTGAGCCTCCTCTTATTAACCGTTAAACACTTTATCCAGGGTAATGCCACGCAGCTGAGCGACCATGTAGGGGTCTTTCATCTGCAGCAGTGCGTTGATAGTGGCCTTCACCACGCTGTGGGGGTTGGAAGAGCCTTTGCACTTGGCAAGCACGTCCTTCACGCCAACGCTCTCCAGCACAGCACGCATAGCACCACCGGCGATAACACCAGTACCAGGGGCTGCAGGCTTGAGGAAGACGCGTGCACCACTATATTTGCCGGTCTGTTCGTGAGGTATGGTACCCTTCAGAACAGGGACTTTGATGAGATTTTTCTTGGCATCGTCCACTCCTTTTTGAATGGCAGCCTGAACCTCCTTGGCCTTGCCAAGACCATAGCCGACAACGCCATTCTCATTACCGATGACGACAATAGCAGAGAAACTGAATGTTCTACCGCCCTTGGTAACCTTGGTTACGCGATTGATCGCCACAAGACGATCCTTGAACTCGATTTCGCTCGACTTTACTCTTTTAACGTTTACTTCTGCCATAACAAATTAGAATTTTAAGCCGCCTTCACGGGCTGCGTCAGCTAACGATTTAACACGACCGTGGTACAGGTAACCGTTCCTGTCAAAGACCACGGAATTAATTCCGGCGGCCTGGCAACGCTCAGCGACGAGCTTGCCAACCTTGGCGGCCATTTCACTCTTCGTGCCACCCTTTTCGACAGCCTTCTCCAGAGTGGAGGCCGCGGCCAGTGTCACGCCTTTCTCGTCGTCAATAACCTGAGCATATATCTCCTTGTTGCTTCTGAACACGCTCAGACGGGGCATCTCGGCAGTGCCGGACACTTTATGACGAATTCTGAATTTAATCTTTGTTCTTCTTATATCTTTTTTTGTTGCCATGATTATTTCTTTTTGTTGAAAGTAGCGTATTTCAACTCATCATTTATTTAGCGGCAGCCTTACCAGCTTTCTTGCGTATCACCTCGCCCTGGAAGCGGATACCCTTACCCTTGTAAGGCTCAGGTTTGCGCAATGAGCGTATCTTGGCGGCAGCTTGACCAAGAACCTGCTTGTCGATAGAAGTCATCGTGATAATCGGGTTCTTACCTTTCTCTGTCACGGTCTCCACCTTAATCTCTGGAGCAAGCTCCATATAGATTTTGTGCGAGTAGCCGAGGTCCATCTCCAGGACCTGGCCGTTGGCCTGGACTTTATAACCGACGCCAATGACTTCCTGAACACACTTGAAGCCTTCCGAAACACCTTTCACCATGTTGGCGGCCAGAGCTCTGTAAAGGCCATGGAGAGCCTTGTGTTCTCTGCTGTCCGAAGGACGCATGAAGTGGACTTGGCCGTCCTCAACGTTCATCGTGATGGCAGGGTTAACCTTCTGGGTCAGTTGACCAAGCGGGCCCTTAACGGTCAGAACATGGTCGTCCGACATCGAAACCTCGACGCCCTTGGGAAGCTTAATGGGCAATTTACCTATTCTTGACATTTCTTAACCTCCTCTGTTTTAACTGATATAACACAATACTTCACCGCCGACGTTCAAGCCACGGGCTTCCTTGTCGGTCATCAACCCTTTAGAAGTGGAGATGATAGCTATACCTAAGCCATTCAACACGCGCGGCATTTCGTCGACCGATACATACTTACGCAAACCCGGGGTCGAGACGCGCTTTAAGGTCGAGATAGCAGACTGTTTGGTGACAGGATGATACTTCAAGGCAATCTTGATGTTCTGGTTAGGCTGTCCCTCGTTTTCGAACTTGTAGTTGAGGATATAACCCTTCTCGAAGAGAATCTTCGTGATTTCTTTCTTCAGTTTGGATGCAGGGATTTCGACGACTCTATGCTTGGAAGCAATGGCATTCCTCATGCGAGTCAAATAATCTGCAATGGGATCTGTTATCATATTTCTTATTACTTTTTTCAGTCCTGTAGTTTTGGTGAACCAACACGCAGGGCTGTTGTTCTAAAAAATTACCAACTTGCTTTTTTCACACCGGGGATGAGACCGTTCACGGCCATCTCACGGAAGTTGATACGCGAGATACCGAACTGGCGCATGTAACCTTTCGGACGTCCTGTGAGCTTGCAGCGGTTGTGCAGGCGTATGGGGCAGGCATTCTTAGGAAGTTTCTGGAGGGCAATAACGGCCTTCTCGACCTCTTCGGGCTGACCCGTGCGGACTATTTCTTTGAGGGCTGCACGCTTGGCGGCATACTTGGCCACCATTCTTTCTCTTTTGCGTTCCCTGGCTTTGATAGATTCTTTTGCCATTATAGTTTATTTTTGCTGATTTTTGAACGGTAAACCAAACTGTTTGAGCAGCGACATGGCCTCCTTGTCGGTCTTAGCCGTAGTGACGAAAGTGATGTCCATACCCTGGATTCTGTCGATCTTGTCGATGTCGATTTCAGGGAAGATAATCTGCTCGGCGATGCCAAAGGTGTAGTTGCCCTTGCCGTCGAACCCTTTGTCGTTGATGCCACGGAAGTCGCGGATACGCGGGATGGAGGCGGTGACGAGACGTTCCAGGAACTCGTACATGCGCTCGCCACGCAAGGTGACGCGGACACCTATGGGCATGCCACGACGCAACTTGAAGTTCGAGATATCTTTCTTCGACTTGGTAGGGACAGCCTTCTGGCCAGCGATCAAGGTCATTTCCTCCACTCCCTTGTCGATCACCTTTTTGTCGGCGATAGCAGCCTTACCCAGACCCTGGTTGAGGGTTATCTTCAGCAGACGAGGACACTGCATGACAGTCTTGTACTGGTATTCTTTCATCAAGGCAGGCTTGATTTCCTCGTTGTACTTGGTTTTGAGAGACGGAATATACGACATTACTTGATTACCTCCCCACTCTTTTTGGAATAACGGACTAATTTACCTGATTTCTCGTCGATTCTACGACCTATACGGGTCGGGGTTTTGCCCTCCACAACCATTAAGTTCGAGATGTGGATTGGAGCCTCGACGTCAACGATGCCGCCCTGAGCGTTCTTGGCATTGGGCTTGGTGTGCTTCTTGTTGACGTTCACTCCCTCGACGATGGCGCGATTCTTTTCGGGATACACCTTCAGCACCTTGGCGATCTTGCCTTTGTCGTCGCCGGCGATAACCTGAACCATATCCCCTTTCTTTACGTGCAATTTCATTTCTTTCTTATTGTTTAAATTCTTTGTGAGAGACACAAATTAAGCTTACAGTACTTCGGGAGCCAAGGAAACAATCTTCATGAACTGTTTTTCACGAAGTTCGCGAGCCACAGGGCCGAAAATACGGGTGCCGCGCAACTCGTCGGCGGCAGTGAGAAGTACGCAGGCGTTGTCGTCGAATCTGATGTAGGAGCCATCAGCGCGACGGATTTCTTTCTTGGTACGGACTACCACAGCCTTCGACACGGAGCCTTTCTTGACGTTGCCCGAGGGCAGTGCGTCCTTGACGGCCACCATAATCGTGTCGCCTATTGTGGCATATCTCTTCTTAGTGCCACCCAGCACACGGATGCACAGAGCACTCTTGGCACCGCTGTTGTCAGCAACGGTCATTCTGGTTTCTTGCTGTATCATGATTACTTCGCTCTTTCAATTATTTCAACTAATCTCCAACATTTGTTTTTGCTGAGCGGACGGGTCTCCATAATCCGCACAGTGTCGCCAATGTTGCATTCATTTTTCTCATCGTGAGCCATAAATTTGGTAGACTTCTTGACGAACTTGCCATATTTAGGGTGTTTCACCTTGCGTTCAACGAGGACGACGATGGATTTCTCCATCTTGTTGCTCGTCACGACGCCGATTCTTTCTTTTCTTAAATTTCTTTCCATCTTCAGACTAGGATTTCATTACCCTTAATTTTTACCCTCAAGCTCGCGGCGGCGCAGCTCGGTGAGGAAACGGGCGATGTTTTTTCTACTTTCTTTGATTTTGTTGGGATTCTCGATGGGCGAGACGGCATGAGTCAACAACATTTTCTGATACTGCATTTTCTCGTTGTCGAGCCGCTCTTTTATCTCGGCAGTCGAAAGCTCTTTTAATACTAACTGGTTTTTCATGACATTTATTTGTGTTATGCTTCTTCGATATAATCTCTTCTCACAACAAATTTCGTCGTGATGGGGAGTTTCTGGGCTGCAAGACGCAGTGCTTCCTTAGCAACATCCATCGGCACACCTTCGCATTCAAAAAGCATCGTGCCGGGCATTACGCGAGCCACAAAGTATTCGGGAGCTCCCTTACCTTTACCCATACGTACCTCGTTGGGTTTCTTGGTGATAGGTTTGTCGGGGAAAATACGAATCCAAATCTGACCCTCACGTTTCATATGACGGGTCACAGCCTGACGTGCAGCCTCTATTTGCCGGCCTGTAATGAAACAGGTTTCCAAGGACTTAATACCAAAGGTTCCGAAAGCCAACTCGTGTCCACGGAAAGCGTTGCCTTTGATTTTACCTTTCTGCTGCTTTCTGTATCTTGTTTTCTTAGGTTGTAACATTGTTACTTCTTTTTAAAGGGACTCCAAAAGCTGGCCGCAAAGGGCCAGGATAAGGTGTCTTACTTGCTGTTATTATTTCTATTGTTATTTCTCTTGCGGGGGCCTGATGAAGGACGGCCCATGCCGGCAGGGCGCTTGTTGTCGCGGGCGGCCTGACCACCAACGGTGGAGGGTACCAGTTCTCTCTTGCCATATATCACGCCACGGCAAATCCACACCTTAACGCCCATGCGTCCGTAGGCAGTGTGAGCCTCGGCGAGTGCATAGTCGATATCAGCACGGAGAGTGTGAAGAGGAGTACGGCCTTCTTTGTAATGCTCAGTACGCGACATTTCAGCACCTCCGATACGACCGGAGATGGAGACCTTAATGCCTTCGGCACCGATTCTCATGGTGGAGGCAATGGCAGTCTTGATGGCACGGCGATACTGTACGCGGCCTTCAATCTGCTTGGCAATGTTCTGAGCCACCAGAACGGCATCAAGCTCAGGGCGTTTGACCTCAGAGATGTTGATTTGAACATCTTTGCCGGTGAGTTTTTTAAGCTCTTCCTTCAGCTTGTCGACTTCCGAACCGGCCTTACCGATGATAAGACCCGGACGTGCGGTGTTGATTGTTACGGTGAGGAGCTTCAGAGTTCTCTCGATGTAAATCTTCGAGATGCCGGCTTTCACGAGACGAGCGTTGAGGTACTTACGGATCTTATTGTCCTCAACTAACTTCTGCTCGAATTTTCTTCCGCCATACCAGTTAGAGTCCCATCCGCGGATGATACCTAATCTGTTTCCAATTGGGTTAGTTTTTTGTCCCATTACTGTAATTCTTCTTTTTAATTACTATTGTTATTCTTCTGCTTGCGACGTTGTGCTAGCATTGCCCTCCTCGACGCGGCTGCCGATGATCATAGTGATGTGGTTGCTGCGTTTGCGGATTCTGTAACCACGGCCTTGAGGGGCTGTGCGCATACGCTTCATGGTGCGGCCTTCGTCGACCATGATAGTTTTCACGTACAGCTGGCTGTCCTCGATGCGCTTACCTTCGTTCTTGGCCTGCCAGTTGGCGACAGCCGAGAGGAGGAGCTTGCGCATTTTGGGAGCGGACTCGCGAGGATTGAATTGGAGGATGGCCAAAGCTTTGTCGACATCAACACCACGGATCAGGTCGGCCACAAGACGGGTCTTGCGGGGAGAGGTGGGATTGTTCATCAGCTTCGCCACATAGAGGGTCTTGTTGGCTTCTTTTCGTGCTTCAGCACTATTATGTTTTCTACGTCCCATTATTCTAATTGCATTTTAGGATACCTAAGGATATCACAATTTATTTTTTACCTTTATCTTTGGAGCCGGCGTGGCCACGGAAAATGCGCGTGGGTGCGAACTCGCCAAGCTTATGACCAACCATGTTCTCAGTGACATAGACCGGAATGAACTTATTGCCATTGTGGACGGCAATTGTCTGACCCACGAAGTCAGGCGAGATCATCGATGCTCTGGACCAGGTCTTGATGGTGACTTTCTTGTTGCTTTGTTGGGCCTCGATAACTCTTTTTTCAAGTTTGTGGAAGATGTACGGACCCTTCTTTAATGAACGACTCATCTTTTTCTTCTCGTTTAATCGTTATTACTTCTTTCTTCTTTCGATGATGTAACGGCTCGACTGCTTTTTCGGTGCGCGAGTCTTGTAACCCTTAGCGGGGATACCCTTACGCGAACGAGGATGACCGCCGGACTGACGACCTTCGCCACCGCCCATGGGGTGATCAACAGGGTTCATGACAACGCCGCGGTTGCGTGGACGGCGACCGAGGTGACGTTTATAACCGGCCTTGCCACCGACCTCGAGGTTGTGCTCAGGGTTGGAGACGATACCGACAGTAGCACGGCAGGCCTGGAGAATCATGCGCATTTCGCCAGAGGGCATCTTGATGATGGCATACTTGTCGTCGCGGGACATGAGCTGAGCGTAAGCGCCAGCCGAGCGGACCATTTTGGCACCCTGTCCGGGACGGAGTTCGATGTTGTGGATCAAGGTACCGAAGGGGATTTCGGCAAGGGTCAGGGTGTTGCCGATCTCAGGAGCGGCGCCGTTGCCCGACATGATGGTCTGACCGACCTTGAGGCCCTGGGGGCAGAGTATATAGCGTTTCTCGCCGTCGGCATAGTAAACCAAAGCGATGCGCGAACTGCGGTTGGGGTCGTACTCAATGGTCTTGACAGTTGCGGGGATACCATCTTTGTCGCGCTTGAAGTCGACAAAGCGATACAGTTGCTTATGACCACCGCCGATGTAGCGCATGGTCATTTTACCCTGATTGTTGCGGCCGCCCGATTTGCGGCCACCAAAAACGAGGCTCTTCTCCGGCTTGGTGGCGGTGATATCATCGTTGGTGACAACGATTTTATGACGCTGACCAGGAGTCGTTGGTTTGATTTTCTTTAAAGCCATTTCTTTAACTAATTCTTATTGTTCGCTTATCAGTGGAACAAACTATTATTGATTGATGATAAATATTAGATGCCTGCGTAGAAATCAATAGTATTGTCTGGGGCCAAGGTGACGATAGCTTTTTTGAAAGCATTGGTGCGACCCTGAAGGAAACCGGCCTTGGTATAGCGGCTCTTGGCCTTGCCCGAGTAGTTCATAGTATTGACATCCAAAACTTTCACGTTATAGAGCTGCTCGACAGCCTTCTTGATTTCGATTTTGTTGGCGCGTTTGTCAACGATAAAGCCATAACGGTTTCTGGCGGGCTTTAGCTCGATGCCTTTGTGGCGCTGTATCTTATTCAGCTTAGGTTCTGCGGCCGCCTCGGTTATGCGGGTCATCTTCTCGCTGATGAGGGGTTTTATGATAATATTCATTTGTTAAAAATTCTTAATCGTTCTACTTACACTACTTATTTTGCAGACAAAACGCGTTCAATTTCGTTAATTGAGCCCTCACAAAGAACAACATTAGAGGCGTTAACAATGTCGTAAGTATTTAGCTGAGACACGTTTACGACTTTAACGTTTTTCAAGTTACGAGCAGACAAAGATACGAAATTATTTTGATTCTCAAGAACGAATAATGATTTCTTATCGTTCACGTTGAGTTTTTTCAGCACATCGATCATGCTCTTAGTCTTGGGGGCATCGAACGAGAAGTTCTCAACGATAGTGAGCGCATTATCGTTGACTTTATAGGTGAGAGCAGAACGGCGGGCGAGGCGTTTTACCTTGATGTTCAGTTTGAAGCGATAGTCACGAGGTTTAGGGCCGAAGATGCGGCCGCCGCCAACGAACACAGGGCTCTTGATATCGCCGGAGCGGGCACCGCCGGTACCTTTCTGACGTTTAAGCTTACGAGTGCTGTGAGCAATCTCAGAACGTTCTTTGCTTTTATGCGTGCCCTGACGCTGGTCGGCAAGGTATTGCTTGACGTCCAGATATATAGCGTGGTCGTTGGGCTCGATGGCGAAAACAGAATCGTCAAGATTGATGGTTCTTCCGGTTTCGCTTCCGTTGACATTATAAACTTTTAACTCCATCTTTCCAGTTTTAAAATTGAACCTTTTGGTCCCGGTACAGAACCTTTAACAATCATTAAATTCTTTTCAGCAATAATCTTAACCACCTGAAGGTTTTGGACTTTAACGCGGTGGTTGCCGGTCTGGCCGGCCATACGCATACCCTTGAAGATACGAGAAGGATAGGACGAGGCACCAATCGAACCGGGAGCGCGGAGACGGTCGTGCTGGCCGTGAGTCAGGTCTCCGACACCGCCGAAGCCGTGTCTTTTGACGACGCCCTGGAAGCCTTTACCTTTGGAGGTGCCGACGACGTCGACGAACTCGCCTTCCTGAAAAACATCAACGGTGAGGATTTCACCATATTTTTTCTTGTGGCCTTCCTCAAAACGAGAGAACTCGGCGAGGTAGCGCTTAGGAGTGGTACCAGCCTTGGCGAAATGGCCACGCATGGGTTTGTTGGTATGCGATTCTTTCTTTTCACCGAAAGCCAACTGAATGGCTTCGTAGCCATCTTTTTCGATGGTTCTTACTTGTGTGACGACACAAGGACCAGCTTCAATAACAGTGCACGGTATCTGCTTACCGTCGGCATCAAAAAGACTGGTCATTCCGATTTTTTTACCTAATAATCCTGACATTACTTTTTTTGATGGATTAGTTGTTTTACAGTTATCAGCTTACTTGCCGCAGCAGTGGTGACGACAGAGGCATAGGCTGAATAGGGTTATTTCAGACTTTGATTTCCACTTCAACACCACTGGGGAGTTCGAGCTTCATAAGGGCATCGATGGTCTTGGTACGATCGTTAATCTCGATGTCCATCAAGCGCTTGTAGCTGCTCAGTTCGAACTGTTCGCGCGACTTCTTGTTGACGAAAGTCGAACGGTTCACAGTGAAAATCTTTTTGTTGGTGGGCAGCGGAATGGGGCCATTCACCACCGCGCCGGTCATCTTAACGGTCTTCACAATCTTCTCGGCCGACTTGTCGACCAGATTGTGATCGTAAGATTTGAGTTTGATTCTGATTCTTTGACTCACGGTTTTAGATTTTAGAATATCTTTATGAATAAATGTATTTGCTTTTCAAAATAGCATCCTGCTGGTCTTTGCTGACCTCAGCATAATGTGAGAACTCCATGGTGGAGTTGGCGCGGCCGGAGGTGATGGTGCGCAAGGCGGTGACATAACCGAACATTTGCTCCAGTGGCACCTTGGCATGGATTGCCTGCACGCCGACTTTGGCGGAGATGTTCTCCAGCATGCCACGACGACGGTTGAGGTCGCCGGTGACATCGCCAACATAAGCGTCGGGAGTAAGGACTTCCAATTTCATGATGGGTTCCAGCAACACGGGGCCGGCCTTGCGGCAGGCATTCTTGAACCCTATCTTTGCGCAGACCTCGAAAGAGAGCTGGTCGCTGTCGACAGGGTGGAACGAGCCATCGATGACACGCACCTTCATGCTGTCGAGAGGATAGCCGGCAAGCACACCATTAAGCATGGCCTCTTTGAAGCCTTTCTCAATGGCAGGCATATACTCCTTAGGAATGTTGCCACCTTTTACTTCATTGATGAACTGCAGACCTTTAAAGCCCTCGTCGGCAGGACCGATTTCGAACAGGATATCGGCAAATTTACCCTTACCTCCAGTCTGCTTCTTATAGATTTCGTGATGCTGAACAGTCTGAGTGATAGCCTCTTTATAAGCCACCTCGGGACGACCCTGGTTCACCTCGACACCGAACTCACGACGCAGACGGTCGAGGATAATGTCGAGATGCAACTCGCCCATACCGCTGATGATAGTCTGACCGGAGACCTCGTCGGTTTTGACACGGAAAGTTGGATCCTCTTCGGCAAGTTTTATCAAGGCATTGGTAAGCTTGTCCATATCGCCCTGCGTCAGCGGTTCCACGGCAATGCTGATAACCGGTTCAGGGAACTTCATCGACTCCAGGATGATGGGGTGATGTTCATCGCAGAGAGTGTGGCCTGTTTTGATGTCCTTGAAACCTACAGCAGCACCGATGTCGCCAGCCTCAATACGGTCGAGGGGGTTTTGCTTGTTGCTGTGCATCTGCATGATACGCGAGATACGTTCTTTCTTGCCGGTATTGGCGTTGTAGACATACGAACCGGATTCCAAGCTGCCGCTATAAACGCGGAAGAAACAGAGGCGTCCGACGTAAGGGTCAGTGGCTATCTTAAAGGCGAGAGCCGAGAAAGGAGCCTTCACGTCAATCTTACGTGATTCCACTTTCTCAGTCTTGGGGTTGATGCCCTCAACGTCGTTCATATCCAAAGGTGACGGGAGGAATGCAGCGACGGCGTCGAGCAAAGACTGAACACCTTTGTTTTTGAAAGCAGAGCCGCACATCACAGGGGTAATCTTCATGGCCAGGGTGGCCTTGCGGATTTCCGAGATAATGTCCTCTTCAGTGATGGAATCGGGGTCGTCGAAAAACTTCATCATAAGTTCCTCGTTCTCCTCGGCAACACCTTCGATGAGTTTCTGACGATATTCAGCCACAATATCTTTAAGATCGTCGGGCATCGGGACCTCGTAGAACTTAGTGCCATTGGAAGCCTCGTCCCAGATCAAAGCCTTGTTGGTGATGAGGTTTACCACGCCCTTGTAGAGGTCTTCCTGTCCGATGGGTATCTCGATAGGTATAGGATTGGCGCCAAGGCGTTCCTTGATCTGGTTGACAACCGAGAAGAAGTCGGCGCCGGCACGGTCCATCTTGTTGACGAAAGCTATACGAGGCACCTTATACTTATCGGCTTGACGCCATACCGTTTCCGACTGGGGTTCAACGCCGCCTACGGCACAGAAGATGGCGATAGCGCCATCAAGGACCCTGAGCGAGCGTTCGACCTCGACGGTGAAGTCGACGTGCCCCGGGGTATCAATAATGTTGTACTTATAGCGGTTGGACTTCCATTCCCAATAAACGGTGGTGGCGGCAGAGGTAATGGTGATGCCTCTTTCCTGTTCCTGCACCATCCAGTCCATGGTAGCCGAACCCTCGTGGGTTTCGCCGAGCTTGTAGTTCTTGCCCGTGTAATAGAGAATGCGCTCAGTCGTTGTCGTTTTGCCGGCATCGATATGAGCCATAATTCCTATGTTTCTTGTAAAATGGAGATCGGACATAATACTACTGTTTTAAGACTGGGAAAGAATGGTAAAGATAAGATAAGACAATTGGGTGGGCGATTAGAATCTGAAGTGTGAGAAGGCCTTGTTGGCCTCGGCCATACGGTGGATATCCTCTTTGCGTTTGAAAGCTGCGCCCTCTTCCTTGTAAGCGGCTTGGATTTCGCCAGCCAATTTCAGGGCCATGGTTTTCTCGCTGCGTTTGCGGCTGAAGCTGATGAGGTTCTTCATACCGATGCTTTGTTTGCGCTCGGGGCGTATCTCAGTAGGCACCTGGAACGTGGCGCCACCGATGCGGCGGCTCTTAACCTCGACAGAGGGGGTGATGTTAGCCAGGGCTTTTTTCCAAACCTCGAGGCCGTCCTCTTTGGTACGGTCGCTTACAACGTCAATGGCCTCGTAGAAAATCTTGTAGGCAATGGTTTTCTTACCGCCCATCATGAGGTTGTTGACGAACTTGGTGACGAGCACATCGTTATATTTAGGATCCGGAAGGATGATTCTCTTCTTGGGTTTTGCTTTTCTCATTTCAGTAATCGAGCTAAAAACTTATTTCACAAAAGGTTTATTTAGCGGCCTGTTTCGGACGTTTGGCACCATATTTGGAGCGGCGTTGGCGACGTCCGTCAACTCCGGAGGTATCCAGGGCACCACGGATGATATGGTAACGGACACCTGGCAGGTCCTTCACACGGCCACCGCGGATCATCACGATGCTGTGCTCCTGAAGGTTATGGCCCTCGCCGGGGATGTAGGCGTTGACCTCCTTTTGGTTGGTGAGGCGGACACGGGCGACCTTACGCATAGCCGAGTTAGGTTTCTTGGGGGTGGTGGTGTACACACGGGTGCACACGCCACGACGTTGAGGACATGAGTCGAGAGCAGGCGATTTGCTCTTATACTCCAATTTCTGACGTCCTTTGCGAACTAATTGCTGGATTGTTGGCATTTCTGATTTTAACTATTATTATTTCTAAATTAATATTTTGCACTATAATGAGCGGGCATGACACACCCACAAAAGGAAATGCAAAATTACAACCATTTTTCAAACCCACAAAACAGACACGTAACTATATTTGTTAAAAAATCTAAAAAAGTCAAATAGAATCTATAAAACAATAACTTATAACCATGTTAAAAAAAATTCATAATTCAGTTAGGAGCAACAAGGGCATCAAACAAAAGGACCATTTAGAGTATGGTGTAGACAGCAAACATCGGCACAATTTACAAAAATACAAGTTGCAGCAACTGGAGATTAGCGCTCATATTCTTTTAACAGCAATTAACAGCAATTATCCAGAAATTATTTATAGAACGTGAGTGACCATGAATGCCCGTGAATTATCGTAAATGTCAAATAAATATGACTAATTACTTATTAGAACATTTGCAGAAAAAATAGAAAAATTTTAAAAATTAGATCAATTTGACTTTATGATTTCTGGAATTTCAAAAAATCAACCAAAACAAATTAACATTATTTAACTTGTAAAACACAAGTAAATACCTTTATTTTGTAAAAAATAAAAAAAACACAAAAACAAATATCATAATAATTAACAGCATATTATACAATATACAAATATAGCCAAAATTAAAATAAACAATAAAAATAATGGAAATAATGGAAAAACATTACAATCAAAACAAATCAACCTGTAATGTAATTATCTCTATTTTATGCAACGGTAAAAAAATAAGGTAATATGATGGATAAAATGAGAGCGTGTTTCTACGAAACGCATAGAATATTGGTTGTCAACAGCCCCACACTACGTGCGGGGTTATTGAGAGTAAGCCCCTCCGGGGCTTTATTGTATCAACTTATTTTTTGATGATTGCTATATTAATTTTCACAAATCAAAGCAGCATTTATTGCCAGTCTTCAAAAAAAGCAAACGATCATATATGGTACGGGGCTCAAAATGAATGTTAATTATGAACAGTTACTTAATATAGAATGTATAAAATAAAGCCATTATGAAAAAATTATTACTCATTTCATTAGTCACGTATATTGGGTTGATTAACGCACAGAACGTAATACCTTTTGGCCAACGAATACCAGAGTATTATTATTGGGACAGCAATTGGTACGACTGGTTATACATACAAAATCCAGACTCCGCATTCGATTACTATCCATACACAAATGCGTTAACAGTTTACCTACGCCCATATGCAGATATCTTTGTCGGTCGGAAGTGTGTTACCAACACGCCCCTGAAAATTATCGGAATCGCAGCTCCAGTGACGACAGGACCTGTAAATATAAATTATGTTTATGACACCGTAGAGGAACACCGTATACCCGAGCAGTTCAAGCTGTATATAGAAACAGACTCTGGATTTGAATGTCTTACAGAAGCACAATGGGACACCACATCAAGATACAAGATGTGTTTCAGAAACGGCTATAACACCGATATTTATACCGTAAGAGAAGCCTACTTTGAACAACCGTATATCCTTAGCGGAACTTTTTATGTCGGGGGTACAACTCACAACACGCTTAAGAACTTCCCGTTCGGAGAATTACCATACGATTATCTTCATATTCCCACATTTTACGTGGGATATCAGCCAGAAGATACCACTTCCGGGGCCGTTGGAGACGATGTGATATGGAAATATATAGACGAGAGAATAATGCTTAATTCACCACAATGGTATTTAGATTATCTCGGAGATGCGGCATATTATGACACCGTGAAATGGAACCGGGAACAGAATAACGTCTTTTTGGCCATATTCCCTATTTTCGACACCAGTTATGTTTATATAGAACCGCAAGACACATGCCATGCTCCCACTGGATTACATATCATGAATGCTGATAGTACAGAGGTGACCCTCACATGGGACGCCGGAGAAGAGGGGCGATGGGAGTTATCAATATGCCCGCAAGACTGCCCCATAGACAGTGGGCAACTGATTCAGTCAAACCTTAACTTCATAACGCTCGATGAGCTCGACACATCAATGTGGTACACTGCATACGTCCGCACCGTTTGCGACGATACGATTTACAGCATCTGGAGCGACAGCATCCATTTCTACGTAGCAGGTATGGGGGTCTCGGAGGATGACACTAACGGTCAAACAGATCCGGTCTCATTCCACACCATTGTGGAGGATTACACCAGACTTATGCCAAACCCAGCCAACGATTTTGTAAGGATATTCTCCTCATTTGGAATAAAAAAGATTGAGATATTCACACTTCATGGTAAGCTTATAGAAGCAAGGGAAGTTGACAGCCTTGCCACAAGCATAGACATTTCCACATTATCAAGTGGTACATATATAGTAAGGATTGCCACAAGGGCTGGATTAGTGACCCGCCGTTTAACGGTACTTTAAAATAGCAGCCCAGCCATCATTTCCCGATGCTGTCAAATCTTGGCAATAACACAGGGAAGTGAACGGATATCACCGTTTTTATAGGGTGGATATCATCCGTTTTAAACAATATAGTCCTCAAAAATCTGAAGGCGAAGAAGGGAAACACCAATATTATGGATAAAGATTGTATCAAATAGAAAAAAACCTATCCCATGAAAAAAATAATTCTTCTTTATTTTATTTTCAGCACCTGCCTGATTAACTCTCAAACAGTAATACCTTTTGGCCAACGAATACCAGAGTATTATTATTGGGACAGCAACTGGTATGACTGGCCGTATATTCAGAACCCTAACTCAGCACTCGATTACTATCCATACATGAGAGCATTGACAGAATATCTTCATCCTTCCGCCGATATTTTCGTCGGTAGACGATGCATAACCAACTCACCCATGAAAATCATAGGTATTGCTGCACCAGTAACAACAACTCCATTCCCAGAAAGAATTTTCGACACAATAATGGAACACCGCATACCAGAGTACTTCAGACTCTATGATGAAAACGACTCTGGATTTGTATTACTGACAGAAGCTCAATGGGACACCGTTTCACGATATAAGATGTGTTTCTTAAATGAATCAAACACTGAAATGTTTGACGTGAAAGAGGCCTATTTCAATCAACCAATTATTGTTAGCGACACCTTCTATGTCGGTGGTACCACACATAATTCCCACATTAATTATCAGAACGACGAAATCCCTCTACCTTATATTTACTAGCCCACTTATTACATTGGATACGAACCGGTAGACAGCATTTCAGACCCTGTGAATGACGTGGCAATATGGAAATATCTTGACGAAAGAGTCTACCAAAATGCTCCTCAATGGTATATAGATTTCCTTGGTGATAATGCTTATTACGACACTGTGAAATGGAATCAAGTATACACAAATATTTATTTGGCTTTTTTCCCCATTTTCGACACAAGTTACGTTTATATAGAACCTGTTGATTCCTGCAATGCCCCAACAGGTTTCCGTATTCTGAACAATGACAGCACCGGCGTAACCCTGACATGGGATGCTGCCAATGAGAGCCTTTGGGAAGTGGCTGTATACCCACACAGCAGTCCAAATGAGGACGGATTTTTAACCCAATCCGACTTGAATTTCATCACGTTCGATGAACTTGACACCTCGATGTGCTATACGGCATACGTGCGCACCTTATGCAACGACACATTATTCAGCCCATGGAGTGACAGCCTCCAATTCTGCGTAGCCGGCAGGTCAAGCACCGACCCCACCGATCCGGTCTCCATCCTAAACATCGCCGACGATTACACATTCCTCATGCCAAATCCGGCCAGCAACCATGTAAGCATTTTCTCATCGTTCAAAATAAAGAACATTGAAATATTCACCTCACAAGGCACCTTATTATACAATTCTAATGTTGACGGCCTAACCAAAACCATAGATGTCTCATCGCTTGCAAAAGGCGTCTATGTTGTCCGTATTGCCACTACTACAGGCTATGTAATACGTCGATTAATAGTCCATTAGATATTCTTATTCTTAATGGCCATATCATAACTTGGCAATGTGACTGGTACCAGTCTTCTGGCATCAAAGTCCACCGCCAAGCATATCTGCTGCAGTCCATTGGTTAAAAAAAGATACGGCACATGCAGCACCAAGTTATAGCGTGATGCCTGGTCAACAACTTTCTGCGTCAACCTTACGGTCTCTTTTTTGCATTCCACAATCACGAAAGGACGCATCTGGCAGTCGTATAACACTATGTCGCACCGCTTCGTGAGGCCGTTAAGGGTTATGGCTCCCTCCACTTGCATCAGCTCGTAGGGGTAGCCATAACCCTCGTGCAGCATCCTGATGGTCTGCTGACGCACCCATTCTTCGGGTGTCAACGCCACATGCCGTCGCCGGACCGGACAGAGTATTGTTTGGCTACTTTTAGCAGCAGGAGACATATTGTGGATATTTTATCAATTATTATCGCAGGCGGGACGCCCGCGTACCAACTTATCGCAGGCGGGACGCCCGCGTACCAACTCATCGCAGGCGGGACGCCCGCGTACCAACTTATCGCAGGCGGGACGCCCGCGTACCAACTCATCGCAGGCGGGACGCCCGCGTACCAACTCATCGCAGGCGGGACGCCCGCGTACCAACAGAGGGCAATCATTCATCACCGCCTTCCTCTTCCATACTGCTCCTCACACCGGCGTCCATATCTTGAGGTTGTTGTTGCTGCTTAAGGCCGTTGTTGATTTTGTAGGTGAAGCCGATAGTGACGGTGGGCGAGAGGCGTTTGGAACGGGTTACGCGGCTCAGCTGGCGCGTGAAGGTCTCATGCCCCCAGCCGCCAGTGGAAAAGAGGTCACCCACACGCAGGTTGATGGTGCCACGCTTGTTCAGCACGTCCTTCTTCACAGCCAGGTCGAACCAGATATTGCCGTACATCTTGGTCTGCAGATCGAACCACGGCGCATAGAATTGTCCAGAGAGCTGTACGGTCCAATCCTTGGGGAGCGTCATGAACGAATTGAACTTGCCGCTTGCCTGGAAAGCATCGTGACGCTCGTTGTCGAGAAGGTCGGTGCCTTCGATAGTGTTTTGGTAAACATTAAGGCTGAGGTTGAGCTTCCACCACTTAAAGGCCTGCCAGTCGACGATAAGTTCCATGCCGTAGTTGTAGCCTTGGTTCAGGTTCTGCGGGGCCGAGGCCCAGTAGCCGTCATACTCGCTGTTGTAGGGCTCCCACCACGAATAGTGTGCCGCGCTGGCCGAATCCCACACAAAGCCGTACCAGGTTATCATATTGTTTGTCTGGCGGAAATAGGCGGAGGTGTAGAAGTTGACTTTCTCGAAGCCGAGGTTATATGAAAGTTCGAAGGCATTGGTGAACTCCGGGTCGAGGTTTGGGTTGCCGAAGCTCAGTTCCTGACCTTCGCGCACATTCATGTAGGGGTTCATGTCCCACATGTGTGGCCGACGCACGCGGCGGCTGTAGCTGAACTGAGCGCTCTGCAGCTTGCTTATCTCGTAGGAGAGGTGCAGCGTGGGGTATATTTCGGGGTATTCTTTATGCACGGTGATGTCAGTGTGGTTGAGGTCCTTGCCATCGGTGAGGGCATACTCGCCGCGCAACCCGGCCTGGAGAGAGAATTTCTCGCCCACCTTGCCTCCGAGGGTGGCATAGATGGCGTGAACCTGCTGCGTGTAGTTGAAGTGAGTGGACGAGAGGGAGTCGTAATATTTCTCGAGACGATGAAGGTTATTGTACTCAGTGCGCCAATAGGTGGCATCCTGGTCGGGCCAGTCCATACGTCCCTCGTAGCCGGTCTCCAGCTTCCAGCCATTGGCAAAGGGGTGCAGATAGTTCAACTTGAGGTTCAGAGCTTCGTGGCGGTTTTTAGAGTCCGAGTTGCGCAAATAGTAGTTTCCCCACATAGCCGTGCTGTCGCCGCCAAGGGCATTATACAGCTGTTCCTGAACGCCTTCGCCCTGCACACGGCGCATCGAGAAAGTGGCATCGGCGGTAAGCTCACGGTCTTTCTCGTCGAACTTCTTGGTGTAGTGGAGGTTGAAACTATGGTTATGGTTGCGGTTGATGTTGGTGTCGGTCTGATGATAGTTGAGCAGCCCGCCGCTGAAGAGGTCGGTGGAGTTGATGTCGCTCCAACGGTTTCTTGTGCCGCCACGCAGCTGGTAGCTGACGAGGAGGCTGTTCTTGTCGTTGAAGAAATACTCGCCGCCCACCTTGATGCTGCCCATGGAATTGCGGCTGTGGCTGTACTGGTCTATAGTGTCCTGCGACCAAGGGATGCTGTCGTGCATACGTATACGGTTGGCATGGCCCACATGCCCACGGCTACGCACCCCTCCATCTGCCGAGAGGAAGAGGTTGTACTTCTCGGTGGTGTAATTGAGGCTCAGTGTTGCCATACTTGTAGGCAGCAAGGCCGGCAAAGCGTCGGGATAGTCGCTCTTCAAGAAAGCCAGAGGAGCGCCAAGGTTGAGCGACACAGCCCCATTCAGGCCCATAGCCGCAGAGGCTTTGTCTTTCAGTTTGATATTGATGATGCCCGACATACCTTCGGGGTCGTACTTTGCCGAGGGGTTGGTGATGACCTCCACGCTCTCCACGCTGCTGGCGGGGGTCTGTTCCAGAAGGCTTTCCAAATCGTTGGCCACAAGCTCGTAGGGGCGACCATTGATAAGCACCTTGACGTTCGAAGAGCCACGCAGGCTGACGTTGCCATCATTGTCGATAGATACACTTGGGACATTCTGCAGCACGTCGGTGGCGGTGCCGCCGCTGGACACGAGGTTCTTGTCCACATTCACCACGCGTTTGTCGAGCTGGTACTCCACCATGGTGCGTTCGGCCGAGACCACCACGGCATCCAGTTTGGCCGATGAGGGCGAAATGGTAAGCTTGCCGAGGTTGACAGTGGGGTGCTGAGCCGACACGGTCACGCGGTCGGCATGAATATAGGGTGCATAGCCCATAAAGGAGACGCGCAGCAGGTAGCTGCCGTAAGGGGCGTTGACCGTGAACGAGCCATTGCTTGCCGTCATGGCCCCCACACCTTTAACCATGGTGCTGTCTTTTGGGTTGAGCAGCGTCACCGACGCGTATTCCACAGCTGACGAGCTCTTCTTGTCTATCACACGTCCCGTAATGGTGCCCTTCTGAGCAAACCCCGACGGCAAAAGCATCATGACCATAGTCGCCAACACAAACAATCTAAATCTCATAACGTTCTCTCAACATTTTGAATTGATTAGCAAAAAAATGAACTATAAATTCGAGGAAATCAGCTTCTCACGAAGTGAGGCATCTCGAAAGGAATTTCGATAGAGTACTCTATCAGTCCGCCGAACGACTTGTCCTCTTTCCACCATGGCGTTTGGTAGATGAGTTTCTTCACCTTCTTGCCTTCCGGAGTTGTTTTTTCAATGGTGTAGGCGTTGAGCATCTGGTGCTCCAGCAAGCCTTTAAGCTTGGTTTTGGCTGGCTCAGGATGGCAGTTCATAAGATTGTAGCCCACAATTTTTTTGCCGTGGCTGTTAACGTCGGCGGAATGTTGGTTCATATCAAGGATGTTGCCCTCTGGGTCGCACACCGTGATGGCGATATTGTCTAAGCCTTCGAAATAATTGTCCATCTTGCAAAATGTATAAAAAAGAGAAGGCGGGGGACGGAGAATCCCCAGCCTTCCTGTTGTTTCATTTAAAATTTCATTAGTCGGAAACGATTACTTGGTGTTCAGAGCAGCCAAAGCGATGCTATAGAGCTTTGAGTTGACGCTGTCGCCACGGCTGGTGAGGACGCAAGGCACCTTGGCGCCTACCACCATGCATGCCAGTTCGGCGCCGCCGAACTTGGTGCAGGCTTTGTAGAACACGTTGCCCGATTCGATGTTGGGGAAGAGCAGACCGTCGGCATCGCCGGCCACCTCGCTGACCAGTTTCTTGGTCTGAGCGCTTTCCTTGTCGATAGCGCAGTCGAGCGACAGAGGTCCGTCGACCACGGCACCCTTGATCATGCCGCGCTGGCTCATCATGCCGAGCCAAGCACCCTCGGAGCAGGCACGCATGCCCACGCTCACCTGCTCGGTGGCGGCGATGACAGCAATCTTCGGCTTAGCGATCTCGAGGCTCTTGGCGACGCTGATAACGTAGTTCAGCATGGCCTGTTTCTGCTTGAAATCCGGGTCGGGGATAATGGCCACGTCGGAGCAGACAAGCAGCTTGTGGTAGGCCGGGACCTGGAACACGGCGATATGGGTCAGCATATCGTTCTTTTTGCCGGGCATCAAGCCGTTCTCCTTGTTAAGGATAGCACGCATATACTTGTCGGTGCTGAGCAGGCCTTTCATGAGGAAGTCGGCCTCGCCGGCGTTGATCATTGCCACGGCCTTGGCGCCGCACTTGTTGTCGTCGGCCTCCTGAACCAGGTGGAACTTGTTGGGGTCGATACCTTCCTCGGCACAGACTTTCTTAATGGTCTCGATGTCGCCCACCAAAGTGGCGTCAATGATACCTTTGTCGACAGCCAAGCTGGCGGCTCCAATAGTGTGCGAATCGTTGGCGTATGCTGCCACCATTCTTTTCTTACTTTTAGTTTTGACCAATTCCAGAAGGTCATCTAACTTTGTAACCATATCTGTTTTATTTTATTATATTAATCTAATATTTATTTTGAGTTTGCAAAGATACAAAAAAAAACGATACAGATTAGACATAATGAACAAAATATAATGATTGTCTGCAAATATCCCCAAAAAACGAAATCTCACAGAGACGCAAATAAGGGGTAATTTCCAATCCACACATTGCGGAAAACATAGATTTTCTTGTTGGGGTTATTGGGAATAAGCCACCACGAGGCTTCTACGGCACGTTGCGGACAATCATTTTTTGATGAGCGTGTGGAGACAAGAAATCAGTCGTATCACCACCGACAAAAAAAATGTTGACAGAGGGCAATTAAAACAAAGAAACGGCGTTAAGTTAGTACGTTGAGAGATTGAACAATCAAATCATTATATTGTTGATTATAAATCAACAAATTTACAAGCAGTGAAAGTCAAGCACAATTTATGAACGAGAACCATCAATAAAGAAAGCCTATGCAGAATAACAATCCCATAGCAGAGGTTTTTGGTTTTCCCACCGATAATATTTCAGAAAGGGCACAGTATTACAGGGATAATTGCCTCTGTCCGTTCTATAACCGCTACCCCAACTGTACAAAAGACAAAGCAGACAATCCTTTGGGAGTGTGCAGCATAAATCATGCGGGGAGCCAGGTCATCACCTGCCCAACACGTTTTCGCGAGGACTGGATGATTCTTCGTAACGCAGCCGAGTTTGCATGGGGAAAGGGAGTCAGGTGGACTTCACTACCTGAAATCAAATTGACAGATGCCGATGGTCAGTCTGCTGGCAATATTGACTATGTGATAGCCCGTTACAATTCGGACGGTCACATCACAGACTTTGCTACAATAGAGGTACAAGGTGTTTATATTAGCGGGAATTTGCGCAACCCATTCCAAAAATACATGGAGCATCCATCCGCCGATTTCAGCTGGGATGGACGGAACTACCCACACCCTGACTACCTTTCTTCATCGCGCAAACGGCTAATCCCTCAGATGCTATATAAAGGCGGCATTTTCAAGGCATGGAACAAGAAACAGTGTGTGGCAATTCAAAAGTCATTTTTTGACACGCTCCCAAACTTGCCGACCACAACAAAAGCCAAGGCCGATATTGCATGGTTTTTGTATGATTTGCAATACAACAAATCTGACAACCAATATCATCTAAAACTTGTCAACACAGTGTACACAGAGTTCCACGCCGCTTTGCAACGTGTTATTTACACAAAGCCAGGAGACATGAACGCTTTCATATCGGTTTTGCAAGGCAAATTAGAGGAGCGACTTTCCACAGCACCCGATGCACACTCAGTATTTGAACTGCTATGAACGCTATACAACAAACGCAACTAAGCCTATTCCCGGAGATGTCAATGACCTCTGAGAGACGTCATCCCGAGGTTATCAACGTTGCCTCAGTGCCGCAGCGTAGCCCTTTCCGTTATCCGGGAGGTAAGACTTGGCTCGTTCCCACGGCTCGAAAGTGGTTTCGCCAAGCCGACAAAAAGTCCGAGTTAATAGAACCTTTTGCAGGCGGAGGCATAATCAGTCTTACAGCGATAGCCGAAGATTATTTCAGCCATGCCACAATGGTGGAAATCGACGACGATATGGCAGCCGCATGGCAGACCATCCTTTCAGATGACAACTGCGACTGGCTTGTCAACAGAGTGAAAACATTTATCGTTACAGCAGAAGACATCAACCAGACGATTCATAGTTCTGTCAAAGGCACGAAAGAACGAGGATTCGCAACAATTGTTCGCAACCGCACCAATCACGGTGGTATTTTGGCAAAAGGCTCAGGGCTTATCAAGACCGGCGAAGGTGGACGAGGACTCGCTTCCCGCTGGTATCCGTCAACATTGGCGAAACGTATAAAAGAAGCCAATATATTGCGTGGAAAAATAACTTTCATACACGGTGATGCTTTCAAAATCATAGAACAACACATGGCCGACAGCCATACGTTCTTTTTCATCGACCCGCCCTACACCGTGGCCGGGAAACGTCTTTACAACCATTTCGAGGTTGACCACCACCGCATATTTGAACTTGCAAGCCAGATGGAGGGCCATTTCCTCCTGACCTATGATGACACCAAAGAGGTGCGTGCCCTTGCCGATAGCTTCAGCCTGCCGTACAGGACAATCCCGATGCAGACAACACACCTCATAACCAAAGAAGAATTGTTAATATCAGACAACTTTGACTGGATGGAACAATAATCACAGTGATACCTCATACGTAATCAAGCAAAACGAGTTTGACTTTTAAGAAAGTCACTTGAATTTTAGACATGTTCTATAAAACGTTAAGTAACCAGGCATAATTAATGAACAATATTATTGCTATAATACATGAAAAAAGCTAAATATGCGAAATCTATGACAGAAATGTCATACGTTATATTAGAGCGAATTATTTAACATTTATGGCTATTCGCGTTCATTCACGTTCATTCACGTTCAAAAAAATACCGATAATTGCTGATTAATTACTGATAATTGCTGTTTTAAGAGAACGTGAACATTGTTTTGTCCATTTACTTAGTAATAATTAAAAAATAAGTTGATACAATCAGACATTCAAAATAAAATAAGCTGGCTATTTTTTTACTGTTACTTAATATATTTATTCTCCGCTTTGCTATCGAAGAAATATCCACTGGATATTTCTTCACCCCTACGGGGCTCAGATTAATAGAGTATTTCGATTCCCGTGGGCTCGCGCCCACGGCTAATATATTTTTGTTCTACGCTTCGCTATCGAAAGAGCCACTGGCTCTTTCTTCACCCCTACGGGGCTCACTCTGACAGAATATCGTTACACCTTATTTTTTTTACTGTTACTTAGTAAGGATAAAAAAAGGTAAAATGATGGATAAAATGAGAACGCGTTTCTACGAAACGCATAGATTATTGGTTTTCAACAGCCCCACACTACGTGCGGGGTTATTGAGAGCAAGCCCATCCAGGGCTTCGTTATGTCACTTTATTTTTTAATTGTCGCTTACTAAGCAGAATCCCCTACGGGGGAGATAATATCGCAGGCGAGGACGCCCGCGTACCATTTGCTACTGCATAGGAACCCTGCGGGGTTATTTACAGATAATCTCAATAAAATGGAGGGTACAGAAGACTCGTCGTCAGATTTCTATTTGCAAGCGAGGCTGCAGCGTTCCAACCAGAGCAAGAAATAAAACGGCAAAGGATGTACTAAAACGCCATCATCGTCGTTCATCTAAGATAAAACATCAAACCTTGCCATTCATAAACGACATAGTAAAACATAAGAGCCTATCCATCGTAGGCTTGGAGAAGAACACAGGGAAGACGGTGTGCCTCAACTATGTTCTGCGGCGGCTCAACGAGATGCACTACCCCTGTGCGGTGACCTCTATAGGCGTTGACGGGGAGCAGACCGATGCTGTATACGGCAGTGCCAAGCCCGAGGTGACCCTCTACGAGGGTATGCACTTCATAACTTCCGAGAAGCATTACCGGATGCGGCGGCTGTTGTCGGAGATTGAGGCTGTCGACCCGCGGCGCACCTCGCTGGGGCGTTTGGTGACAGCCCGGGTGCTATGCAGCGGCAAAGCCCTCCTCAGCGGTGCCGCGGCCACCGGCATGTTGCGCCAACAGATAGCACAATTCCAGCAACGAGGCGTGCCCCTCAGCATCGTCGACGGAGCCCTGTCGCGCCTCAGCTTAGCGTCGCCCACGGTGACCGAAGCCATGATTCTGGCCACCGGGGCCGCAGTGTCGCCCAACCTCAACCAGCTCATCTCGCGCACCCGCTTCGTGTGCCGCCTTATCGACATCGAAGAGGTCACGCCGGAGCTTCAGTCCAGTCTCATGCCCGTGGAGCAGGGGATCTGGGGCGTCGGGGAGAGCGGCGAGGTCCACGACCTGCACATCCCCTCGGTCTTCCTGCTCGACAAGATGGGCGACAGCCTCTTCAGCCACGGCACCACCATCTTCGCCGCCGGAGCCATCAGCGACCGTCTGATGCGGCATCTGGCGACACAGAAAAACATCGCCGACATCACCCTCATAGCCCGCGACTTCACCAAATTCTTCGTCACCCCCACGGTCTACAACGACTTCCTGCACCGCGGCGGCACCCTACGCGTCCTGCAACGCTCCACGCTCATCGCCGTATGCCTCAACCCCACCTCGCCACAAGGCTACACTCTCCGCTCGCAAGAGGCCTGCCACGCCCTCAGCGACGCCATAGGCCTGCCCGTCTACGACGTACTTCAAAAACAAGAACAGCAATGACCATCAAAGATAAACTCACCGCCGAGCCCGGCTTTCAATTCGTGATTGACAGCATGGAACTCATGTCCACCTCCGGGCGTCAACGCATGCTGCGCCAGCCTTTCATCAACGACAGACGTCTTTTGGAAGCCGAATACAGCAACGTAAGCCATATCCTCGCCCTGCTCCAAGAGGCGCAACAGTCGCGCCCCATCGCCGTAGTGCGTCATCAGCTGATGCAGATGCACGACATACAGGGCACCATCAACAACCTGGCCAACAGCATAACCATCGAAGAGATAGAGCTGTTTGAGGTGAAGATTTTCGCCCATCTGTGCCTCACCACCCGCAAGGCAGCCAGCCAGCTCGACATCAGCGACATCCTTAACATCCCCGACTTGCAGCAGGTCTTCTCAATCCTCGACCCCGACAACACCGGCATCCCCAACTTCTACATCTACGACAGCTACCACCCTGCCCTACCTGAGCTGCGCAAAGAGCTCCGCGCCACCCAGACGAAACTCGAGGTCCTGCCCGACGACGACCCGTCAAGAGCGGAGCAACAGATGCTGTTCAACCAGCTCTTCGAACAGCAGAACGCCATACAGCAGGAGGTGATGGAGCAGCTCTCCGAGCGGCTGAAGCCCCACGCGGGCATACTGCAGAAAGCCATAGAGCAGATGGCCTATACCGACTTCCTCTTCGCCAAGGCCACCATAGCATTGGAATGGGGTCTCTGCCGGCCAACCTTTTCCGACGACGGAGCATCACGGCTCAACGCCATGTGGAATCCGCGCCTGAAACGCCGTACCGAGGAGACGAAGCAGCGCTACCAACCAATCGACATCGAAACCCTGCCGGGAGTCTGTCTCATCACGGGAGCCAACATGGCCGGCAAGACCGTGCTTCTGAAGACCATAGGCATCGTACAACTTATGGCGCAATTCGGGTTCTTCGTACCTGCCAAAGAGGCAGCGATAGCCCTTGTGGACGACGTGATTTTCTGCATTGGCGACGAGCAGAACGAGATGAACGGCCTCTCCTCTTTTGCCTCGGAGATCATAAAGATCAGCGACTGTATCACCCGCGCCGCAAAGGGCAACTACCTGATTCTAATTGACGAGCCGGCGCGCACCACCAATCCCGTGGAGGGCAAGGCCATCGTGCAGTCGCTCGCCACGCTCCTCGACCGATGCCCATCGCAAACCCTCGTGACCACCCACTACAGCCAGCTGGGTCTCGGCTGCCGGCGGCTTCGCGTGCGCGGCTTCGTCGAAAACATGTGCAGCCAACCCCTATCGCCCGAGAACATCAACAGTTTCATGGACTACTCCCTCCTCCCCGACCAGAGCGACGACGTGCCACATGAGGCCCTGCGCATCGCCGCCATCCTGCAGTGCAATGCCGACCTCATCGGCACAGCATCCACGTTCTTGGCAAACGTAAAAGAATAGGACATTGTCGAAGAATTAGGCATGACATTCAAAGAAATGTTCGGCACAGACCAGGTTGTCTTCCACAGGGTAAGATAAAAAGACAAGGGTTATTCCTTATTATGTAGTACGTGACCTCCAGCAGTTTTAGTCAGACTATGGAGGTCACGTTTTTATTTGTTGAAAAAAGTTAAATAATAAATGATAACTTCGTATTATGAAAAATATTAGTACTTTTGCACCGTTTTTTTGAAATAAAAAATCTTATAATAATGAAAAAAATCACGCGTTTATTCTTTCCTATAATGCTCGTTATGAGCATTGTGACTCCAACAGAACGTGCCTTTGCCGGCGATGTCGACAGCACAAAGGCGCGCGAAGTGGGAGCTTATTTTCTCTCGGCCCAGGTAGGCGACAAGACCATTAAGCCCGAAAAACTGTCGCTGGTCTACACAATCCAGAATGTCGTGCGCGACATTCCCGCCCTCTATGTGTTCAACACCTCCAACAAACGCGGTTTCGTCATCGTTGCCGGCACCGACTGCATGGACCCCATTATCGGCTACAACACCGAGGGCTATTTCGACCCCAACGACATCCCCGACAATATGCAATGGTGGATCAACCAATATGTAGACTATGTAGCCTATGCCCAAAACAACGCCCTCGAGCCCAGCAAGAAAGCCCGGGAGGAATGGAGCAAACTGGAGGAGAAACGTCTTCCCTATTTCGGCACCGAGAGCAAGGCAGTCATCACCCTGCTCACCACCAAATGGGATCAGGACGTGCCCTTCAATGCTTGGAGCCCCAAGATTAACGGTCAACGCAGCTATGCCGGCTGCGTAGCCACGGCGTTAGGCCAGATACTACGTTTCTGGCGTTATCCGGTGCAACCCAAAGGCACCTCGTCATACTATTGGCGTTCGGGCAACGATTATCTACGTGTGAAATACGACACCGTGACGTTCAACTACAACAACATGCCTGACATATTGACATCCTCGTCGCCCGACTCGCTGATACAAGAGACAGCCCGATTCCTCTACTATATTGGCCTTGGCGTGCAGATGAATTTCAGCCCCAACGGCAGCGGAGCCTACTCGCCCCGCGTGGTGACGGCATGCAACAACTACTTCAAATACGACGGCACATCCCAATATCTTGAGCGCGACGTCAGCTATCCCAACAACACCGGCACCGTCAACTCCAGAGATTCGGCATGGGTGAACCTGTTGCGCGAAGAAATCCTCGCCCGTCGCCCCGTATACTACGACGGTACCGACCCCCAGGGTTCAGGACGTGACGCCGCCGGCCATGCTTTCGTATGCGACGGATACAACACCCAGAACGACAAATTCCGTTTCAACTTCGGCTGGGGCAACAACTCGGCCAACTACATCTGGTTCAACGTTCACCTGAAAGATTTAGACGTCACCAACTCTGGCGGATACAACTTCAGCACCGGCCATGGTATGGTTATCCACCTACAACCCCCTGCCGACAGCATCCAGTCTGAGGTTGCCATCGACGTGGTCGAGAATCCTTTCATCGGCTCCATCTATCCCAACCCGGCAAACGAGAAAGTGACCGTCAACTTCATGCTCAACGACGGAGAAGCAGCCATGCTCGAAGTGCTTGACGTGACGGGACGCATGGTGCGCAGTTTCAAGGTGCAGTCGTCGGACGACCGCATCACCTTCTCAGTGGCCGACCTCAAGCCAGGCCTCTATTTCTGCCGCCTCAAAGGCCACACCACAAAATTCATCGTCCAATAAAAAAAACAAATCCACACTTACCAAAGCACGGCATCAACAAATGATTGCCGTGCTTCTTTATGTATACTAAGCAATAAGTAAAAAATAAGTTGATTCAATCGGGTAGGCGCAAAAAGGTAAAACGATAGTGTTTTGGGGGGCTACGAATTAGCACGAAATTATAAGGATTTTTAATCCGTTATTTTGCGGATTAAAAATCCTTATATTATTTTGCGTCGGATTGCAAATCCGACGCAACCGAATCCGACGCAACCGAATCCGTTATTTTGCGGATTAAAAATCCTTATAATATTTTGCGTCAGATTGCAAATCCGACGCAAATCCGTTATTTTGCGGATTAAAAATCCTTATAATATTTTGCGTCGGATTGCAAATCCGACGCAACCGATAATCCGACGCAACCGAAAATCCGACGCAACCGAAAAATGGCACATAGAGTTTACAATAAAGATAATGTTTTTTTTTATTTTAGCGATATCAACACAACAATGTTGAAACTTTTACGTTAAGATACTCAGATAAATACAACCAATAGAGTATTTTTACATCTTAATAAACGAAAATAAGAAATAAGTATGTCACTAATTAACAGTATTTTATTGCAGGCCGACACCACCATAGTGGCCGAGAAAATTTCCGTATTGAGCTTAGCCACGAAGGGTGGATGGGTCATGATTGTGCTTGTATGCCTCCTCGTGCTGGCCATCTACATCTCCATCGAGCGTCTGCTGGCCCTCAACCACGCCCTCAAGGACGATTCGACGAACTTCATGAACAACATCCGCCAATACGTGCATAAAGGCGACATTGACGGAGCAAAGACATTAGCCAAATCCACCGACACCTCGATAGGGCGCATGGTGGCCAAGGGGCTCTCACGACTGGGACGGCCGCTGAGCGACATCCAGACAGCGGTAGAGAACGAGGGCAAGCTTGAGGTGGCCAAACTCGAGAAACGCGTCTCGCTCGTGGCCACGGTGGCCTCGCTGGGACCCATGCTTGGCTTCCTTGGTACCGTGACAGGCATGGTCAAAGCCTTCCAGGACATGGCCCATGCCGGCAACAACATCGACATCCAGCTGCTCTCCACAGGCATCTACGAAGCCATGGTGACAACCATTGCCGGCCTTATCGTCGGCATCGTAGCCTATTTCCTCTACAACATATTGGTCAACAATATCAACAAAGTCGTCATGCTCCTTGAGGTACGTTCCATGGAATTCATGGACCTCCTCCACGAACCCGCCTGAACGGCTCCGTATTGTTGATTGTTTAATAGATAAAATGTAGAGGCTACAGAGGCCGCACGCCTAATGCCTCACTCCAAACCACATACGTCAAATGATAAAGTCGCAAAACCAGATACGCATAGAGACAGGCTCCTCGTCGATGTCCGACCTGGTGTTCCTGCTCCTCATATTTTTTATGCTGACATCAACGCTCATCAGCCCCAATGCCGTGAAGCTATTCCTGCCGGAGAGCAACAACAAAACCATGGCCAAGGAGAGCGTGACGGTGTATATCTCCGACCTTGGTGCCGGCGAGGGCGAGAAATCCTTGTCGCGGTGCCAGTTCCAGATTGACGAGACCCCCCTGTCCGCCACCGAAGGCAAGGAGCTGGTCGACGAAATGAAGAGCGTCCTTGAACAAGAGCTTGCCGCGCTGGCGCCCGGCGACCCCGAGGCCGGTGTCTTCGTGCGTGCAGACCAAACGGTCGACGTTCAATATATCGTCAACGTGATAGATGCTGTAAACCAGCTGAATAAAGATAACGACACCAAACACAAAGTGGTGCTGGGCACCCAACAAAGCCAGCAATAATGCCCCGATTGAAGGAGCATCAACGTGTTTAATTGTTGCTTGTTGAATATTAAGTAATCGTGCAAAAATAGTTTGCATATTGGGATGCTATTTGGATTATTATTTATAATATGTCGCCCCTACGGGGCTCAATGTAACTGCCTGGTTTATACCGTGGGCTTTCGCCCACGGCTAATATATGTCGCCCCTACGGGGCTACGAAAAGAGGTAATTTAATTTTGAACAGTTAATTATTGAATTACATTAATAATATAGTAATTTTTTTTGCCTTTCTGAATCAGGATGCAGCCGCTGTTAAGAATTTGGTCGGCGGTAAGCATGTGAGCCTCACCCACTTTTTGTTTGTTCACAGAGATGCTGTTCTGCTTCAGTTCGCGGCGAATCTCGCCCTTGCTGGCGAACATGCCCAGTTCTGCAGCCACGTCGATCAGCGAGGCACCGGCCTCGATGGTGCTGCGGCTCACATTATACTGAGGCACGCCCTCAAAGACGCTGAGCAGCGTGTCGCGGTCGAGAGTGTTGAGTTGTTCGGTGGTGCCTTTACCGAAAAGCAGTTCAGAGGCAGCCACAGCGCTGTCGTAGGCCTCCTTACCATGAACGCGCACGGTGATATCCTCGGCCAGAGCCTTCTGCAGCACCCTACGTTCCGGGGCCTCGGCATGCTGGCGTTCCAGTTCCTCGACCTCCTCCTTAGTGAAGAGAGTGAAGATGCGAATGTAGCGTGCCGTGTCGACATCAGAGCAGTTGAGCCAGAACTGATAGAACTTGTAGGGCGAAGTCTTGCTGGCATCGAGCCACACGTTGCCACCCTCGGTCTTGCCGAACTTGGTGCCGTCGGCCTTGGTGATCAGAGGGCAAGTGAGAGCGAAAGCCTCACCACCTTCCATGCGGCGAATCAGTTCAGTGCCCGTGGTGATATTGCCCCACTGGTCAGAGCCACCCATCTGAAGCTTGCAGCCCTTAGTGCGGTAGAGGGTAAGGAAGTCGTAGCCCTGAAGCAACTGGTAGCTGAACTCGGTGAACGAGATACCCGTCTCCATACGTTTCTTCACCGAATCTTTAGTCATCATATAGTTGACGGTGATGTGCTTGCCCACATCGCGGATGAAATCGAGGAAGAGGTAGTCCTTCATCCAGTCGTAGTTGTTGAGGATTTCGGCGCCGTTGACGGGGTTGTCGAAATCGAGGAACCGTTCCAGCTGGCTCTTGATGCAGCTAACGTTATGTTGAATTTCATCGGGTGTCAAGAGCTTGCGTTCGGCAGCCTTGAACGAGGGGTCGCCGATCATGCCCGTGGCGCCCCCGACGACAGCCAGAGGCTTGTGGCCTGCCATCTGCAGGTGTTTCAACAGCATGATGCTTACGAGATGGCCGATATGAAGGCTGTCGGCCGTAGGGTCGATACCCACGTAGGCCGTTGTAACTTCTTTATTCAGCTGTTCTTCGGTGCCGGGCATGATATCGTGAATCATGCCGCGCCATTTAAGTTCTTCTACAAGGTTAGCCATAAGAAAATATTAATACATTAATTATACAATCAATTATTCCGTAATCGGGTATATGTAAAATTCAGGATTAAAAAAAAAGAGGTACTGTTTTGAAGTCAGTACCTCTCACTCTATTTAATTATTATTATCGAACGATCAGTTTAGAAGTAGCCGACTTGTCACCGAAGTTGATGTTCACCAGATACATGCCGCGATTGAAGTTCTGGCAGTCGAGGCTGTACTGATGTTTGCCGCTATTGAGGTAACCGAGGTTCTCGGTGTGAACCAATTTGCCGCTGATGTCGTAGATTCTCACCACGGCGTTGCCGGCGCTGACGACATCGAGTTCGACGTTGGCGACGGTCTGAGCGGGGTTAGGATAGATCTTCACGCTGTTGACGCCATTGTCGACGGTGGTGATACCGACCCAGTCTTCGGGGTTGCTCACCTCAGCCTCCATGTTGGTCACGTAGCAGGTGTCCATGAAGACACCGCGGCCATAGGTGCCGTAGTAGATGGCATAGGGGAATTTGGTCTTAGCATAGAGATACTTCACGATGTCGACGCCCTCGCGAGCGTTGTAGGTCTGACGGCTCATGGAGTCGGTCTGCTGAATAATCGAGGTGACGGGTACGCCGTTGAAGTCGCCCACCTCTTCCCAGGTGCCGTGCTTCCAGTCGTCGGTCTTCATTTTGAAGACGCCCTTTTCGGTGCCGACGATGAGGTGCCCGTTCTTGAACTCAATCAGCGACGAGTAGACGGGGTCGGAGATGCCCATGCCGTTGGCGGGGTAAGAGATGCTGATGTCGGTCATAGTGCGGGTGTTGGGGTCCGAGGCGTTCTCGATAAGCACGATGTTGGGGTCGCCGTTGTTATAGCCGGCGAAGGTGACGATAAGGTTGTCCTTACCGGGACGCGGGTCGACAGTGATCGAGCTGATTGGGCGGTTGAACCAATGGTCGCCGAAAGCGAGGATGGTGTCGTAGATGGTGATACGAGGATCCTCGTAGTTGGGGTCGTCGTTGTTGCTGAACTTCAGCTCCATGCTCATAGCCGTAGGACGGTTGACATTGGTTTTTTCGAAGTTGTAGATGCGGAAGATGAAGCTCTTGCCCGTGGCGTTGTTGCTGACAACGAAGAAGACGCTCCTGCCGTCGCGGCTGAAGGTGATGTCGCCCACCGAGTTGCCCTTGTCGGAGACATAGATGTCGTACCATCTCATGATATTGCCGTTGGAATTGCCGGCCTCTTCCTCGCTCCAAACATTTCTGTACCAGTTGGGTGTCATGTTCATATAGACAGCGCCGTAGCCCCTGTCGGTGCGGCCGTTGACGATAGCGCGGCTGACGACCTTGTTGGGTACATCAAGGGTGAGGTCGAAATAGCGGTAGTCGACGGTATCGATAACGAGGTGGTTGTTGACGCGAGAAGTGTCGTAACGTACCCTCATTTCCGAGAGCTTGTGCGTGCCGGTGAAGGTGTGGTAGAAGGGGAAGTCGAAGTTAGGCTTGGAGGGCACCAGGATACGGTCGCCCGGCTGGAAGACAGTCTGATAGTTGATGGCAGTCTCTTCTCCGTTGTGGAAATAGGTGCGGGTGGTGTCGATGGTGAAGCTGATGGTGTCTTTCCAAATGGTATTGTTGTCGGTTTCCCAGAGTTTGATTTGGGGGATAGGATTGGTGTTGTGGATAAGGTCGGAGACGAAAGCCGAGCCCACTGTCCAGGTCTGAGTGTTGTTGTAGTCGGCATAGTCGTCGACGGTACGTCCGAACGAGGCGATGTTGACGTTACCCATGCCACTGGCCATAGAGAAGTATCCGGGTTCAGCGGAGACGAAGATCGAGCGGCGGCTATAGGGTTCGAGCATTTGGAAGCGGGAGGCTGCCACGCCGCCGCCGTTGCCGAGCCACAGCACGTTGCACATGTGGTTGAACACCGAAGCGGTGTCGTCGTCGTACCACTGCTGGACGGGAGCGATGCCATTGTGAGCGTTGCGCGACTGGATGAAGGGGCAGCTGTTGTCGACAGCGCCGCCGATGATAGAGGCGTCGGGAGTGACAGCGATATGGTTGAACTGAACTGTGTTGAGGCCCTTGTTGAGCGACACGTAAGTGCTCTGTACGTCGCCGGTTCTATAGACGCCGCCGTCGGTGGCGAAATAGGTGACCCAAGTGGTGTCGCCGTTGTTGACCTTGAAGGTGGGAATAATTTTATGAATACCGGAGTGGAGGAAGATAGGCTGGGTGTGGACATCGCTCATGTAGTTGCCGCCATTGAGCTCGCTCTCGGAGTAGGAGCTCTTGGTCCAGGTGTAGAACGAGTTGTCGACGAAGCCTTCGCCCGACCAGATGTGAGCGCCGCCGACATAGACATGCTTGATATTGCGGGGGTCGATAGCGATAGAGGAGTTGAAGTAGCCGGGGTTTTTGCTATTGAAAGGAGTCACGGTATTGGTGGTCAGCTTGGTCCAGTTCTGCTGGTCCTTAGTGAGGTAAACGCCATCGAGCAGGCCCACGGAATCGGACACCACGGCATAGAGGTAGGTGGTGTGGACGGTGGTGTTGTTCATGGTGTCGTGCGCTGTGGCGGCAGCCAAAGAAACGCGGCTGGCGGTGATGAAAGCAGGGTTGCTGAAAGTGATGTTGACGGTGTCGCCATGGTTCTGGATATCGCCGATGCGGTATACCCTGCCGGGTGCAGTGGCATAGCCGATGTTGTCGTTGCTGAGGAGGATGACATCGGTGAAGCGCCCAGAAGCTATTTGCTCAAAGGAGCGCGACCAGTCGGGGTTCTGAGGGTCGTCGCCGTTCTGGTCGAAGTTCCATCTGAAGAGGCCGGAATCGGTGGCGGCATATATATAAAGGTGTCCGCCGCGGATGATGCTGGCGATGTCGTTGATGTAGCTCCAACGGCTGTCGTGCACGGGGTTGGTGGAGCTGATAGGAGTGAACGTCTCGTTCTTGCGGCTGAAGATGAAGAGGCCGCGGCCTTTAGGAGCCATGATGTCGTTGTTGACACCGTGGTTGGTCACCAGGCCTTCGCCGGTGCCTATCAGCAGGTCGTTGTTGGGGAGTTGAATCATGCAGGAGATGGGCAGAGTGATTTCGGCACCTGTAGAGGTATGGTACGACATATAGCGCCACGAGTAATCGCCACTCTTCATGTAGAGGCCGCCGGCCACGCCGCCGGCATAAAGGGTGTTGTGAGAGGGGTCGCCCTGGTCGACGACCAAGGCACGCACTCGTCCGGCAATATTGTCAGGACCAATTTCGATAAGATTGTTCTGGTAATTTGCCTTAGGTTGGGCAGTGGCGAAGTGCACTCCTCCCACCAAAAAAGCAACAATTACGCCGATTAATACTTTTCTACTTTTCATAAGATATTAATAATTAATTAGATTTTTAATTTCGCAACAAAATATTATCGTGCAAAGATAGATATTTTTTTTTGAATAGACGATTTTGTGTATTAAAAAAATAAAAAAAACGGCAGTGATGACAATTTTTTTCTGAGGGTATCGTTTCAAATAACGTTTTTTTTCGGACGGAAAGAAAAACGATACATTATAGAATAAAAAAGAACAAAATATAATATCATGAACGAAACAGTGAACATCCAAGAATTGAATGCGCGCATAGAACGCGAGAGTGCCATCGTTGATGCCCTCATCATGGAGATGCGCAAGAATATTGTAGGACAGAAACATATGGTAGAGAGCCTCATGCTTGGGTTGCTCTCGAACGGCCACGTGCTTTTGGAAGGTGTCCCGGGGCTTGCCAAGACCCTCACCATCACATCGCTTGCCAATGCCATCGATGCCAAGTTCAGCCGCATCCAGTTCACTCCCGACCTGCTGCCTGCCGACCTGATAGGCACGATGATCTACAGTCAGAAGAACGAGACATTCCAGGTGAAGAAAGGGCCCATTTTCAGCAACTTCATCCTTGCCGACGAGATCAACCGTGCCCCCGCCAAGGTACAGAGCGCCCTTCTCGAAGCCATGCAGGAGCGCCAGGTGACGATAGGCGAGAACACCTACAAGCTTGAAGAGCCGTTCCTGGTCATGGCCACGCAGAACCCCATAGAGCAGGAGGGCACCTATCCCCTCCCCGAGGCCCAGGTGGACCGCTTCATGCTCAAGGTGGTGATCTCGTACCCCGAGAAAGACGAGGAGCGCCAGATACTGCATCAGAGCCTCAACGAAGGCTTCAACCGCCAGACGGCGATGATGAAACCCGCCGACATCCTCAAGGCGCGCCAACTGGTGCGCGAGGTCTACATGGACGAGAAGATCGAGAACTACATCACCGACATCATCTTCGCCACCCGCTACCCCGAGCAGTACCACCTCGAGAAGCTGCGCAGCATGATTAGCTACGGAGCGTCGCCGCGCGGTTCCATCAGCCTGGCCATAGCCGCCAAGAGCTACGCGTTCATGAAACGCCGCGGTTACGTCATTCCGGAGGATGTGCGCGCCATAGCCCTCGACATACTACGTCACCGCGTTGGGCTGACCTACGAGGCCGAGGCCGAGAACGTTAAGAGCGAAGAGATCGTCAACGAAATCCTGAACCGCGTCGATGTGCCCTGACGAGTTGTTTTATAATATGTCGCCCCTCCGGGGCTCAGACAAGATGGAACATTTCGAGTCCCGTGGGTTCACACCCACGGCTAATATATACCGCCCTTACAGGGCTCAATTCCGGGGCTCAGACAAGATGAAACATTCCGAGTCCCGTGGGTTCACGCCCACGGCTAGTATATACCACCACTACTGGGCTCACATTCTACATACTACATCATTTCACATTCATATTTTTCCATGCAAGAAAGCGACATCATAAAACAGGTACGACGCATCGAGATACGAGCGCGAGGGCTATCCCAGCAGATGTTCTCGGGCGAATATCACAGTGCTTTCAAGGGACGCGGAATGGCCTTCAGCGAAGTGCGCGAATACCAGTATGGCGACGATGTGCGCAATATAGACTGGAACGTCACAGCGAGGCTCAACCACCCATACGTCAAGGTGTTCGAGGAAGAGCGCGAGCTCACCGTCATGCTCCTTATCGATGTCAGCGGCTCACACCTTTTCGGCACCACCAACCAATTCAAGTCGGAACTCATAGCCGAAGTGGCGGCGACACTGGCATTCTCGGCGATACACAACAACGACAAGGTGGGAGTGGTGATGTTCAGCGACCGCATCGAGAGGTTCATACCTCCCAAGAAAGGCAGCAGCCACATCCTACGCATCATACGCGAGCTTATAGGGTTCCAGCCCACGGGGCACGGCACCGACATTGCCGAGGGGTTGCGCTATTTCACCAACGTCACCAAGAAGCGCAGCACAGCATTCCTAATCAGCGACCTGCACGACGACGGCTACGAGAACGCGCTGAAGATTGCCGCCGGCAAACACGACCTGGTGGTGCTGCATATCGACGACCCGCGCGAGCAGACGCTCCCGGCAATGGGGCTCGTCTCGTTCGAGGACCTCGAGACGGGGGCCATCCAATGGGTTGACACCTCGTCGAGAAAGGTACAGAAAGCCTACCAGCAGCATTTTGCGCACTACAACGAGGTCAACGAAGCCCTCCTGCAAAAATACGGCATAGACCACGCCACGCTGACCACGGGCAAGGATTTCGTGAAGCCACTGATAGGGATTTTCAAACGAAGAGCCTATTAGGGAACCAAGAACACCAGAAAACAAGAAAAGACTGGAAAACAAGAAAGGACATGCAAAAAATAAAGAATTTAACACTGCTGCTTCTGCTTCTTACCAGTGCCTATAGCTTCGCACAAAACAACGGCGGCGCCCTTGTCGACAAACGTATCAGCCTCGACGACGACCGGCGCGACGCCAGACAGAGCCAGCAGCCCCCCGCGCAAGCACAGCCACAGCAGCCACAGCGCCACAACGCGCCCCAACTCCAGCGTCCGGGCGCAGCGGAGCGTGACACCCTGCCGCGCATCGTGCTGCCCTCGAGCAACGCCATCGCCACGGTGAGCGGAGACCTCGACAGTGCCACCATCACCGTAGGCGAGCAGCGCACACTCTCCATCATCGTGCGCCGCACCTCCAAGAAGGTGCAGCTTGCAGGCGTCACCTTCCCCACCCTACAGCAGCTGACGCAAGGAGCCATCGAGGCCCTTGAAAGCAGCATAGACACCCTACGCGATGCCGACGGCAACATCGAGAGCCTGGTGCAGAGCGTCACCATCACCTCGTTCGAGGCTGGACATCATCCCGTCGACTTCATCGTTGTGGCGGTAGGCACCGGCGACAACGCCGCAGCCCTGGCTCCGGCCGAAGAGCTGTGGCTCAACGTGGCCTACAGCGCGGGTGCCGACACCACCAAATGCGAGATGAAAGGCGACGTGGCCCCCCTCAAGGAGCCCTACACCTTCTGGGAGATAGCGCGCTGGGTGGTGCTGGCACTGCTTGTAGCCGCCGTGGTGGTCGCGGTGGTGTGGGTCGTCAAGCGGCGCAGCGAGCATAAGCCCGTCATACCGTTGCCCAAAGCCAAGCCCGTGCCGGCCGACAAGAGGGCCCTTGCCGAGCTCGAGAGCCTGCGTCGCAAAGAGCTGTGGCAGAAAGGGCGGATAAAGAAATACTACACCGACCTTACCGACGTGGTGCGGCGCTTCCTGCACAACATGTACGGCATATCGGCCACCGAGATGACCACACGGCAGACGCTACGCGCCTTCCGCAACATCGGCGACTGGAGCGAGGAGAGCAACGAGCTGCTGCGGCAGCTGCTGCAGAAAGCCGACATGGTGAAGTTCGCCAAGCAGGAGCCCGAGGCACACGAGCACGACCTCACGATGCAGTACGCCATAGATTTCGTGCGCAAGGTGGCCGAGACCCACAAAATCAACAATCCCGAGAAAGAAGAAAAATGACAATCTGAAAAACAGACATCATGTTTGGAAATATAAGTTTTGCACACCCCTGGCTACTCCTACTGCTGCTGGCAGTGCCCCTGATGGTGGCCTGGTACATAACGCGCCACAAGCGCATCAAAGCCCCGGTACACATCCCGACGCTCGAGATGTTCGGCGCCCCCACGCGTTCGTCGCGCGAGCTACGCTATCATCTTCGCTTCGCATTGCGCTGCGCAGCGGTGACGCTGCTCGTGATAGCCCTGGCGCGCCCGCAGAGCAAACTGAGCCGCGAAGAGATGGAGATAGAGGGAATAGATATAGTGCTGACGATCGACGTGTCGGGCAGCATGAAGGGCGAAGACTTCAAGCCCAACCGATTGGAGGCTGCCAAAGATGTGGCCCTCCGCTTCATCGACGGGAGGAAGAACGACCGCATCGCCCTGGTGGAATTTGCCGGCGAGGCATTCACGCAAACCCCGCTGACCATCGACCACAACATACTACAGCGGCAGCTCTCGGCCATGCGCATAGGCCTCCTTGAGGACGGTACGGCCATCGGCGACGGGCTTGCCACCGCCATCAACCGCATCAAGGACAGCAAAGCCGTCAGCAAGGTCATCATCCTGCTCACCGACGGCGTGAACAACCGGGGCTCTATCGACCCCGAGACCGCCGCGGAGCTGGCGAGCGAATACGGCATCCGCCTCTACACCATAGGCGTAGGGAGCCGAGGCGACGTGCTGTACCACGACGAATACGGACGCCCGTTCCACTCGCGTGCCGACCTTGACGAGAACCTGCTGCGCCAAATGGCAGAGAACACCAACGGAGGCCACTACTACCGGGCCACGGACAAAAACTCGCTCAACGAAATCTTCTCGCAGATTGACAAGATTGAGAAGACGCGCATCGACGTCACGCAATACCGACAGACAAAGGAGGAGTTCAAGCCATTCCTCCTGCTGGCGCTGTTGCTCTTGGCATTCGAATTGCTGCTGAGGATTGAAAATTAATAGACTTCGAGGCACCGAAGCATCGAAATATCGAAGCATCGAAATATCGAAATATCGAAGCATCGAAGCATCGAAATATCGAAATATCGAAATATCGAGACATCGAAGTAACGAAAAAAAAGAAAAAAAAACCGAATAATCTGAAAATCAAAGATAATGCTTTTAGAACATCCAAGAATATTATGGTTGCTGCTGGTAGTGCCGCTGATGATCATCGTATTCATCGCGCGCCAGCGCCGCCAACGCCATCAGATGGAGGAATTTGCCACCAATCCAATGCTGCACCGCCTTCAACCCGACGTGTCGCGGCGGCGGCCCATCATCAAGCTTGCCCTGCTCTGCGTCGGCGTGGCCATGCTCATAGTGGCCTGGGCCAATCCGCGCATGGGCAGCAGTGTGGCTGAGGGCGAACAGAGCGGAATAGACATGGCGGTATGCATCGACGTGTCGAACAGCATGTTGGCACAGGATATGAAGCCGAACCGCATGGCACGCAGCAAGCAGGTGGTGCAGAACCTGATGAGCCAGTTGGGAGGTGACCGGATATCGCTGGTGGTGTTCGCGGGGCGTGCATTCATCGAGATGCCGCTGACCAACGACTATAGTGCCACCAAGATGTTTTTAGACCAAATCGGCACCGACCTCATCAGCGAGCAAGGCACGGCCATCGGCGACGCCATAGAGAAAGGTATGGCCACGCTGGGCTATACCGAGAACAGCGACGATGGCGAGCCGGAGTGGGAGCCCAACAAGAGCCGTGCCATAGTGATAATCAGCGATGGCGAGAACCACGAGGACGATGCCATAGATGCCGCCAAAGAGGCAGCGAAAGAGGGCATCATGGTGTGCACCATAGGCATAGGGTCGCCCCAGGGGAGCCAGATACCCATAGAGGACCGCTCGGGCAAGATCATAGACTGGCGCAAGGACAGCGAAGGCAACGTGGTGACGACGCACCTGAACGAGGAGATGCTGCGCGACATCGCGAAAGCCGGCAACGGCATCTATGCACATGCCGGCAACGGCAACGCGGCAGTGGAAGAGGTGGTGAAACAGCTCTCGACACTGGAGAGCCAGAAATTCGGGGCATCGCAGTACACAGCCTACAAATCGCAATATCAATATCCGTTGGCTGTGGCGCTGCTCTGCCTGTTGCTTGAGGTGTTTATCTTCGAGCGCCGCAACCCACGCATCAACATCGGAAAGATGATAAGGAGACAGAAATAACGATAACGAAAACGATAACGATAACGATAACGATAACGATAACGATAACGAAAGATAAAATATAGTGATGGAATGAAAAGAAATTCATTAATCATAGCATTTGTATGTGCCGTTGTTATAGCCCATGGGCAACCATCGGCGCAGCAGCAGGGGATGGCCACACAACAGACCAATCCTCAGGCGGCCGAGCCGGCGAGGCCTCAGCAACAGGCCACGCCGCTGAGCATCTACCAGAGCGAGAAACAGACGACGCCGTATAAGGTGAGCCGCAAGGTGGCCAAGCAACGCCGCACAGCGACGCGAGAGGGTGTCAGAGACCTCAAGAAGAGCAACAACAGCACAGCCGTGCAGCACTTCCGTGCGGCCCTGAAGGCCGACAGCAACTACGCCAAGGCGCAATACAACCTGGCGATAGCCCACGGGAAGCTGCAGCAGAACGATTCGGCGCTGCGCCGCTACGAGCAGGTGTGCAAGAACAGCAGCTCGACACCGGAGCTTAGGGTGAAAGCCCACTACAATGCCGGCAATATACATCTGCGCCAGGCCCTTTCGGCACGCGACACGGGAGGCTACGACGGACAGAACCTCAAGGCGGCCATAGCACAATATCAGGCGGCCCTGCGCCTTGACAGCCATAACAGCGACGCACAGCACAACCTCTCGCTGGCGCGCCAACTGCTGCGTCCGGAGCAACAGCAACAAGGAGGCGGCGGCCAGAGCCAGCAGAACCAACAGAACCAGCAGCAAAACCAAGACCAACAGCAGAACCAGCAGAACCAACAGCAGCAGAACCAGCAGAACCAGCAGCAGCAGGACAAGCAGCAACAGGAGCAGCAGAACCAGCAGAACCAACAACAAAACCAAGAGCAGCAACAGCAGGACAAACAGCAGGACAAGAAGCAACAAGAGCAGAAACGCCGCGAGGCCGAACAGATGCTCAATGCAATGAAGAACAACGAGCAGCAGACCATGAAGGCAATCCGTATGAAAGAGGCCGACAAAGAACGCCACCAAGGGCGTCCCGCCAAGATAGAGAAAGATTGGTGATTAATTTAGGCAGCGAAAATGATAACGCAAACGATAACGGTAACGAAAATGAATAAATTCTTTAGGATAATAGCATTACTCATGCTGATACCGATGGGGATGAGGGCGCAGGACGTCCGCATCGAAGTGCGGACGCGCAACACGGTAGCAGCGGGACAGACGTTCCAGATCACGTTCGATGTCAATGCAAAAGCCCGGGATTTCAAGATGCCTACTCTGAAGAACTTGACGCTTGTGGGCGGGCCGAGCACGAGTTCGAGCACGTCGATGTCAATAATCAACGGCAATGTTTCGAAGTCGGTCTCCAATGCGTTCACCATCCTGGTGCGCGCCGAGAGCGAGGGGGTTGCCCATGTGGGTGCGGCTTCGGTTGTGGCCGAAGGCAAGACGGTGAGCAGCAAGCCCTTCAGCATCACCGTGGAGAAAGCCGACCCCCACCGCCAGCAGCAGCAACAGCAGCAAAGCCAAGGGGGATGGCCCTGGGGGCAGCCCTCGCGTCCCCACCGCCAGCAGCAACAACAGCAGCAGCAACAACAGCCACAGCCAACAACGACGATAGACAACAATACGCTCTTTGCGCGGGCATCGATCAACAAGAGCACCCTGTATCAGGGCGAGGAGGCCATCATCGTGTATAAAATATACACACAGGTGCCTCTTACGCAGTTCCAGATCGACAAGCTGCCGCGCAACAAGGGATTCTGGAGCGAGGACCTGAGCGAAAACATGACGCAGGTGAAGCAATATACGGAGACGTACAACGGGAGGCAATACCAGGTGGCCGAGATACGGCGAGGAGCATTGTTTCCGCAAGAGGCAGGGAAGCTGACCATAGCGCCTCTGAAGACCGACGTTGTGGCCATCATAGAGACGCAGATGCAGCGAACGGGCACCATCTTCGACTTCTTCATCGACGACCCGTTCTTCGCGCCGACGCGGCAGCAGGCCGTGGTGCGGTCGTTGACGAGCAATAGCATCAACGTCAACGTCAAACCGTTGCCCGAGGCCCCTGTGGGTTTTGCCGGAGGCGTGGGCCACTTCGATATCACCGCCAAGAGCGACCTTAACGAGCTGCACGCCAACGAGGCGTTCACCTACAGCGTTACCATCAGCGGGCGTGGGAACCTGAGCCTGCTTGAGGCACCGCAGATAGTGTTTCCGAAGGGGATGGAGGTCTACGAGCCGCGTGTGATTGACAACATCAACAAAGGCGACAACGGACTGAGCGGGAGCCGCACATTTGAATGGATAGTGACGCCGCAGACGCAAGGGGAGTATGAGCTGCCGGCCATCGAATACGTATACTTCGACCCCGGGACGGGGCAATACGTGACGCGGCATAGCAACGCCATAAAAATCAAAGTAGGGAAGCCGTTGCACACTACGGCCTCGAAGAGCGACGTGAAGGAGCTGAACAGCGACATCCACCATATACGCAAGAGCACTTCGCTGAGCCGGGTTGAGGAGAGCGGCAAGGCGGGTATGCTGTTCTGGCTGCTGATAGCGTTGCCTATAGTGGCGTCGGGAGTGGTGATTGTATTGGCGCGGCGCCAACAGGGCATAGAGGGCGACGAGGCGAGCATGAAGCTGCAGCGCGCCACGAAGCTGGCCCGGAAGCGCCTACGCAATGCCGAGAAGCACCTCCACGACGGCGACGACGCACTCTTCTACGAGGAGATCTACAAAGCATTGTGGGGAGGCATTGCCGACAAGTTCAATATCCAACAGTCGCTGCTTTCGAGCGACACCATCCGACAGCACTTGGCCGAGAAGAACGTGGAGCCTGCACTGCAGGAACGCATACTACAGACCCTTGCCGACGTTGACTTCGCGCGCTTCGCGCCGGGCGACAGCAGCGCCAAGAAGCAGAGCATCTACGATGAGGCGATGAACACGATAACAGAGATCGCGGCCATAAAGGTTAAGCTGAAGGGGTAGATTTGGATGGGGTTAATGGGTTGAATGGGGTTAATGGGTTGAATGGGGTTAATGGGGTTAATGGGCTTTTTTTGAAATTCAATAAAGAAAAGGAAAAGAAAAAAAATAAAAAAAACGATGAAAAGACGCAGCATAATAATATTTTTCAGCTTGTTGAGTTTTGTTGGTGGGCTTTGTGCCAAGGGAGGTGCCGAGGAGGCACAGGAGATGTTCCAGCGAGGCAATGCGGCCTACGACAGCGGCGACTATCAGGGGGCCGCGGAGCTCTACGAGGCGGTGCGCGAAGCGGGATGGCAGAGCTGGGAGCTACACTACAACATGGGCAACGCCTACTACCGCCTGGAAGAGATGGGACCTTCGGTGCTGAACTACGAAAGGGCACTGCGATTGGCGCCCAACAAGAGGATGGTGAAGGAGAACCTGGCGCTGGCACGCAGCAAAACGGTGGACAACATCGAGGAGCTGCCGCGAATGTTCCTGGTGGAATGGGGTTCGGCGGTAGTGCACCTGCTGACGCCGCGCGGGTGGCGCACGGTGCTGGTGGTGCTGATAGCGCTGTTGTCTGCAGCCGGGAGTATATTTTTCATTTCCAAGGACTACCGGATGCGAAGGTGGACCTTCATAGCCGGAGCTGTGCTGTTGGTGCTGATAATTATTTCGGCGGTGGACGCAACAATTGCGGCGAAGAATGTAACGTATAAAGGAGAGGCGATAGTGATGGAGCCATTGCTGGTGGTGAAAGGCTCGCCAGATCCGAAGAGCGTGGACAAGTTCGTGCTGCATGAGGGCACGAAGGTGAGGATTACGGAACGGCAGGATAAGTGGTGGCATGTGGAGATCGCCGACGGGAAGAACGGATGGATTGCCGGAGGGGCGGAAGAGATATGATGGGGTTGAATGGGGTTGAATGGGGTTGAATGGGGGTGAATGGGGGTGATGGGTTTAATGGGTTTAATGGGGTTGATGGGGGAATTATTACTTATTACTTACGATTTATAATCGACAGACAGACAGAGAGAGAGAAAAAAAAAAAAAAATAAAAAAAAAAAAGCACGATGAAAGGATCAATTCGCATAATGCTACTGTTGACGGCGATGATGGCTACGGCGACGTTGCTGCCGGGGCAGAACTCATCCAAGGATAAGAAGAGTGGCAAGGCAGAGAAAGAGAAGGTAGTGGTGGTGGACGATGAGGCCTGTGGGTGCGAGCTGGTGTTCATCGACGGCATACAGACCATAGAAAGGGATGGGCTATACGGCTTCAAACTGGAGGACGGCACTGTGATAGTGGAGCCGCGATACAAGTTTGTAGATAAATTCCACGACGGGTATTGCATAGTGTACGCCGACTACGACAAATGCGGTATGATAGACCGCAACGGGCGCGAGGTGGTACCGGTGGAATACCTGGAGGTGAACTATCCCACCGACGGGATGGTGCGTGTGCGCCAAGGCGAATACTATGGCTTTTACGACACGGCAGGCAACAAGCGGATTGATTTCCAATACCGCACGGCATCAGGGTTCAGCGAGGGGGTTGCAGTGGTGGCCATAGACTTCGACAGCGACTATGTGGCGTATGGTTACATCGACAAGAGCAACCGTCTGGTTATTCCTGCTGAATATGAATACGCGCAGCCCTTCAGCGAGGGCTATGCCGTGGTGAAGGCCTACGACCGATACGGGATGATAGACCATGCGGCGAGGGAGGTGCTGCCCATCAAATACGTGGAGGTGACGCCTATGGTGGAGGGTAATTTCTTCGCCGTTGACGCCATGACGGAGAAAGCGGCCCTGTTCGACAAGAAGTTCAAGCAACTGACGGGCTTCGACTATGAGCATGTGCTGGCCTATACGTCGGGGTATTACACCGTGGAGCGCGGCGGACGAGTGACGCTGCTGGACCAGAAGGGCAAAGAGCGGTTTGAGTACTACGACGAGGTGAGTGGGTTCCACGAGGGCTACTGCATGGTGAAACGGGATGGGAAGTATGGGATCATCAACGAGCGCGGGAAGCTGATCTTGCCGATAGAATACGACAACAGCGGATACCGCACGATGGAATACATCTTCTCGGAGAATGTGGCGATGGTAGAGAAGGGAGGGAAATATGGGTTCGTGGACAAACGTGGGAACATAGTGGTGCCGCTGATATACGAGTCGGCGCAACATTGCACGGAGGGGCTAATACCGGTGCAGAAGGATGGGTTGTGGGGATTTTTGGATAGAGAGGGGCATGAGGTGAGCGACTTTGTGTTCGATGCGGCGTCGTACTTTGAATGGGGGCGCGCCGAGGTGGTGATCAATGGGATGGTATACAAAATCAACCCCGAGGGGCAATGTGTAAAGAATTGCAAGACATTCCCCAAGGATTTGAGATGGGAGAGATGAGGGGGGGAATGGTTTTTTTATGGGTTTAATGGGGTTAATGGGGTTAATGGGGTTAATGGGCATTTTTTAAACAAAAAAAAGACAATAAAATAACAGAAAGATGAAATTAGCAACACATGACGGGAAAGTGATATCGGTGGCGGAGGGTACGGTGCGGGTGGAGATGCAGGTGGTATCGGCGTGCGCGAGCTGTAAGGCACACGAGAAATGTGCATTTGTAGACAAGGACGAGAAGGTTGTAGAGGTGGAGACAGCGGAATGGCGCGAGTACAGCGAAGGGGAGCGCGTGGTGGTGAGCGTGGAAGAGGGACTGGGGCTTCTTGCTGTGGTGCTGGCGTATGTGCTGCCGGCGATACTGCTGATTGGTAGCGTGGTGTTGGTGAGCTTGTTGAGCGGTTCGGAGGGGATGGCTGCGATAGTCACGCTGCTGGTTGTAGTGCTCTATTTCATAGTTCTTTGGCGCTTTCACGACAAGCTACAACGGAGGTTTTCGTTCAAAATCAGCAAAGAATAGGGTTCGTTTTGGATTCTACAGCGGACTGTGCGATTTGAGGAAAAACAGGAGGAGAGATTTGCAGAATAATTTTTTTTTGTATCTTTGCAACGAACATAAAACATGGTGCTTATGATACAAAAAATACTATTTCAAAAAGTTACACAATCTTTAATTATCATGCTGCTGATAGTAGCGGGAGCGAAGCGAGTGGCATGCCAGCCGTCGGAGGCAATAGTGAACAGCGAATATCGCGAGGTGATCCTCAAGCAGCTACAGAAAAGCGTAGAGAAGCGCGAGGCCGTGCTGCGTCAACGTGGGGAGGAGTACCTGCTCGGGTTGCCGAACGATAGGAAGCTTTACGACGAGTCGAAGGTGAACATCAAAGCCAACCTGGTGAGCGGCATCACGGCCGAGGGTCGTGCGGAACTGAACTACAAGATAACGATAGACTACACGTGCCGACATTTTGAGAGCGTTACGGACAACTACCCAACAGGGGCGTACCTATGCGAGGAGTCGAACGCGAGCATGGCGGTGTGCGAGCTGACGCGGATTATGATCGACGAGCTGTGCCGCGATGCCTTCAAGGATGGGAAGAAAGTGGAGATCAAGCTGAAAGCGTCGACCGACATGACGCAGGTGACTCGGATAGACTACAAAGGGGAATACGGGGACTTCCGCTACATAGCGGCGCGCTACAACGACGAGCCGGTGCGCATCTCGGTGTCGCCGGAGACAGGGATCACGACGAATGCGCAGCTGGCGTTTCTGCGAGCCCAGGGGTTGCGAAAGAACATCGAGGCCAACGTGCAGCAGCTGAGGGGTACGGAGAACGAGTACAGCTACAGCCTGCAGAGCTACAGCGAGGAGGGTTCGCAATACCGTAATGTAGGTATAGAGGTGTTGGTGCATTCGGCCTTTGACGAGGAGATCGTGGCGATGAACGAGCGGATGATCAACGACGAATTTGTGGACTACAATATACCGAAGGTGGAGGAGAACAGCAACGCCAAGACCTTTGCACTGATCATAGCCAACGAGCGTTACGCCAAACCGTTGCCGGAGGTGTCGTATGCCTACAACGACGGAGAGGTGTTGCAGCAGTACTGCATCCGCACACTTGGCATACCGCAGAGGCAGGTGAAGATTATAGAGGACGCGACGCTGGAGAGCATACGCCGTGAGGGCGTGGAATGGCTTAAAGATATAGCGCGAGCACAGAAAGGTGACTGCAATTTCCTGATTTACTATGTAGGACATGGTCTAACGGACTACGACCGGAATCCCTACCTGGTGCCCACGGACGTGAATGTGAAAGGCATCAAGGCTTTCAAAAGCAAGGATGGCATCAATACGGAGAGCCGCATGAGTGGTGGCGACACGCGGAAGCTGCTGCGGCAATGCCTGCGAGTGGACACGCTGTGCGCGTGGTTCCAGCGGGTGCCTGTGCGTTCCATCACGCTGATATTAGATGCGAGCTTCGACGATTTCCAGCGCGACGGCAAGCAGCTGGTGAACATGAAGCACACCGAGAAGAGGGCTAAGGGGATGCGAGTGCGTAACGACGTTGTGGTGATGTCGGCAGCGGCCTTCGACAAGACGGCCTATGCGTTCGACGAGCAGCGACATGGATTTTTCACCTATTTTCTGCTGAAGACGCTGAAAGAGCGGAAGGGAGACATAGACCACCACGACCTTTTCAACGCCGTGGACCTTGCGGTGCAAAAAGAGTCGGCGCTGCAAGGCAAGCTCCAGGAGCCGCAGCTGACGCCGGGAGGCAAGCTGAAAGAGAGCTGGGGGACGTTGCGGCTGCAGTCGAAATAAAAAAAAAGCTGGCACCTCGGATAGGGTGCCAGCATTTTTTTGTATCAACGCGGAAGCGTTATTTAATCTTCTCCTTGTACTCTTCAATGGAAATGGATTTGGCTCTGGGTTTAAGTTGTGCTTTGAAGATGGCTACAGCTTTCTCAGTAGCGAGGCGGTCGACGATGTTGCGGACGTTGTTCTTGTCGCTTACGATGGATTTGGCGGCATTTTCAATGTCCTCTTCAGTGCGGTTGCCATCGGCATTGTTGTCGCGGAGGATTTTCTTGACTTCCTCGAGGATTTCTTTATCAGAGGGTTCGATGGGGCTAATTTTCTCAAGAGCGCCGTCGATGAGTTCCCATTTGATGCCAGGAAGGTAGTTCTCGTTCCATTCGGCGTCAAGTTTCTCAGGTGTAAGGTCTTTCTCGTTGCGGGAGAGGATCCAGCGTTTCAGGAAAGCCTCGGGGATTTCGGCAGAGAAGTTGTCGATGAGTTGTTTTCGGACATCGTTGGCGTAGAGGATGTCGGTCTGCTGCCCATAGGCTTCCTCCATATCCTTGAGAAGGGCTTTGCGGAAAGCGGCCTCGTCCTTGATGTCCTGTTTTGGGAACACCTTTTTGAAGAATTCCTCGTTGAGTTCACAGGGGGTCATGTGAGAGAAGCCACTAATGGTAAGTTTCATATCTGCTGTGAAAGAGAGGGCTGCCTCGTGAGAGATACGCAGCTGGTGCTCGAGGTCGTCGGCATCGAAGGCCTTGGCGGGGTTGAAGACAACCTCGTCGTCGGCTTTCTTACCCACGAAGAGAGGAGCTATTTCATCGTGATTCTTGACAGAGGCGAGTTCGAAGGAGATAAAGGTATCTACACCGCCTTCCTTGACGTTGCCGTCGGCATCGAGTTCGACGGCCTTGCCATAGATGAAGTCGTTCTCGCCACAGGTATCGGGGGTTTCGAATTTGCCGTAGCGTTGGCGCATTTCCTTGATTTGCTGGTCCAAGTCGTCGTCCGTAAGCTTAACCTTGAAGAGTTTGGCATTGACCTTGTCCCAAGCCAGTTCCACTTGCGGTTGGAGAGCTGCGTCGAAGAAGAAAGAGAATTCCTTATCGGTATTGAAGTCGTATTTCTTGGTCTTCTCCATATTTGCCATGGGGTAGCCCATTATATCGAGCTTCTCGTCGGAGATATACTTGAAGAGCGACTGGCTGATGATGTCGTCGACTTCGCGAGCCACCACATCCGACTTGTACATGCGCTCAATGAGGCCCATAGGAGCCATACCCTTGCGGAAACCGCGGACAGAGGCAGACTTGTGGATGTTTTTAAGTTCTTTTTTTACGCCTTCGGCATAGTCACTTTCGACGACATCAATCCTGATAACCAAGTTCAAATCGTCCAAATTTTCTCTTGAAACGTTCATCTGGAATAGTTAGTTTATTGTTTTATAATTAATTAATTCAATCAAAGCAAAGTGCAAAGATACACACATTTTTTGACATAGCAAATTTTTTCTTCAAAAAAAGGAGGTCAGGATGGAATCCTGACCAATGCTAAGGCGATAAATTGTAGGAGGTCGGGATTCCTATCCCGACCAATGCGACGACGAATAAAAGAAAAAAACGTAATTTTGCAGCTGAAAAAAAATCTGACACCATTTCGTCAAATATTTATATTACAGTATTATATATAATTATCCGCAAACGGCACAAATTTGAAATACCACGCGCAGGGCTTCTTTGCGCACTCAACTGGAGTTTGCACCCGTCTCCGAAGCTTCGTTATGGAAAGTGCTGATAATCGTTTTTCTATTATAGGTTAACTAAATAATAATTATTTTTATGAAACATTTTCTCATTCTATTCCCTCTTTTGGTGCTGCTGCTCGGTGGCTGCTCCAACAACGACATCAAGGAGATCAACAACGCCGCCTACAACTACCTGGACGCTTTGGGCAACTACAGGATTGACGACGCACGCCCCTACGCCTCGGAGCTGACGCAGGAGAGGACACTGGATTTCTTCGCACGCCTCCTGCCTGCTGTCGACACCAACTACATCCGCAAGAACACTCCTGCGGAGGTGACCATCAAGGGGGTGGTGAAGCTCGACGACAGCACGGCGAGGGCATACTTCACGAAGAAAACGCCCATAGTGCTTCAGGACGACTCGCTGACGCTAATCCGCGAGAAGGGTCGCTGGGTGGTCGACGCCGTTATTGACCTCGGCCAGGGTGTCAAGCGCGGTGCTGCTCAGCCGACCTCAGTGCCTGCCGGCGAAGCCACTTTGCTGAAAAAGAGCACACCCGCCGAAGCAGCAAGGCCATAGTACATTGGGTCGGGCTGGAGGCCGAGCAGACCTGCAAGGAGCATAGTGAGCGTCCCCACCAGCATGGAGCAGATTACGGCACGTGTCCCGAACCGTCCGGGAAGCCATAGGGCGAAACTGAGAGGCAAGAGGAGGGCTGCGGCACGCAACCCAAGCGAAAGGAATCCCAGGTCGTTGAGAAAAGCCTCGCGCATGAAATGGGCCGCGACGACGCCAAGAAGCAGAATGACTACAATGCTCAAACGCATAACAGCGAGTTCAGACAACGCTCGGAGGCGTTGGCCACTACCATTACAACTATTATTATTTCCGTCATTTCCATTATTTCTGGCACCGCAATGGAGGACGTCGCGGGCTATGATGGTGGAGGCACCAAGGACAAGGCCGCTGCCGCTGCCAAGGACATTGACGAGGAGCGTCCCCAACGCCACTCCACCAAGCCATGCCGGCATCTCGGCAATGATAAATGCCGGAAAGGCCTGCAGAGAATTGGCTATCACCCCCACCCCATCGGGCAGTGCCTCACCAGCCTCGCGCATAGCCTCGGCCTCAGCAACCGTCACATAATGGCCACGCATATATATGCCCACCAGTGTACACGCCCCACCGATGATGGGGATGAGCGCACTGCAAAGCACCGCGCCACGCCGTGCCGCTGCCGTAGAGCGCGCCGACCAGATGGCTTGAGCGTAGGTCTGCGTGCAGACCACGCCAAGCAACAGCGAGAGGCAACCGCCAATGTCCTTTAGCGGGCCTCTGGCCATGAGGCTTCCATAGCGGTGGTGGAGCCCCTCGAGGTCACCGATACCGTTCATTTTTGCCACCTGCGACGACGCATAGACCTCGCCGACACTATGCTGCAGTCCACTCCATCCCCCGGCAATGCGCCACACTATGATGCCCGCCGAGAGAGAGCTGACATAGAGCAGCACCAACTTGACGATGCCGCTGGCGCCGGCACTACGGATACCGCCAAAAATCACCAGCAGAGCAATAAGCACACCGCCAACCAGCAGCGCCACCAAAGTAGGCATATCGACAAAACTCGTGATTAATGCCGTAGAGGAAAGCAACTGCGAAGTGATGCTGATAAAGATGCCCACCAAAAAAAGGATGGAGCCAACGGCCTCGGCTCTAATGCCATACTCCTTGCGCACCACTTCCATAAGGGTGGAGCAGCCACTGTGGCGCAGGCTGCGGGCGTATACCAACCCCAGCAGCAACGAGCCAAGCGCAGCGCCAATGGTGAACCACCAGGCCGAGAGGCCGAAAGAGAAAGCCAGCTGCGCGGTGCCGATGGTGGACTGCCCTCCAACAAGCGTGCCCAGTATAGCCCCACACACCATCCATGCGCCCGACTTACCACCTGTGGCAAACGATTTGGCATCCTTCACCTTACGTCCCGAAGCTATGCTTACAGCCACCAATATGCCAGAGGTGGCAAGGATACCTACAATATGAGTTGATGTTAGTGTTTGCGTAGTCTTTTTAGTTTTAAAGGGTTAGAAAATGTAGGCGGGTGTGAAGCCTCGTCTCCTATTGGCGAAGCAGGGCATTGAGTTCGGATTGGGCGGCGGAGAAGAGCTTCTGAAACTCGGACTCGGATTGCAGGCGCACCAGAGTGTAGGCCGCAATGAGGCGCGCGTCCTGCACATCGGAGGCCCAATGGTAGCCTGCCACGACGCGGCTGTAGCCATACTCATAGCCCCACTGAAGCACCCGGTTCATACCCACTTCCGTCAGTTCCACCGTGGCCAGGGCCACCCCCCACCCCATAGCGGAATGGCCGGAGGGATAGGAGCTGTCGGTGCGTTCCCTCTCCTCATCGCCAGGAATCAGGGAGGCCTCGCCCAACTGCACGTAGGGACGCTTGCGGAAAAGGGTATCCTTCACGCGGCGGTTCTCGCGCCCCATGGCGGAGGCCACATACTGAATGTAGCGCGCCATGTTGGGGGTGGTGCTGGTGTCGAGCCTGACGCTGAGACAAAGCGACAGGGCGCTGAGATAGGCGGCGAGAGACTTGTCGTTGTCGGCTATGGCCTGTGCGCCGCGGGGGGTGTGGCGCAGGCCTTTGGCGACCCAATGGGAGAGCACTTCGCCCTGAAAGCGGCGGTGCGCCGTATCGATAGGATGAGGAAGGATGCGCAGGCTGTTGGCGAAACCGGCAGGCTGGCTGGCATTGCCGGCGGAGTGCCGGTGCGGCTTTGCATTCCAGAGGCGCAGGAATTCGGCCCTTGCGGCCTCGAGGTCGGCCTTGTAGCGGGGGTCGCCCAGAATCCGCGCCACGCCGGCGGAGGCCGCGAGGCGTGCGGCATCGACATCGCTCTGCCAGTGGGCACCCACTATGACGCGGCTCTCGCCATACTCCCAACCGCGGCGGAGGATGGTGTCCTGCACCTCGGGGGCCACCTGAGCGAGAGCGAGGGCCGTGCTCCATCCCAGGGTGGTGTGGCCGGACGGATAGGAGCCGTTGCCGCGCAGCGAGGCCTCGTCATCGTACTGACCGGCCACATGCTCGTTCATGCGCACAAAGGGACGCTTCCGCATATACTTGGCCTTGGCGTTGGTGATGGTGTGCTCGGCGGTGGCGCTGACGCGCAGCAGGAGGTGGTAAATGGCCGGGGTGGCCTCGCTGCTGAGGGTGATGCCTATGACATCGCTGAAGATCTGGCACATGCGGTAGACGCCGTAGAGCGATTCGAGGCTGGCCTGGCTACCACGCTGGGTGTTGCGCAGCGACTTGCCCCAGAGCCACTGGCCCATGTCGTCGGCGAAGAGGAGGCTGGCGGTGTCGGGCGGAGGGGGGAGGAAAAGGCTTGCATCGGGCATCTGCTGCAGAGAGAAGTAGGCATCGGCATCGCGGTTCTGCGCCAACAGGGAGGGGCCCAGAAGGATGGCAAACAAAAGGAAAATATACTTTTTCATTTTTCGGGGGGGGGGATGGGGGGAGGGGGTGGATGGGGTTAATGGGGTTAATGGGCTTAATGGGGATGGATACTAATCACTATTCACTATTCAAATCACTAATCACTCTACAATATGGAGTTTGGCGAATTTAAGCATGAGCTGTTTTTCGCCGACGGCATCGAAAAAGATGCAGGCCTTGCGGCTTTCGCCAGAGCCTTCGACGGAGATGACGTTGCCCTTGCCGAACTTGGCGTGCATGACGGTCTGACCGGGCTGGATGGCTGCTATCTCGGCGGGGCTGTTGCCCATCACGGGGCCTTTGGGTGCGGAGGCGGGTGCGGAGGTGGGATTGGGCTTATCGACCTTGCGGAAAGTTCGGGGTTCGGGGCTGCTGGCGGGGCTATCATTCCTTTGGAACTTGCGGCCTTCGGGCTGATGGAAAGAGCGCTCTTCGGACTGACGGAAGGAGGGCTTGAAGGTGCCGGGCTTGGGGAAAGCGCTGCGCAGACGAGGGCGCATGATGTAGCGGTCGTCGATTTCCTCGACGAAGCGGCTGAGTTCCTGGTAGCTGGTGTTGCCATACTGGTAGCGCATCAGGGCGTAGGAGAGCGTCAGCTGCACTTCAGCGCGGGTCACGGCGACGTAGAAGAGGCGACGTTCCTCCTCGAGGTCCTGCCGCGAGGTGATGGAGAGCATGGAGGGGAAGAGGTTTTCCTCCATGCCGACCACATAGACGTAGGGGAATTCCAGGCCCTTGGCGGCATGGATGGTCATGAGCGACACCTTATCGGCATCCTCGTCGCCCTCCTTGTCCTCGCTGGTGAGCAGAAGCACCTGCTGAAGGAACATGTCGAGCGTCTTTACGGATGAGCCTTGAGAATCAAAAGCCTCCGTTTCGCCAATATTGTCAATAGCCTCCCCTTTTTCGTAGTTGCTGATACCTCCGAGCGTTGAAGTCTCCTCATTTTCTGGCGTTATCATCTCCTCGCGTTCGCAGTATTCCTGTATGCCGTTGAGGAGCTCTTCGATGTTCTCGATGCGGTTGGCGTTGTCGGGGTCGTCGTCGTTGCGCAGCATGGTGATAAGGCCCGAGGCAGCCACGATGCGCTTGGCGAGGTCGTAGGCGTTGGTGTCGTAGACGTGCGAGGAGAAGAGCCTAATCATTGTCATGAACTCGCCGATTTTGCTGATGACGGCGCTGCTGATGCCGAGAGCGAAGCTGGGCAGATGCTCCATGACGGTCCACATGCTGACGTCGTTGTCGTTGGCCGCGGTCTCGATGCGCTGCATGGTGGTGTTGCCGATGCCGCGGAGAGGGAGGTTGATGACACGTTTGAGGGATTCGTCGTCGTGGTTGTTGACCACAAGGCGGAGGTAGGCCAGCACATCCTTGATTTCCTTGCGGCCGTAGAAGGAGATGCCGGCATAGATTTTGTAGGGTACGTTCTGGCGGCGGAGGGCTTCTTCGATGGCCCGGCTCTGGATGTTAGTACGGTAGAGGATAGCGAAATCCTTGAAGGGACGGTCGTCGGCGAGATGAGCCTGGAGGATAGATTCGGTGACCTTCAAGCCCTCGTCGCGTTCGTCAGAGCATTGGAGGAGAGCAATGAGGTTGCCGGTCTTGTTGTCGGTCCATATCTCTTTCTCGATCTGCTCTTTATTATTGGAGATGATAGAGTTGGCGGCATTGACGATATTCTTAGTGCTTCGGTAGTTCTGTTCCAGCTTAAAGAGCTTGACCTGCGGGTAGTCGCGTTTGAAATTGAAGATGTTCTGGATGTTGGCTCCACGGAAGGCATAGATGCTCTGGGCATCATCGCCGACGACGCAGATGTTCTGGAAGCGCGCCGCCAGCTTCTTGACGATAAGATACTGAGCAAAGTTGGTGTCCTGATACTCGTCGACGAGGATATAGCGGAAGCGGTTCTGATATTTCAGCAGCACGTCGGGGAAGTCGCGGAGGAGGATATTGGTGTTGAAGAGCAGGTCGTCGAAATCCATGGCCATAGCGTTGCGTAGACGTTTGTTGTAGGCCTTATAGATTTCGCCGATGAGGGGTTTGTGTGCCGTATGGTCGGTTTGTTGGATCTCGGAGTTTTGGCAATAGTCGTCGGGGCCTATGAGGCTGCTCTTGGCCATGGAGATACGGCTGAGGACATAGCCGGGATTGTAGACCTTAGGGTCGAGGCTCATAGCCTTGATGATCTGCTTGATGGCCGACTTGGAGTCGTCGTTGTCGTAGATAGTGAAAGTGTTGATATAGCCTATCTTGGAGGCCTCGGCGCGGAGGATACGTGCGAAGATGGAATGGAAGGTGCCCATCCAAAGGTTGCGGGCCTCGTTGCCAACGAGTTTCATGATACGTTCCTTCATCTCGGCAGCGGCCTTGTTGGTGAAGGTGAGAGCCAGGATGTTGAAAGGGTCGGTGCCTTTCTCGATAAGGTGGGCAATGCGGTAGGTGAGGGTACGCGTTTTGCCGCTTCCGGCGCCGGCGATAATCATTTCGGGGCCTTCGGTGCATGCGGCGGCTTCGCGTTGGGCCTCGTTGAGTTGCATCAGTATATCGGACATTTAGAAGAATTGTTTAATTGATGAGCGTTGGATTGAAGAGGACAACGCCTTGGAGCGTTGCATTGATGAGATGAAGATGTCAGTCGATCTCGTAGATATGGCCGTCGGAGGCACATTCGGTTGCCGGGAATACGGCCTGGGCTTCGGAGAGCAAGGGGTCGAGGTTTTTGTAGCGCGCCGAGAAATGAGTGAGCAGGAGGCGTTTGACGCCGGCGAGGCTGGCGATGGTGGCAGCCTGGGCGGCGGTGCAATGTTGGCGTTGCTCGGCCATAGCGGCGAAGGCATTGTCGAAGGTGCTTTCCATGCAGAGGAGGTCGACATCGCGGAGGGTAGGCACGAGGCTTTCGTCGTAGGCGGTGTCGCAGCAGTAGGCATAGCTGTGGGCGGAATGGAGGCGCTGAGCGAGTTCGCTGTTGGGGACCACCACGCCGCTGTCGAGCACCAGGTCGTCGCCACGCTTCACCCGCATGCACCATTCATTGGAGAGTCCGTAAAGGTCGCGGACGCCGGGTTTGAGGTTCAGCAGCGGTTCTTCCTGCCTGAAAATGAAGCCATAGGTAGGCATGGAATGCTGGAGGGGGAAAGCGGTGACATGGAATTTGTCGGTTTGAAGGATGACGCGTGGTGCGTTGTGGTCCATCTCGACGATTTCGAAGGGGTAGTCGACATGAGTGCCGGAGACCTCGAAGAGGAGGTCGAGAGCGGCCTTCACGCCCTTAGGGGCAAAAAGCGTCAGGGGTTCCTTGCGGCCGCAGAGGTGCATGGTGGAGATGAGGCCGGGGAGGCCGAAGAAGTGGTCGCCATGCAGATGGGAGAGAAATATATATTTGATTGACTGAATCTTCTGATGATAGCGACGCAGGTGGTTCTGAGTAGCCTCGCCGCAATCGACAAGCATCTTGGTGCTTCCGATATTCACAATCTGGCCGCTACAGTTGCGGGCAAAAGTGGGAGTGGCGGCGCCAGAGCCAAGGATGAGAACGTAGAAATCAGACATTTAATATGTTTAATTGTTAATATGTTTAATTGTAGGAGGCTAAGCTTCGCAGCTTTGCCACAGTGGTGGGCTACGCCTCCGAGCGTTGACACTGCATTAATATCGTTAACGGCCCACCGAAAGCGACATCAGGTCGAGGGTTACGGGGTTGAAGAGGGCCTTGACCTTACGACGAGGGACGAACATCACGGGGCCAAGCTGAGAGAGCAACACTTGTTGTTTCAGGGCCAGCGGGCCTGCGGAGACTTCGAGGGTGGCGGCTTCGGGGAGGCGGTAGCGGAAATCGTGGCTGGAGCGGCGGCGGGAGTAGGCGTTGCCCGTCCGGCCGGACTTGCCGTCGGGGGTGACGCCGGAGGTGTGGTACTTGACGAAGCGGTTGGCGCTGCGCATGTCGCCCGAGGGTGAGACACAGCATATTATCGGGGTGGCGTCGGCCGAGGAGGTGGCATCGACGAAACCCATAAGGCCTTCGGAGGGCGAAAACCAAGCGAGGGTGTCGATAGCCTCTACGCGGCGCCGGAACGAGGGTTCGATAAAGTAGGTGACGGTCTCGCTCCGTAGCGTTCCACAGAAGAGGGCAACAATCTCGGCCTCTTGCTGCTGCAGCTGGCTGTTGAGGAAAGCGATGGCCTCGTGGCTGTATGAGCCATCGTATTCGCCGCCAAGGAGTTCCTGGCGTTTGGTCTGAATTTCGTCGAGGCGTTGGGCTGCGGCCAGAGCACGCTGCTTGAGCGAGCGGGAGTCGCGGCGCGAGGAGACGTAGGAAGGGTGGCCGGGGGCGTCGTAGCGCGAATAGAGGGTGTCGGTTCGGTCGTAGAGGTTGTAGGAGGCATTGGTGGGAGGGTGGGGCTGCGAGGCGGCACTGGACTTTATGCGACGCTCGGAGGCGTCGCCCACTAGGGAGGCGTCGCCCTCTAAGGGGGCGTCGGTGCCGATGGCAAGGAGCAGGTGGCGATGGTCGACGGCCAGCGAGCCCCGGCGGATTTTAACCATATAATAATTGTCGGGGTCGGCGACATTGGAGGTGGCGACACCGATGTCGGCAATACGGAACGAGGTGTCGATATCGGCTGGGGAAAGGCCGAGCATCTCGACGGCAAAGTCGCAATAGGGGGCATTGGAGAGGTCGCGCCTCACGACGGTGACCGAGAGGCAGATACGCGTTGAGGGAAGTGCATAAAGCACGCCGCCGTCGACGGGCAGCGTGGGGTTGTCGCGCATCGAGAAGACCTTATAGTTGCTACACGACGAGCAGAGTGGAAGCAGGGCGACGGCGAGTATGGCTGTTGTGATTCCGCCACGCTTCCCGCTGGCAGAAGGAAGGTGCCCGCCTTGTTTATCCTTCACGCTTATGGCCAGCAGCCCGAGGAAGGTGAGCAAGCCATTGATGAGCAACAGCTCGAAACCAAGCTGATAGCCTCCGAAGAGCTGCGGGGAATAGAGTTTCAGTAGATAGCAGAGCACAGGGCTGGCGATGGCGACGACGGGCACCAAGCGGTCGCGCACGGTGCGCTTGGTGAAGAGGCCGAAAGCATACATTCCCAGCAGCGGCCCATAGGTGTAGCCCGCCACATCGAAGAGGATATTGATAAGGGAATCGTTGTGGAAAGGACGGAAAGCGATAATTACCAGAAGATAGAGCAACGCAAAGCCCACATGGACCATCTTGCGGTAGCGCACCTGCTGCTGCTGGCTGAGATTCTGGCGTTTGTCGAAATGCAGGAAGTCGTAGCAGAGGGTTGTGGTGAGAGCCGTGAGGGTTCCGTCGGCGCTGCTGTAGCCAGCAGCCACCATGCCGAGGACGAAGCAGATAAGCGTGAAGCCCCCGATGGACTGGGCTATGGCGGGGTAGATTTTGTCGGCCAGCACTTTGCCGTCGGCTCCCACGGGCATCTCGAAGCCTGGGGTGTGGGTGCCGTAGTAGACCAGGGCAGCACCGAGAGTGAGGAAGATAAGATTGACGATGATGAAGAGGAAGCTGGAGGTGATGACATTCTTCTGGGCGTCGCGCAACGATTTGCAGGTGAGGTTTTTCTGCATCATATCTTGATCCAGGCCGGTCATGGCAATAGTGATAAAAGCGCCGGAAACAATCTGTTTCCAATAGTATTTGGGATGATTGGGGTCGGTTTCGAAGATGCGTGTGTAGCCCTCGTCGGAGCTGGCGACGAGGAGCTGAGGAATGCTCATGTCCAGGTTCTTAAGGATCACAACAACAGTGGCGATGGCAGCGAGGAGGAGGAAGGTGGTCTGCAAGGTGTCGGTCCAGACCACGGTCTTCAGGCCGCCCCGGAAGGTATAGAGGAGGATGATGGCAATGAATGCCACCGCGGGGAGCCAGAACGGGATGCCCCAGGCGCGGAAGACGAGTTCGTAGAGTACGAAGACAACCAGATACATACGCAATGCCGAGCCCAGCAGGCGCGAGAGGATGAAGAAGAGCGAGCCGGTGCGTTCGCTGACGGGTCCCATGCGCTGGTCGAGATAGGTGTAGATTGAGGTGAGGTTGAGGCGGTAGTAGAGTGGCAGCAGGAGGAAAGCGATAACGAAATAGCCTATGACATAACCAAAAACGAGAGGCATATAGGTGAACTGTCCATAGTAAACCCCACCGGGTACCGACATGAAGGTGACGCCCGAGAGCGAGGCGCCGAGCATGCCATAGGCCACCACCGGCCAAGGGGAGCGACGGCCGGCGCGGAAGAAAGCGTCGTTGCCCGACGAACGGCGCGAAGTGAGCCACATCACCCCCAAAAGCAACAACGTGTAAAAAATAAAGGACAACAATATAATAATTTGCGTCGACATACGTTATAAAATTAAGTTTGCAAAAATACTAAAATTTTGCCAATTGGCTCTATTTTTGTATTTTTGCCAAACGAACAAAAAAGAAACATCTTTCATATTAGAAGCGCAACATATTAAGCAAAAAGGAATTATGAAAATACGGAGAACACTTCTCGCAGCTTTATTTATCTGTTTGACGTCGCTTGCAGCAGCCCAAAGGCCGGCCAACGACGTGGCTATCGACGGCCTGCACGGCAAGGTGAAAAACGTGACGAAAATAACCTACGAGGCACGCACCGACTTCCAAGGCGTGACGAGCCAGGGCGACATCCTGGAGCACATAGAGACGGCCTACAACAGCAAGGGGTGGCGCAAGACGATGACTTTCGTGACCCCGGAAGCCAACGTCATTTTCCGGTCGCGCTTCAAACACGACGGCTTCGGCCTTGCCACGGTGGAGCAGATAGTGGACAACAACGAGCAGGTGATAGGACGCACCTACTATTCCTACGACGCACAGAACGTGCTGAAAGAGATGTGGGTGGAGGATGCCGACCGACAGATAGAGAGCCGCACCCTGGTGCGCTACGATGCTCAGGGACACCTGCTGCAGCGGTCGCTGAACGACGCCGCCGGCAATATCTACCGTCGCGAGGTGTTCACCTACAGCGGCAACAACGCCGTGAAGAAGGTGGTGTACGACAGCAAAGGCAAGAAGATGCAGGAATGGCGCTACGAATACGATGACAACAACGAGCCCATCATGCAAACCCTCTACGACTACAGCGAGGCAGAGCCGGAGATGTACATCACAGTGTTCAGCTACGAATACGACGGCCAGGGGAACTGGACGCGCCGCACCGAGAGCGAGCTGGTGGACGGCGACCCGGTGCTGCAATACATAATCACCAGGGAGATAGAGTATTATTAAGGCGACGCAGAAGAGGGAGAATTGCGACGCAGAAGAGGGAGAATTGCGACGCAAAAGAGGGAGAATTGCGACGCAGTCGCAATACAGAGGACGCGCAGCACAACGAAGAGGGGGCGAGAGAGGGGCGAGGAACGAGAGCGAGGGGCGAGAGCGAGGGGTTAGCTTTCTACATAGCCGAACTGGCGGAGGGCGCGGTCGCTGTTGCGCCAGTCTTTCAGCACTTTGATACGCAGCTCAAGAAAGCATTTCTTGCCGGTGAAATCCTCGATGTCTTTGCGGGCCTCGATGCCTAATTTCTTTATCGACTTGCCTTGATGGCCAATGAGTATGGCCTTCTGCGACTCGCGCTCGACGAAGATGAAAGCGGAGATTTTATCAAGATTCTTGCCTTCCTCATAGTGGTCGACGGCCACCTCGCAGCTGTAGGGTATCTCCTTGTCGTAGAGGAGCAATATTTTCTCGCGCACTATCTCGGAGACGAAGAAGCGCATGGAGCGGTCGGTGAGCTCGTCCTTGGGGAAATAGGGAGGATTTTCGGGGAGGAGCTGCATGATATGGTCGAAGATGGCCGACACGTTGAAGCCCTCGGTAGCCGAGCAGGGCACCACGATGGCTCGGGGGATTTGCTGCTGCCAATAGTCGATCTTCTGCATGATGGTGGCCTGGTCGGAGAGGTCTATCTTGTTGATGACCAATATAACCGGGACATCGGAATCGACCACTTGCTGAAGGACTTTCTGATTCTTGAAGGTCTCCCCCACCTCGGTGACGAGGAGGAAGAGGTCGGCATCCTGAAGAGCCTCGCCCACGAAGCCCATCATCGACTCGTGGAGCTTATAGTGTGGGTTGACGATGCCGGGGGTGTCGGTATAGACAATCTGAAAATCATCGCCATTGACGATGCCCATGATGCGGTGGCGAGTGGTCTGGGCCTTGCTGGTGATGATGGAGAGTTTCTCGCCCACCAGGGCATTCATCAACGTAGACTTGCCCACGTTGGGGTTACCGATAATGTTTACAAAACCTGATTTATGCATAACGTTATGGAAAAATGGCAAATAACAAGCATTAATTAGAGGAGAGCAGGGAGCTCGGAGAGATGACTGATTACGTAGGTTGGGGGTGTCTTTTCTTTGGGCAGGACCGTATTGTTGTAGTTATACCACACCTGAGGTATGCCGGCACGCATGGCGCCGAGGATATCGACATTATAGTCGTCGCCAACGACGAGACATTGGTCGGGGGTGGCGTTCATCCGGCTCAAGGCCAGGTCGAAGAAGCGGCGGTCGGGTTTCATGACGCCGAGATCTTCTGACAGGAAGAAGAAATCGAAAAAACGATCGATGCCCGATGTTTTCATCTTAGGCAGTTGCGCCTCGGAGAAGCCGTTGGTGATGACAGCGAGCGAGAACCTGTCGTGCTGCGATTCGAGCCACTGCAGCAGCTGGAGAGCGCCTGGCATCAGTCCCGTCTGCCTGACACCTTCGACGACGTAATAGTCGGACAATTTCTTGGAGAGGCGAATGATACTGGGCGAAGAGGCATCGCAGCCGAAGGCTTCGAGGGTGAGGGAGAAGCGGCGGATAGCCACCATCTCTTTCGTCACCGTACCATTGCGGTAGGCATCCCAGAGGGCGTCGTTGATGACACGATAGCGATCGTGGAAAGTCTCGAAGTCGGCATGACACAGTTTTTCCAGCTCAAATTGTGCGAACATGGCACGATAGGTGCGTTCGGCGTTGCCGTCGAAATCCCAAAGCGTGCGGTCGAGGTCGAAAAGGAGAAACATAAGTAACGCTGAAAGACATTCGCAGAAAAAAGCCGCGGCAGTGTTTGTCGCGGCTCATTCTATTTTTTTCACAAGGCCGTCATTATTCGGCAGCTTCGGCGGTGGCGGAAGCGCGGGTGCTGTTGACCACGAGGACCTCGCTGCTCTTGGGGTTCAGGAACTCGAACTTGTCGGTGGGGATATCCTGGACTTTGATGCGCTGAGCGACATCGAGGTTGGTGATGTCGACGAGAATCTCGCTGGGCATATTGGCAGGCAGAGCCTTGACGTTGAGGCGTTTCTGCTTATAGGCCAGCTTACCGCCCTTCATGACGCCCACCGAGGTGCCGGTGGTGTGGACGGGGATGGACATCACGATGGCCTTGTCGTCGCTAAGCTCGTAGAAGTCGGCGTGATAGACGATATCGGTCACGGGATGGTACTCGATGTCCTTCAGCATGGCGCTGTGTTTGGTGCCGTTCACCTCGATTTCGACGAAGCAAGGTTCGGGGTTGAAGATGATGCGGTCGAAAGCGGTCTGTGCGACGCTGAACATCAGCTGCTCGCCTTTACCGTACATAACACAAGGCACGCGGTCTTCGCGACGGAGAGCCTTAGCATCCTTTTTCCCTACGTGCTCGCGGAGAGCACCGCTCATTGATACTATTCTCATTTTGTTTGAAAAATTAGATTGGTTATTAAAAAGGTTTTGGTTATATGTTTATCGAAGCAAAAAAAACTGTTCAGTACACTGGGTATTATCCTCAATGCTCTATTCTGTGGATGATGCCCTTATGATGGATTGTGGTTTCGTAGAGGTTGTCGAGCGACTCGTAGGTGGTGACGCGACGGATAGCCTCGGCGAAGAGCCAGTCGCAGGAGAGGACGCGGATTTTGGGCGATTGGCGTTTCAGCGGGATGGTGTCGCTAACCACAAGTTCCTCGAGTTCAGAGTTTTCAATCTTTTCTATGGCATTGCCCGAGAGGACGGGGTGAGTGATCATGGCGCGCACCGACTTGGCGCCGCTGGCTTTGATGATGCCGGCGGCCTTGCAGATGGTGGAGCCGGTGTCGATAAGGTCGTCGAGGAGGATGACGTGCTTACCCTCGACCTCGCCGATGAGGCGCATCTCGCCAATCTCGTTGGGTTTGTTGCGGTGCTTGTAGCAGATGACGAAGCTGTTGTTGAGCGTTTTGGCGTACATGCCGGCGCGTTTGCTGCCGCCCATGTCGGGCGAGGCGAACATAACGTCGTCGATGTCGAACTTCTCGCGGATGTAGGGCAAGAAGAGCGAGGAGCCGTAGAGGTGGTCGACGGGGATGTTGAAAAAGCCCTGGATTTGGTCGGCATGGAGGTCCATGGTGATCAGGCGGTCGACGCCTGCGGCGACGAGCATGTCGGCGATGAGGCGCGAAGCGATGGGCACATGGGGTTTGTCCTTGCGGTCCTGACGTGCGAAGCCATAATAAGGAATCACGGCGACGATGCGGCCGGCGGAGGCGCGCTTGGCGGCATCGACCATCATCAGGAGCTCGAAGAGGTTGTCGGTAGGAGGAGTGGTGGACTGGATGATGAACACCGTGCCGCCACGGATAGTTTCCTCAAAAGAGGGTTGGAATTCGCCATCGGCGTATTGGAAAACGGTGGAGTTTCCCAGGGGTATTCCATAGATTTCGGCCACGCGACGAGCCAAATCGGCGGTGGCTCGACCTGCGAAAATGAATACTTTATCAGACACTTGCATACCTTAATAGGGATTAATAATGGATTGCAAAAGTACTACAATTTTCGGATTTGAGAGAGAAAAGAGAAAAAAAATTTTGCAGGAATAAAAAAAATGTGTATTTTTGCATTCGGAAACGAGAGGGGAAGAGAGGCGATAAAGATTGGATAAATATATGAAATCCAACAACAAAGCTTGGTATTTCTCCCAAACGTTTCTGAGCCAAAAAGAGAAGCCCTGGTGGTGGAATGGTAGACACGGTAGACTCAAAATCTGCTGCCGGCAACGGCGTGAGGGTTCAAGTCCCTCCCGGGGTACAAAGAGCGCTGATATTCAGTGCTCTTACTATTTACGATGGCAAAAAAATGGCAAATTTTGAGGTAATGGACAAATTTTAGGCTGAAATCTTTGAAAACGCAGAAATAATCTACATATTCTGGCGTTCAAAGGTTATGAACAAAAAAAATGCATCTACTGTGGAAGCCCGATTACCAAGAAAAATGGCATTGTAAACGGGTGCCAATTATACAAATGCCATGCCTGTAATAAACAATTTTTGGGTGGAGAGAGACGAGCCCCGAGAGATTGTTGGGTTGCTCCCCAGCAGAGCCCAACTCCGCTTCTGTTGGTAGCGCAAAAGTACTAACTTTTTTACAACCCACAAAATTTCTTCCCCAAAAACAGCCTAAAATTTGTCCATTAGAACACCGCGTCTCTAAAACAGCCTATAATTTGTCCATTACACAGAAGTGTGGGTCTGACGGTTATGCCCCAAAACCTCCTTAAAAGGAACAAAATATCCCAACGTGGCAAAACCACCAAGACCAGCCGGGTTGTGACGCCCGTCAAGGCATGCCGTCACACATTTGTCAAGAAAGTCTATCGTCACATTGTATCCGAGGTATTTCTCCAATTCTAATCTCACTTTTTCTTTTGTCATGTTTTCAAAATATATTGTTTAACAATCGGGCAAAGAAGGCTATCGCAGGCGCTATTATCCACCACGGAACATCATTTGTCTTGTCTGAACTGAAATGATACCAGTTGTCTGGACTTGAATAGCGGTGCCAGTTCGAGTTGACATAGCTGTCCGCCTCCGTCCTCTCTCTCCAGTTTCGCATCGGATCGAAACCGTCCGACTCCGAATGAGCGTCGCAATAATCGTCCCCTTCGGGATAAGGACCTTCTGTCGCAGTCGTTGTTGAGAAGTGTTCTTTGTCGTATTGCAGACGGAGACACCTGTCGTTCAGCACACGGTAAGCCTCGTTGACCTCCTGCATTATACAGGTCGCGTCGGGGCTCTTGTTCACGTCGGGGTGCAGGGTCTTGCATTTCCCCCTGTAGGCCTTCCGTATCTCCTCCGCCGTGGCGTTTTGCCCCACGCCCAATACTCTATAGTAGTCCTGCACTGCCATCTGTGTTCATTTAAAACATATCATCATTCATCATGGGAGTGAAGGTTGTTCCGTCATTGCTGTGTGGAAAGAGCACCGAGACGGGCGGACGGCTGACGAATCCGGCCCTGTTCACAAATTCCAGCCTGACTTCTCCAATGTCTCCTCGGCGGTTTCTGGCGATGATGACATCCGCCATATTCAAGGTGGAACCTAAGTCGTCCTCGAATATGCTGTAGTATTCCGGGCGGTAGAGGAACATAACCAGGGACGAGTACTTCTCAATCAAGGCGTTGTCACGCAAATCCGACAGCATCGGCTTTTTGGTTCCGCCCCTGTTTTCCACGGCGCGTGTCAAATCACAGGTCATAAACACGGCCACCTTGAGCTTTTCGGCGGTATGAACCAGCTTTTGCATTGCTGTCTCCGATGCGGTGAGGGTGCTTCCCGGAGCCATCCAGCCGAAGCTGTCGATGACAATCAGCCTTATGCCGTTCTCGCGTTTCAAGCGTTCCATACGGCTCACTATCTCGTCCATGTCCATATCCAGACCGTGCTCTATCCACACTGGTGCGCTTTTGACGTTTTCAAGGAACTCCGAATTGCCGGTTTCCCGGGTCTCGAAACCTATCCTCTGCAGCATCGCGACCTTGTCTTTCTGCTCGTCTGTAAGCTTTATCGGATCCAGTTCCATAGACTTTACCGCATCCCATCCCAGTTGGGAAGCTATAAGCCGTTTAGCGGTATATCTTTCGACATCCGTAAGCGACAGAACAGCCGTCGGTATCTTGTTCATAACGCCGACATTACGCACCACCGACATGGCAAAGGCAGTCTTGCCCATGGCAGGCCTTCCGGCAATGGTGGTTATCCCACCCACAAGCAATCCGCCGGTCAGTTTGTCAATATCGTCGAAAAAAGTCGGGATGCGGTCCTCCTTTTCCTGGATATGGTACAACAGTTTGTTCAGTTTCATTGTATTATATTGTTTGTGATGTTTGTATAAAACAATCCATAAGTGCGGCGAATCGCCTGTTCAGAGCCTTGTAGGTCGTATCCGTCTCTCCCTTCACCATCTTGAGGTACAGCAGTTTGCCGGCGATTACATTTTCGATGTGGTGTATCGGGGGAAGACCACTGGAAGGTCGCGTGAATTTCGGAACATAGTGGCGTTCAAAGACCGCCTGTGCCCTGTCATGGCCGTCCATCTCCCAGTTGTGGAGCATCGTCCGAAGCTGCCCAACATACCATCTCGGGACGTTCTCCTTCTCGTTCACCGTAACGCCCGTCACCTCCTGCCGCATACCCCTGTGGCACAGCCTCGTCTTGTCGGGGTTGATGGTGAAGCCCTCCTCCCGCTCGATGATGTTGCGCAACGATTTGATGAATCGGCTATCCTCGCCAAAAACATTAGCCATCCCGCTGAATGTGATGTCGTCGGCATAGCGCGAGTACTGCATCCCGTAAGCCTTCGCAAGCCTTGTGAGCTTGGTGTCCATCCGCTCGCAGATGATGTTGGTTATCGTGGGCGATGTCGGCGCGCCCATAGGCAGGACGTTCCGTCCGTCTGGACCACTGTAGCAGCAGATGTCGGCGATGATGCCAGCCACTTTCCCGTCAAGGCAGAACGGCTTCGAGGTGAGCCGGCTGTAAAGCCTTCCGGATGTGATGGTATGGAAGAAATCCTTCAGGTCGATGTTGTACACCAGCCGCTGACCAAGGTGCATCCTTGCCCCCGTCACCACCGAGCGGCGAGGCACAAAGCCCATCGCAGCCGGATGAGGCGCGTATATCGTCTGCAACACCATATTCAGTCCCTGCTGTATATACTTCAGACTATGTTCCGGAGCGTCGATGGTGCGGAACTCGCCCTTTTTCTTTTTGGGAATCTTGAACGTGCAATACCGGTCGGGGTTGAGCGATGAATATGCAGCCTTGTTCAGCTGCGCCATCGACACCGAACAGACCCGTTCGCCATACAGCCCCTCCAACGCCACATTGACAAGCTTGAGGAGATCCTTCTTGGTGTGCAGGCATCCCCACAAGTCACAGATGCGCGTAGTGACGGCTGTGGCAACAGCCTTTTTTGGGGGTAGTATTGCGGTTCTGTTCATTTTACATTGTGTTTTAGAGGGTTCCCGAAACAGATGCCACCCGGTCGTGATTACTTCAGATAAAGCCAGTAGACCCAGGCTTGAGCCGAGTTGTGGAGTGGAGGCCTGAGCGTGAGCGCAACTCGGCTCAAGCCTGGCCACGTGACCACGGATGCGTCACCCTGACCCGCGGTGTCCCCGCGGAGTGACATTGAGATGCGGGCCTTCGCGGACAAAAGTCCGCTGCCCGTAGACTGCCGATTCCGGCAGACGGCGACCGACTGGTAAACAGCCGGAAGGTTTCTAATTCAGACTGATGGGTGGCAAATGTTTCAAAGAACTGAACGTTTTGGCGGGGGAATGTTTAGTCTATGTTCCAGTATGCGTCAGGCTCTCCGTCGAGGACATCATAGATGTCATCGTCACTCCATCCCTCCACATCGTGTACATACGTTCCTTCAAAATCGGATTCGTATTCAAAATCGTCGTACATTTTCTTTTTCCCTTGTTCGTGTCGGGAGCAACTGCTGGTTATTGAATGTATTTGATGATTGATTGTTTTGTCATTGCTCATGGTACTCCCATCTGTCCAGGTAGCCGTTGTACTTGTAGTATCCAACCATTGTCCCGCTGGAATTGTATACTTCATAGCGCTCAAGGTAACTGTTCCACTTGCGGTAGCCTATGATTTTCCCGTAGGAGTCCTTGATATCCTCGCGATCCAGATAGCTATTATAGTTTCTGGTACTCTGCACGTTGCCAGTCGGAGACTTTGTCTCGGTCCTGTCCAGGTAGGTGTTCCTGTTCTCCGTCTTGACAAGTGTGCCGTATGCGTTGTAGTACTCGATGCGGTTCAGGTAGGTATTCTCCTTGGCATATCCCACCATGTTTCCGTTGGCGTCATAGAACTCGGTTCTCTCAAGGTAACTGTTCCATTTCTGCGTGTAGCTCTGCGCCGAGACGACGCCTGTCGCCATCAATAGAACAACGACAACCAAAATATTTTTTATAATAATATTCATTTTATTCAATGATTTACAATTGATTAATTTTATTTTATCAATAAAGATATGATTCACTACTCTCTAACTGGCGTGTCTTAAAGACACTTGTGTGTTTTTCTTGCGACCTGAAACCGTCTGCAAAGTTAAGACGTAAAAAAGCTAACTTTTTCAACAAAGGCAGATAGTTATAAACTCTTTGTATATTACTACTAATCAAATACTTGAATTATTGTTATATTTCATTGGGTTTCAATTGGGGAAGAAAGTCCCGTATTCCAAGCGCCTCAAATTCAGCGGATGATTTTTTTATCAACAACGTGGCTGGAGAGCAAGTTTTCAACAGGATGTTCCGACACCTCCCGTCAGAAGAACGGGAGGTCGTTGTCAAAGGGGAGCGCCTCGTCGGGAGAGAGTTCGGCATTGGGCTGATCCTGAGGCGCAGAAACTCCTGTCGGATTAGCCGCGGCAACATTGGATGCCTGGCTCACCGGCGTAGCTGTTCCCGTCACTAGAGGAAATACATTGGTGCAGCGCAGAGTGGTGTAGTAGCCGCCGTTCTTGCCTTCGAAACTCACGGCCATGAAATTGACCTTTACGGGCATTCCCGCGCTGAGTCCCGTGAGCAGGGACAGACGCTCGTCCCCGAAGAGTTCAAAAGCCACAGGTTTGGAGTATTCGCCTTCGCGCATAATGACGAATCCGCCTTTCATTTTCTTGGTGCCGTCACCGAGCGTCACCTCCTCCTGCCGGAGGATTTTGTACATTGTTCCGATAATTTCCATAATATTGTTGTTATCTTTGGTTTTTAACTTCCGCCTCTTCTGTCATATCAGGCATATTGAGTATCAAGACAAACTTGTTCAAATTGATTTCTGCCTGTAGAAAACTTAACATGGGAACACCAATAATTCCATCCATTCTTATTCCCTTTTCAAGAAGATGCTCCTGGGCAACCCTCATACTACTGCTTGTGCATTTCACTTCCGACAATTCCCATTCGCCGAAAGTGAATGTAAGGTAGTACGTGTTCGTCACAGCTGTACGTCCTCCCAAAGAGATTGTATTTTTAGTGGAAGACTGAATTTCTTCTGCACCAATCTCTTTGGCAAAACATTCGTCTATATGGCAGCCTGTTGATCCCGTATCCACCATAAAGAAACCATCGTGACCATTCACTTGCAACTTGACAATCGGAACGCCCACGGCTTTCATCGAATCGGCAAAGGACAGAATATATTTCATATCTTGTTTTTTGAATAGTTAGTGTGCTGATGTGTTATGGTGTTGTCTGTTTTTTCGAGTGCAAAGATACACTCGTGGTGCGCAATCAATTTGCGTGCGTGCGAAAGTTGTTAATGCTCAGGTATTACAAAGTCCACATGTTTCTTCATGGCCGGATATTGGCTGATTACCCTGCCGGTATTGTCCACCATACCTTGCATTGTCTCGTTTATTTTGTCGTAAGCGAAGCGATACTCTTCAACAAAGTCCTTGGCGTTCCTCACCGAGGTCTCCACCATACAGGAGAAATGGCCGCCGTAGAACTTCACAATCGTGTGTTCGTAGTTGGCGTTGCATTCTGCAGCCAGCAGGGCCCAGCCCTCTGGCGATACAGAGTCGATGATATTTGGTGCGAAGTTGTACATGAAGTGCACCCGTTTCATTCCGTGCGTACCTTCCCACAGCTTGGCTCTCAAGATCTTAAAATCCCATCCGGGTTGTAACCATGTCCACTAGCTGTACTTTGGTTTGCCATTGACGTTGTATTTCTTGCCTTGGAATGTGTATTGAATTCCCAGCAGGTCGAATATAAGGCGTTGTGCGGCCGTGGGGGTGGAGAAGACATCTTTGTAGCGGCCTGAGAAGTGCACTACGGAGTAGGAGTCCACCTTGTCAAGGAATTCCTGCTCGGACCAGTATTTACGCTCCTTCGGCGGTATTTTGCCTATGTCTTTCC
>JAFSQF010000026.1 GCA_017446745.1 Bacteroidales bacterium
CGGCATCCCCTACTCCATCACCGACAAGAACCAGAACGAGCAGCTCTACCAGTCGCTCATCTACGCCGCCCTCATGGCCTTCGGCGCCGACGTGCAGGCCGAGGACCAGACCTCCGACGGCAGGATGGACATAGCCCTCAAGCTCCCCGACATCATCTACATCATCGAACTCAAATACGGCAAGAACGCCCAGGAGGCTATAGACCAGATCGTCGGCAAGGACTACGCCGCACGCTTCGCCCACGACCCTCGCCCCATCACTGCCATAGGCCTCAACATCAGCCACGACCGCCGCACCATCGACGACACCCTCATCCTCCCCATCAAATAGAACATCGCATTGGCGAAGCTGGGAAGCTTCGCCATAGGAGGTCGGGATTCCCATCCCGACCAATGAGCGGGTCAAGGGGTCTGTCCCTTTGACCCGCTCATCGCAGGCGGGGACGCCCGCGTACCACGTCGCATTGGCGAAGCTGGGAAGCTTCGCCATAGGAGGTCGGGATTCCCATCCCGACTAATAAGCGGGTCAAGGGGTCTGTCCCTTTGACCCGCTCATCGCAGGCGGGGACGCCCGCGTACCACGTCGCATTGGCGAAGCTGGGAAGCTTCGCCTCCTAAACGACCAACAAAAAAAAAGAGGGAGAGCACTAAGGCTCTCCCCCCATGAGAAAATTTTTTATGAGTTTCACTACGTTATTACGCCTTGCCTTGAGGAACCATATTGTACGGTATGGCATCGTTGGGGCCGTGAGGCTCGTCGATGACGCCGAAGGTCTCCTCGTACTTCTGAATGTTGCCATTCAAGGCCATAAGCAGGCGTTTGGCATGGACAGGGGCCATGACGATGCGCTCGCGCACCGTGGCACCCTCGCGACCAGGAAGGGTCTGCGCAAAGTCGATGATGAACTCGGCAGGAGAGTGGGTGATGACAGCAAAATTGCTGTAGGTGCCACGTGCCACCTCGTCGCTGATGCTGAGATTAAGGGTGTTATTATTGTTCTTTTCTTGTGCCATGGTTATGAATAGATTATATGTTTATCTATAGCGTTATCGTTGTTATTTCTCCATCTTGCTCTTGTCGCCCACAATAAGGTTTTGGTACTCGGGCAGACCGGTGCCGGCAGGGATAAGGTGACCGACGATGACGTTCTCCTTCATGCCCTCGAGGAAGTCCTGCTTGGCGTTGATGGCAGCTTCGGTGAGCACCTTAGTGGTCTCCTGGAACGACGCAGCGCTGATGAAGCTCTTGGTCTGCAACGAAGCGCGCGTGATACCTTGCAGGATCTGCTTGGCAGTGGCGGGCTTGGCATCGCGAGCGGTAATGAGAGCCTTGTCCTGACGGCGCAGGATGGAATTCTCGTCGCGCAGCTTGCGGGCGGTGATGATCTGGCCATTCTCCAGGTTCTCGCTGTCGCCCTTGTCCTCGACGACCTTCATGCCGAAGATCTCGTCGTTGGTCTCGTGGAAGTCAATCTTGTTGACCAGCTCGCCTTCGAGGAAGCGGGTGTCGCCCGGGTCTTCGATCTCGACCTTGCGCATCATCTGACGCACGATAACCTCGAAGTGCTTGTCGTTGATCTTCACACCCTGCAGGCGGTAGACCTCCTGCACTTCGTTGACGATATACTCCTGGACCTTCATGGGGCCCTTGATAGCCAGGATGTCGGCCGGCGTGATGGCGCCCTCGCTCAGAGGAGTGCCCGCCTTGACGTAGTCCTGATCCTGGGCAAGGATCTGCTTGCTGGTGCTGATGAGGTAGCTGCGGCTCTCGCCGGTGCGCGACGTGATGGTGATTTCGCGGTTGTTGCGTTTCAGCTTCTTGGCGATGCTGACGATACCGTCGATTTCGGCCACCACGGCAGGGTCGGAGGGGTTGCGGGCCTCGAAGAGCTCGGTGACGCGCGGCAGACCTCCCGTGATATCGCCAGCCTTACCGAAGCTGCGCGGAATCTTGACCATGATGTCGCCAGCACGGAGCATCTGACCGTTGTCGACACCGATATGAGCACCCACAGGCAAGTCGTAGACCTTGAGGATATTGCCCTCATCGTCGACGATGTTGAGCGTGGGGTTCTTGGTGCGCTGACGCGATTCGACGATGACCTTGTCCTGCAAACCGGTCTGTGAGTCGCTCTCGACGCGATAGGTGACGTTCTCGATGACGTTCTCAAAGCTCACCTTACCGTCGACATCGCTCATGATAACGACGTTGTAGGGGTCCCATTCGGCTATGTGGTCGCCCTTGACGACGTTCTCGCCCGCCAGTTTGAAGAGTTTGGCACCATAGGGGAGCAGAGCGGAGAAGAGGGTGACATCGGTCTTGGGGTCGACGATACGCATCTCTGCCGAACGGCCCATGACGATATGGTAGCTCTCGCCGGAAGCGTCGTTGTAGGGTATGGCGCGGAGCTCGTCGATCTCAAGACGACCGTCGTAGTGAGCCTCGATGCCCGACGTGGTACCGATGTTGCCACCTGCCACACCACCGACGTGGAATGTACGCAGTGTCAGCTGGGTACCAGGCTCGCCGATGGCCTGTGCGGCAATGACACCGACAGCCTCGCCCTTCTGCACCATGTGGCCCGTGGCCAAGTTGCGGCCGTAGCACTTGGCACAGACGCCATGCTTGGCTTCGCAGGTGAGCACAGAACGGATCTCGACCTCCTCGATGTGAGCCTCTTCGATGCGGCGGCAGATCTCTTCGGTGAGCTCCTCGCCGGCAGGCACGATGAGTTCGTCGGTGGCCGGGTCGAAGATATCGTGCACCGACGTGCGGCCCAAAATTTTCTCGGCAAGGCTCTGAACGATATCCTCGCCTTTCTTGAGGGCCGTGGTGGGAAGGCCGCGCAGGGTGCCGCAGTCCTCCTCGGTGATGATGACATCGTGAGCCACGTCGACCAGACGGCGCGTCAGGTATCCGGCATCGGCAGTCTTCAGAGCGGTGTCGGCCAGACCCTTACGGGCACCGTGGGTAGAGATGAAGTATTCAAGCACCGACAAGCCCTCCTTGAAGTTGGAGATAATGGGGTTCTCGATAATCTCGTTGCCGGCGGCACCAGCCTTCTGCGGCTTGGCCATAAGGCCACGCATGCCGGAGAGCTGACGGATCTGCTCCTTGCTACCACGAGCTCCGGAATCGTACATCATATAGATGGGGTTGAAGCCCTGGTTGTCGGCCTTGAGGCGCTTCATGAGCGTCTCGGTGAGCTGGTTGTTGGTATTGGTCCAAATATCGATGACGTGGTTGTAGCGCTCGTTGTTGGTGATAAGACCCATAGCATACTGAGCCATAACCTCTTCGACCTCCTCGTTGGCATGGCCTATCATCTGCTCCTTCTCGGCGGGGATGATGACATCACCAAGGTTGAACGACAGACCGCCCTTGAAAGCCATACGGTAACCCATGGCCTTGATATCGTCGAGGAAGTTGGCCGTCACTGCGTTGCCACACACGGTGAAGAGGTCGCCGATGATGTCGCGCAAGGTCTTCTTGCCCATCACCTGGTTGATGTAGCCATAGGCTTCGGGGACCACCTGGTTGAAGATGATACGTCCCACGGTGGTGCGCAGACGGTCGGTCTTAATGTAGTGGCCCTCCTTGTCGACCACCGGGAAACCCTCCTTGTCGCGCAGCACCTCGAAGTCGGTGCGGCAGCGCTGCGCACGCTCTTCGTCGTTCTCCGGCTCGCGGTCGTAGAGCACGTTGCCGTCGCGGTCCTTAATGACCTCGGTGAAGAGGCCGTCGGTGTGGAGGAACTCATACTCGTCGCGGCCTTTGAACTTGTCGAGGCGCACAGAGATGCAGGCATTGAGCGACACACGCTTCTCGTTGTGGGCTATGATGACCTCCTCGGCAGAGTAGAAACGTTGGCCTTCGCCCTTCACCACCTCGGTGTCGGTGGTGCGGCGCGGTTTGGTCATATAGTATAGACCCAGCACCATGTCCTGCGAAGGCACAGTGATAGGTGCTCCGTTGGCGGGGTTGAGGATGTTGTGGGTGGAAAGCATCAGCAGCTGAGCCTCGAGGATGGCGGCATTGCCGAGAGGCACATGCACAGCCATCTGGTCGCCGTCGAAGTCGGCATTGAAGCCGGTACACACCAGCGGGTGCAGACGGATAGCCTTACCCTCGACCAACTTGGGCTGGAAAGCCTGGATGCCAAGACGGTGCAGCGTAGGAGCACGGTTCAGCATGATGGGATGACCCTTCAGGATATTCTCGAGGATTTCCCACACCACGGGGTCCTTGCGGTCGACGATTTTCTTGGCGCTCTTGACGGTCTTCACCAAGCCACGCTCAAGCATCTTGCGGATAATAAAAGGTTTGAAAAGCTCGCTGGCCATATCCTTAGGCAGACCGCACTCGTGCATCTTCAGCTCAGGGCCTACGACGATGACCGAACGGCCAGAATAGTCGACACGTTTTCCGAGCAGGTTCTGACGGAAACGGCCCTGCTTACCCTTCAGCGAATCGCTGAGAGACTTCAGCGAGCGGTTGCTGTCGCTCTTCACCGAACTGACCTTGCGGCTGTTGTCGAACAGCGAGTCGACGGCCTCCTGGAGCATACGCTTCTCGTTGCGCATAATGACCTCGGGGGCCTTGATCTCGAGCAGTCGTTTCAGGCGGTTGTTGCGGATGATGACGCGACGGTAGAGCTCATTGATGTCGCTGGTGGCGAAACGGCCGCCATCCAGCGGCACGAGGGGACGCAAGTCGGGCGGAATGACGGGGATGATGTTGAGGATCATCCACTCCGGGCGGTTGTCCATGCCACGGGCCTGCATGCGGTTGCGCGATTCGCGGAACGACTCGACGATATTCAGGCGCTTCAGGCAGTCCTGCTTGCGCTGGTTGGAGCTCTCCTTACTGGCGCGGTCGCGCAGGTCGTAGCTCAACTTGTCGAGGTCCAGCTCGCTGAGCAGCGTATAAAGAGCCTCGGCACCCATGCCGGCGATGAACTTGTCGGGGTCGCTGTCGGGCAGCTGGTCGTTGCCCTGCGGCAGATTCTCCACGATGGCATAATGCTCTTCCTCGGTCAGGAGGTCGAGTTTATGTACCGGCATGTCGTTCAGCGTGGCCTTTCCTGGCTGTATAACTACATATTTCTCATAATAAATAACTTGGTTCAACTTCTTGCTCGGGATGTCGAGCAGGGTGCCTATCTTGTTGGGCAGGGTGCGGAAGAACCAGATGTGAGCCACCGGCACGGTGAGCTCTATATGCCCCATACGCTCGCGGCGCACCTTCTTCTCGGTGACCTCCACGCCGCAACGGTCGCAGACGATGCCTTTGTAGCGTATGCGCTTGTATTTACCACAGTGGCACTCCCAGTCGCGCGTAGGACCGAAGATGCGCTCGCAGAACAGGCCGTCGCGCTCGGGCTTATAGGTGCGGTAGTTCACCGTCTCGGGCTTGGTGACCTCGCCGTAGGAGCGTTTCTTGATGCTCTCGGGCGATGCCAGGCTTATGGTTATCGACTTGAAATCGTTCTTCTGTGTTTCTTGTTTAAATGCCATGCTTTATTAATATTTGTGACCTGTGACCTGTGACCTGCAAAAAGAGCGCATTAAGATGCTTATACCATGAAGGATATGCGTTCTCTTCACTATTCACCGTTCACTGTTCACTGTTCACTAATCAAATGTTACCTCCAGTCCGAGGCCACGGAGCTCGTGAACCAGGACGTTGAACGATTCGGGGATGCCCGGGGTGGGCTGGTTGTCACCCTTGACGATGGCCTCGTAGGTCTTGGCGCGACCATTGACGTCGTCGCTCTTGACTGTGAGGACCTCCTGCAGCACGTGCGAGGCTCCGAAGGCCTCGAGGGCCCACACCTCCATCTCTCCGAAACGCTGGCCTCCGAAGTTGGCTTTACCGCCAAGGGGCTGCTGGGTGATGAGCGAGTAGGGGCCTATGCTACGGGCATGCATCTTGTCGTCGATCATGTGGTGCAGCTTAAGCATATAGATGTATCCCACTGTGGCAGGCTGGTCGAAGCGCTCGCCCGTCTCGCCATCGTAGAGGTAGGTGCGTCCGTTCTCCGGAAGTCCGGCCTCACGCATGTAGCCGTTGATCTGCTCGAGGGTGGCACCGTCGAAGATGGGGGTCTTGAAGCGCTTGTTCAGTTTCTTGCCGGCCCAGCCCAGGACGGTCTCGTAAATCTGTCCTAAGTTCATACGCGAAGGCACACCCAGAGGATTCAGCACTATGTCGACCGGCGTGCCGTCGGCCAAGAACGGCATATCCTCGGCACGGACAATCTTCGACACGATACCCTTGTTGCCGTGGCGTCCGGCCATCTTGTCGCCGATGCGCAGCTTGCGCTTCATGGCGATATAGACCTTCGCCATCTGCACGATGCCGCTGGGCAGGTCGTCGCCAACGGTGAGGGCGAACTTGTTGCGCGTGAAGCGGCCGTTGATCTCTCTATACTTAATGTTATAGTTGTTGAGCAACTCCTTGATAAGGTTGTTGGTCTCCTTATCCTGAGTCCACTTGTTGGGGTTCACCTCGGTGAAGTCGATGGCACGCAGGGCTTTCATGGTGAACTTCTCCTTCTTGTGGATAAGCTCCTCTTTATGCATGTTGTAGACACCGTTGCTGGTCTTGCCGGCAAGGATGACGAGCAGCTTGTCGATAAGCTTGTCCTTAAGGTCGGCGATTTCCATATTGAACTCCTCCTCAGGTTTGGCGAGGAGCTCCTTCTCGCGGGCCTTGGCTTTGCGGTCGCGGATGACACGGGCAAAGAGTTTCTTGTCGATCACCACACCGTGCACCGACGGCGGCACCTTGAGGGATGCGTCTTTCACGTCGCCGGCCTTGTCGCCGAAGATGGCGCGCAGCAGCTTCTCCTCCGGGGTGGGGTCGCTCTCGCCCTTAGGCGTAATCTTGCCTATGAGGATGTCGCCCTCCTTCACCTCGGCACCAATACGGATGATACCGTTCTCGTCGAGGTCCTTGGTGGCGTCGCTGCTCACATTGGGGATATCGCGCGTAAGCTCCTCGTCGCCTCGCTTGGTCTCGCGAACCTCAAGGGTGTATTCCTCCACATGCACGGAGGTGTAAATGTCCTCGCGCACCACGCGCTCGCTGATCACCACAGCATCCTCGAAGTTGTAACCCTTCCAAGGCATGAAGGCCACCATCATGTTGCGGCCCAGGGCCAACTCGCCGCCCTGCGTGGCATAGCCCTCGCAGAGCACCTGGCCTTTCTTCACCTTGTCGCCCTTGCGCACTATGGGGCGCAGGTTGATGGCGGTGCTGTGGTTGGTGCGCTGATATTTGGTGAGCTTGTACTCGTGCAGGTCGTCGTCGAAACTGACCAGACGCTCCTGCTCCGTACGGTTGTGCTCTATGATAATCTTGGTGGAGTCCACATACTTCACCACACCGTCGGCCTCGGCGTTGAGCAGCACACGGCTGTCTTCGGCCACGGCCTGCTCGATGCCGGTTCCGACAATAGGTATCTCGGGGTTGAGCAGCGGCACAGCCTGACGCATCATGTTGGAGCCCATAAGGGCGCGGTTGGCGTCGTCGTGCTCCAAGAAGGGGATGAGCGAGGCGGCAATGGAGGCAATCTGGTTGGAGGCGATGTCGATAAGGTCGACCTCTTCCGGACTTACTATGGGGAAGTCGGCCTGACGACGTGCCTTGACACGCTGCCCGAGGATGTGTCCCTGCTCGTCCTGCGGCGTAGTGGCCTGAGCCACTGTCTTGTTCTCCTCAGCCTCAGCAGTATAGTATACCGGAGCCTCATCCAGCTGAACCTGACCGTTCTCGACACGCATATATGGCGTCTCGATAAAGCCCAGGTTGTTGATTTTGGCATAGACACTCAACGAGGAGATAAGTCCGATGTTGGGGCCTTCGGGCGTCTCGATGGTACAGAGGCGGCCATAGTGAGTGTAGTGCACGTCGCGCACCTCGAAACCGGCACGGTCGCGCGACAGACCGCCAGGACCTAAGGCCGAGATACGACGCTTGTGCGTAATCTCCGCCAGAGGATTGGTCTGGTCCATGAACTGCGACAGCTGGTTGGTACCGAAGAACGAGTTGATGACCGACGAAAGGGTCTTGGCGTTGATGAGCTCGGTAGGAGTGAACACCTCGTTGTCGCGCACGTTCATGCGCTCACGGATGGTACGGCTCATACGTGCCAAACCCACACCGAACTGGGCGGAGAGCTGCTCGCCCACGGTACGCACACGACGGTTCGACAAGTGGTCGATATCATCCACCTCGGCTTTCTGATTGATAAGAAGTATTAAATACTTTATAATAGAGGTGATGTCGGTCTGAGTAAGCACCCTCACCTCGTCGGGCACATCAAGGTTGAGCTTGGTGTTGATCCTGTAGCGACCCACATCGCCCAGGTCGTAACGCTTGTCGCTGAAGAAAAGCTTCTCGATGATGCCTCGTGCCGTCTCCTCGTCGGGAGGCTCGGCATTACGCAGCTGACGGTAGATATACTCCACGGCCTCCTTGGCATTATTGGCCGTATCTTTCTTCAGTGTATTGTAGATGACCGAATAGTCTATGCCGTCCTTGTCCTCAGTGGTGACAAGGATGGTCTTGATGTTGAGCTCGAGGATTTTCTCGATGTTCTCCTCCGTAAGCTCCACGTCGCGCTCGATAACCACCTCGGTGCGTTCCATGGAAACCACCTCACCGGTATCCTCGTCGACGAAGTCCTCAACCCAGGCATCCACTACGCGGGCTGCCAGTTTGCGCCCTATGTTCTTCTTCAGGTTGGCACGTGTGGCCTTCACCTCTTCGGCAAGCTCGAAAATATCGAGGATATCCTTGTCGGTCTCGTAGCCTATGGCACGCAGAAGAGTGGTGATAGGCAGCTTCTTCTTGCGGTCGATATAGGCGTACATCACGTTGTTGATATCGGTGGTGAACTCCATCCAGCTGCCCTTGAAGGGGATGATACGTGCGCTGTAGAGCTGGGTACCGTTGCTATGGAACTGGGTGCCGAAGAAAACTCCCGGCGAGCGGTGCAGCTGCGACACCACCACACGCTCGGCACCGTTGATGACGAAAGTGCCTTTAGGGGTCATGTAGGGTATCATGCCCAGATAAACGGGCTGCTCTATGGCCTGGAAGTCCTCGTTCTCGGGGTCGTTGCACGACAGCTTCAGCTTCGCTTTCAGCGGTACGCTGTAGGTAAGACCACGCTCAATGCACTCCTCGATGGTATAACGCGGAGGGTCAATATAATAGTCCAAAAACTCAAGAGTGAAATTATTGCGGGCATCCGAGATGGGGAAGTTCTCCTTGAAGACCTTGAAAAGACCCTCGTCGAGACGATTGTCAGGGTTCGTCTCTATCTGGAAGAAGTCCTGGAACGACTTCAGCTGGATGTCCAGAAAGTCGGGGTATTCAAACTTGCGGACGGATGCGAAATTGACTACTGTGGGTTGATTTTGTGCCAAGGGAAAAAAGATTTAAAAATGAACGTTGAAAGATGAAAGCTGAAAGTCATGCCGTTGCGTCTTGTCCTGCACTCCTGATGCTCCCAAGAGCGATGACTTTAAACAACTATTATAACACGCGCGAAATGAGGAGGCATAGCAATAAGGAATAGGTACTCCGACCCTGCGGTCGGAGACCCTATTCCTATTTGGTGTCAAGCAGTATGCAACTTACTTAACCTCAACCTCGGCGCCGGCCTCTTCAAGGGCTTTCTTGAGAGCTTCGGCCTCTTCCTTGGTGACACCCTCTTTGAGGGTCTTGGGGGCTCCGTCGACGAGCTCTTTGGACTCTTTCAGACCCAGGCTGGCGAGGTCCTTGACGGCCTTCACAACGGCCAGCTTCTTGGTCATGTCGGGCACACCCTTCAGGATGACGTCGAAAGCGGTCTTCTCTTCAGCGGCGGCGGCACCACCGGCAACGGGACCAGCAGCGACTGCAACAGCGGCAGCGGCGGGTTCAATGCCGTACTGCTCTTTGAGGACGTCGGCTAATTCTTTTACTTCTTTAACGGTTAAGTTAACCAGTTGTTCTGCTAAGGCGTTAATGTCTGCCATGATATTTTCTTAATTTTAAATGTTATACAATTTGTTTTTTTTCTAGATTATCCAGATTCTCTCGAAATTCCAGATGCTCTTGATGTTTTTTTATTCTGCTTTCTCTGAAAGAGTTTCCAGAACACCGCAGATGGTGTTGCCCGCCGACTGAAGTCCAGAGAGAACATTCTTGATGGGCGACTGAAGCAGCGCAACCACATCGGCAATGAGCTCGTTCTTGGACTTGATGTTGACCAGGGCTTCAAGATGCTCTGCACCAACATAGAAGCATTCCTCAACATAGGCTCCCTTAAGCAGGGGCTTCTTGGCATCCTTGTTGTTCGCCAGGAAGTCCTTGATCAGCTTGGCAGGGGCATTGTTGGTCTGCGAAAGCATGATGCAGGTCTCACCCTTGATCACCGGAAACAGCTCGGAATAGTCGAAACCGGTCCTTTCCATTGCCTTGATGAGAAGGGTGTTCTTGACAACTTCCAACTTCACCTCTTTGCGGAAGGCGGCACGGCGCAACTTGCTGGTCTGAGTTGAACTCAAACCTCCGATATCAGCGATATAGATAAGCGGATAGGCCTTGATTTCTTCGCACAAAGAATCAATCAGTTGGTCTTTCTGTTCTTTTCTCATAATTAAATAACTCGTTTTGTGTGTTCTGTGACTTGCGGCCAGTGTCATACGTTACGAACGCTCGCGCGCCTTACTTCACCGGCCACCATTCACTCAAATTACAATGTGGCGGCTTTCGTGTCGACCTTCACGCCGGGGCTCATGGTAGAAGAGACTGTGATGCTCTTCACATAGGTTCCCTTGGCGGCAGAAGGTTTCAGCTTGATGATGGTCTGAAGCACCTCGCGGGTGTTCTCCAGAAGTTTCACATCGTCGAAACTGACCTTGCCAACAGCGGTATGGATAATACCGAACTTGTCAACCTTGAAGTCAATCTTACCGGCTTTGGCCTCCTGAACGGCCTTGCCAACCTCCATTGTAACGGTGCCAGTCTTCGGGTTCGGCATCAGGCCACGAGGACCAAGGATACGACCCAGAGCACCAATCTTGGGCATGCAGCTCGGCATGGTGATGATGACATCAACATCCGTCCAGCCACCCTTGATCTTGGTGATATACTCGTCGAGACCATAATAATCGGCACCGGCTGCCTTTGCCTCTTCCTCCTTGTCGGGAGTGCAGAGCACCAAGACGCGGACCGTCTTTCCCGTGCCGTGAGGCAGGGTGACGCTACCACGGACCATCTGATTGGCCTTACGCGGGTCGACACCAAGACGAACGTCGATGTCGAAGCTGGAATCAAACTTGGTGTAAGTGATTTGTTTGACGACCTTGATGGCATCCTCGAGAGAGTAAACCTGGGCCTTGTCGAACTTAGCAAAAGCTTCTTTCTGTTTTTTGCTTAATTTAGCCATTTTAAACTGTTTTTGTGGTCAGACGCGATACTTTATCAGTGATTTGCAAATAACGATCTTTCACTTGACATTGAATATAGCTATTCACTTGTCACCCATCACTATTCACTTCTCACCAACCATATCGCTTCCACTTGTTAATAACTCTTATTTTGCCAGAGGGTTCTCACCCGTAACAGTGATACCCATGCTGCGTGCCGTGCCGGCAACCATGCTCATGGCCGACTCTACTGTGAAGCAGTTCAGGTCGGGCATCTTGGCCTCGGCAATGGCGCGCACCTGTTCCCATGTCACGCTGGCCACTTTCACACGGTTGGGCTCGGCAGAGCCTTTCTGCGCCTTGGAGGCCTCCTTCAGCTGGACGGCAACAGGGGGAGTCTTTACTACAAAATCAAAGGACTTGTCGGTATAAACATTGATGATGACAGGCAATATCTTGCCAGCCTGGTCCTGCGTACGTGCATTGAACTGCTTGCAGAACTCCATAATGTTCACACCCTTGGCACCTAACGCCGGTCCTACTGGAGGAGCCGGATTGGCAGCACCGCCCTTGATCTGGAGCTTAATCAATCCTGCAATTTCTTTTGCCATTGAATGTAAATTTAAAAATGTTTATTGACTCTTCTCTATTAACTATCATTCGAAAACCAAGGAATGACAACTCATTTCCTGATCTCTTTTTTTCAATAAGTCCTACTCTTTCTCCACCTGGTTGTAGTTCAACTCCAACGGGGTTTTGCGACCAAAAATCTTTACAGTGACTTTCAGCTTCATCTTCTCCTCGTTAACCTCCTCCACAACTCCGGAGAATGTGTTGAACGGGCCGTCGATGACCTTCACGGGCTCTCCTACAATGAACTTGTCGATGAGTCCTCCATCCGAGTCCAGCTGCTCATCCATGTTGCCAAGGATACGCTTCACCTCGTTGGGACGCATAGGTATGGGAGCACCATCAGGCTCACGCAAAAAGTCCAGTACATTGGGAAGATTCTGAATGACAGGGATTATCTCATCCCTTAGGTCGGCCTCCAACAAAACATAACCCGGGAAGAAATTGCGGTCTTTGACCACTTTCTTACCGTTACGTATCGTGTAGACCTTCTCGGTGGGGATAAGAACCTGCGGAACAAGTTCTGACCAGCCTCTCTTAGCCATCTCACCCTCTATATACTCCTTGGCTTTTTTCTCCTTGCCGCTGATAGCCCTGACAACATACCACTTCATTGACTGTTGATCCATAGCTTAAAACTATTGAAAATATGATTTCTCTCTGACCGATGCAAAAGCCGGAGACTTTAACTCTAAGGTCATCCTGCTTTCTGAACCCTGATTCTGTGCCTCAATGAAGATTGGGAAGCAAGACACGAACTTGCAAGGCCTTAGGCGAAATGAGAAGAACCGCGGGCCTCGCCAGGATACAACTACGAAATGAGAGAGTAATAGATTCCTAAAATTCCTTTCCATGCACCACCCTGAACACCAAAAATATAGTCCATCAAGAAAATGACTATGGCCAGAATGATGGCAGCCACAGCAACAACGACAGCGCTGTTCTGCAGCTCTTTGAATGTGGGCCACGACACCTTGTGCACCAACTCGTCGTAGCTCGATTTTACGTAATCTCCAAATTTAGACATCTCGTTATCAATTTTTGGCAGGGGCAGAGAGAATCGAACTCCCAACTACGGTTTTGGAGACCGTCATTATGCCATTTAACTATGCCCCTAAGACAGCGACCCGCGACAGCACAGACCGTTCACAGGTCGCTATAAGTCATTATTCAATGATCTTGGTCACCTGACCAGAGCCAACGGTGCGGCCACCCTCGCGGATAGCGAAGCGCAGGTTCTCGTTCAGAGCGATGTCGGAAATCAACTCAACAGTGATGGTGAGGTTGTCGCCGGGCATAACCATCTCACGTCCCTCGGGCAGGATGATGGTACCAGTCACGTCAGTGGTACGGAAGTAGAACTGAGGACGGTAGTTGTTGTGGAACGGGGTGTGACGTCCACCCTCCTCTTTCTTGAGGATGTAGACAGTAGCCTCGAATTTATGATGCGGCTTGATCGAACCGGGCTTGGCGATAACCATACCACGACGGATCTCGTCCTTGTCGATACCACGGAGCAGCAGACCGACATTGTCACCAGCCTCACCTTCGTCGAGGATCTTGCGGAACATCTCGACACCGGTGACGACGGATTTCAGTTTCTCGGCACCCATACCAATGATGTCGACGGGGTCGCCAGTGTGGATAACACCAGTCTCAATACGGCCAGTACCCACGGTACCACGACCGGTGATGGAGAAGACGTCCTCGACGGGCATCAGGAAGTCCTTATCAACGGCACGCACGGGCAGAGGAATCCACTCGTCGACGGCTTTCATAAGCTCTTCAACCTGAGCGACACCGCTGGGCTCACCATTGAGGGCGGCGAGGGCGGAACCACGGATGATGGGGATATTGTCGCCATCATAGTCGTAGCTGCTAAGGAGTTCGCGAACCTCCATCTCAACGAGGTCGAGAAGCTCGGGGTCGTCAACAAGGTCGCACTTGTTCAGGAAAACAACAAGCTGGGGGACACCCACCTGACGGGCGAGAAGGATGTGCTCGCGGGTCTGGGGCATAGGACCGTCGGTGGCGGCAACAACGAGGATAGCACCGTCCATCTGGGCAGCACCAGTAACCATGTTCTTCACATAGTCAGCGTGACCAGGGCAGTCGACGTGAGCATAGTGACGGGTCTCAGTCTGATATTCGACGTGAGCGGTGTTGATGGTGATACCACGCTCCTTCTCTTCGGGAGCGGAGTCGATGGAGTCGAATGACTTCACCTCGGAGAGACCTTTGGCGGCCAGCACCTGGGTGATGGCGGCGGTAAGGGTGGTCTTGCCGGGGTCCACGTGACCAAACGTACCGATGTTCACGTGCGGCTTAGAACGATCAAATTTTTCTTTTGCCATTTTTATACGTATTAAAATGTTTATAATTAATCTCGTATTACACAGATGCGCAACCCCTTTCACAAATTATAGAGGCGCAATGCTGTTCCTTGCGTCTCTCTGTTTTCTTCTCCCTCGCGTTAGCGCACAAAAAAGAGCTACAGACCGGATTTGAACCGGTGACCTCATCCTTACCAAGGATGCGCTCTACCAGCTGAGCTACTGCAGCTTATTGCTTTCCGCGGCTCCCTGTCGCCGCCCTTTGTTTACTTGGAGCGGAAGACGGGGCTCGAACCCGCTACCTATAGCTTGGAAGGCTATCGCTCTGCCAAATGAGCTACTTCCGCATTCTCTTAGGTTTTGTGGGGAAGGGTGGACTCGAACCACCGAACTCCGAAGAGGACAGATTTACAGTCTGTTGCAATTGCCGCTATGCGACTTCCCCATCTATTGCTTACCAATGCCAGCTGGCATCTCTGCTCGAGCCGATGAAGGGACTCGAACCCCCGACAGGCTGATTACAAATCAGCTACTCTACCAACTGAGTTACATCGGCTTTTTCTATCGTTTCAAATAACTCTCTGTTTTCTTGTTTTGAGGTTGCAAAAATACTACTTTTTCCAATACTGTAAAATTTTTTTTCAACTTTTTTTCATGCCAGTTTTTTATATCATTATGTTTCAATAAAATATTTTTTGATTTTTTTCGTATTTTTTTGTCCTCTTATGTGTGAAATCACTGTTTTTCCCTCAAAAAAAACACATTTTCACCCATTTTTGAACATATTTGCACATTATAACTGTTCATATCAATAAAAACAACAGAATGTCAATAAATTATCTAAATCCTATGGCATTATTTCCGAACAATAACAATAATTAGCAATCATCAAAAAATAAGTTAATACAATCAGTCAGGTGCAATAAAAAAAGTAAAAACGACAGTGTTTATGCGACGTGGTACGCGGGCGTCCTCGCCTGCGATTTGAACACGAATCTCACGAATTACACGAATGCTTTTTTTGTCTACGAATTAGCACGAATTAGCACGAATTACATGATTTTCAAGATATGCGACACCGAATATAAAACTATATTTTCGCGTCGGATTGCAAATCCGACGTAACCGAATTTACACGAATTATAGTTGCATTTTTACATCACTATCGTTACACATTATTTTTTACCGTTACAATAAGGATTTTTAATCCGTTATTTTGCGGATTAAAAATCCTTATAATATTTTGCGTCGGATTGCAAATCCGACGCAACCGAAGCCCCTCCAGGGCTTTATTGTATCACATTATTTTTTCATTGTCATTTAAAAAGTCAACAAACAATATATTTCGTATTTTTGCAAAATTTTATTCCGCATGAAACGTTTTCTATTATTACTGTTTATAACATTAAGCATCAGCATAGAAGCAAAACAACAAAACTTCTCGCTCGCCTCGCCCGACGGCCTCATTGTGGCTAATATCGCTGCCCTTGACGGCTCCATCTCTTACTCCGTCAGCTACAAGAGCAACACCCTAATCCTACCCTCGCGCATTGCACTACACTACACGCAGGGCGATAACGAATTCTCCACACTCCACATACGCAACACTTCGCGACGCACTGTAGACCAAATTATTCCTTCGCATTTCACCCGTCAGTCTACTATGCGCGACCACTTCAACGAGCTCACCCTGCAGCTGAAAAACGGCCTCGCCCTCGTCTTCCGTGCCTACAACGAAGGCCTCGCATACCGCTTCGTATGGCAAGGCCCCGCAGGGCACGTCATCAACGAGACTGTGGAATATCAATTCCCTCATCAACCCACGGCAACAGTACCTTACGTCATCAGCTTCGACTCCACACGCCACGATATACAATATAGTACGTCGTTCGAGAACCTCTACACCACAGCGCCGTTATCCAAGCTCGACCACCGGCGTCTGTGTTTCCTGCCTCTCTTAATCCACGCCAACGATGACATCAAGGTGTGTATCACAGAATCTGCCCTACTCTCTTACCCCGGCCTTTACCTCCACACATCGAAAGAGGAGAGCGGAAAGGAAAGCACCTCGTCGACCCTGGTTGGTGAGCACGCCCCACTGCCGAGGAATGTGGTGCAGGGAGGCCACAACAACCTGCAGCTCCTCGTCAAAGAGCGTGAGGACTACATAGCCGTGATGGACCGTCAGCACGTGTTCCCCTGGCGCATCGCCATGGTGGCCGGCAGCAGCACCCAGCTGGCAACGAACAACCTCAGCTACTTGCTTGCGGAGCCCTCACGCCTGGACGACATAAGCTGGATCCACCCCGGCAAGGTGGCCTGGGACTGGTGGAACAACTGGAACATCGGCGGCGTGGACTTCATAGCAGGCATCAACAACAATACCTACAAGCATTACATAGACTTCGCAGCAAACTACGGCATCGAATATGTGATTCTCGACGAGGGCTGGGCTGTCAACATGCAAGCCGACCTCTTTCAGGTGGTCCCCGAGATTGACCTCCCCATGCTGGTGCAATATGCCAAAGAGCGTGGCGTCGGCATCATTCTCTGGGCCGGATACTACGCCTTCGAACGCGACATGGAACAAGTGTGCCGTCATTACAGCGAGATGGGTGTCAAAGGCTTCAAGATTGATTTCATGGACCGCGACGACCAGCTTGCAGCAGACTTCTACCGCCGCGCGGCAGAGGCATGCGCACGGCATCACCTCCTCGTGGATTTTCACGGAGCCTACAAACCCGCAGGTCTTAACCGCACCTACCCCAACGTGCTCAATTTCGAGGGCGTCGCCGGCCTCGAACAGCTGAAATGGGCCCCAAGCACGTGGGACCAAATACAATACGACGTCGAGATACCATACATCCGGCAGGCCGCAGGGCCCATGGACTACACCCAAGGGGCCATGAACAACGCGGCACGAGGCTGCTACTTCCCCTCCTGGTCGGAACCCATGAGCCAGGGAACACGCTGCCACCAACTGGCTCTCTACATTGTGCTCGAATCACCCATCAATATGCTTTGCGACTCTCCGACAAACTATATGCGCGAGCCCGACTACACGCGATTCCTGGCAGCAATCCCTACGGTGTGGGACGAGACCCGCGTACCGCAAGGCGAAGTGGGCGAATACATTGTCACCGCCCGGCGCAGCGGAAACTCCTGGTACATTGGCGGAATAACCAACTGGACAGCACGCGACATCAACCTCGACCTCTCGAAGCTGCTCCCTGAAGGCACCACCATTCAATCCATAGAGCACTTTGCCGATGGCATCAACGCTCACAGAAAAGGGTCCGACTATAGACGCTCTACCCTCAGCCCCACCACTTCCGAGCTCTCCATCCACATGGCCCCCGGAGGAGGCTTCCTCCTAAAAATCCAACAATTAAACAATTAAACATACCTATTTTAATGACGGAAATTCCATCAAAAATACTCGAGAATGCAGTCGATGAACTGGCCACCCTGCCCGGCGTCGGCAAACGGTCGGCTCTGCGCTACGCCCTCCATTTGCTGGAAAGCAACGACAGCGACTTCGCAGCATTCATAGGCGCTCTGACAAGCCTAAAACGCGATTCGCACTATTGCAGCCGATGCCATTGCGTCAGCGACACTCCTATATGTCCCATCTGCTCCAGCCCCAAACGCAACCAAAAGATCGTCTGCGTGGTAGAGAATATACAAGAGGTTATGGCCATAGAAAACACCGCACAATACCTCGGCGTCTATCACGTGCTTGGCGGCGTGATCTCGCCACTCGACGGCATAGGCATCAACGACCTCACCATCAGCCAACTGGTGCAGCGCGTGCAGGATGAGGGAATCGAAGAGGTGATTCTAGCACTCCCCACCACCATGGAAGGCGACACCACAAATATATATATCGACCGGCAGCTACGACAATTCCCCGACGTGAAAGTCACTACCATAGCACGCGGCATCGCCATAGGCGACAACCTGGAGTATGCCGACGAAATCACCCTCGGTCGCTCCATAGTCAACAGGATACCTTTCAGAAACTGACAATTATGAACATAGCACAAGGAGAGACGATGAAAAAAATTGGCATTTATATTATTGTATTGGCACTATTCCAAATGGCATGCTCCCAAACACAGCAACCCAGCCAACTCTCCGACGACGACATCGCCCTACGCAAGGAGATAGGGCAGATGCTCCTCGTAGGCTTCCGCGGCACCGCCCTCAACGACACCAACCACATAGTCCGCGACATCCGCCAGTACAACATAGGCGGCGTCATACTCTTCGAATACGATGCCCCCTCCCGCTCTCGGCCACGAAACATCACATCGCCATCTCAGCTTAAAGCCCTATGCCAACAGCTTCAGTCTCTTTCACACTCCACCCTGCTCATCGGCATAGACCAAGAGGGCGGCAACGTCTCGCGCCTGAAGCAGAAATACGGCTTCCCCTATTTCGCCGGACCCCGTCAGATGACAAATGGCGGCAAAGACAGCGTGACATACTATGCGCGCCTCACGGCTAAGACTCTGTCAGAAATGGGTATAAACCTCAATTTCGCGCCTTGCGTGGATGTCGACATCAACCCGGAGTGCCCCATCATCGGTAAATTGGGTCGCAGCTTCAGCACCGACCCCGAACAGGTGGCTCTATATGCCAAAATATGGATCGGCGAGCAACGGAAACAAGGCATAATATCATGCCTCAAACACTTCCCCGGACACGGAAGCTCGAAAGACGACACACATTCCGGACTGGCAGACGTCAGCAACACGTGGAACCCTGCGGAAATCATACCCTACCAAAGACTTGTAACCGACATGCATCAGACATGCATCATGACCACACACGTTTTCAATGCCAACCTCGACAGCGTTTACCCCGCCACCCTCTCCTACGCCACCCTCACGGGACTGCTTCGCGACAGCCTACACTACGACGGCGTCATCGTCACCGACGACCTCGCCATGGGGGCGATGACAAAACAATATGCCTATGAAGAGATACTGCAACACGCCATCATGGCAGGAGCCGACCTGCTGTGCCTTTCAAACAACGGCCAAGAGTACGATAAAGACCTTGTTCCAAAGACCATAGACCTAATTTATGAAATGGTGAAGACCGGCAAAATCAAACGCTCGCGCATCCACGAAAGCTGCTCACGCATAAACAAATTGAAGTCAACAATAAGCCACTAATATTTTTTTCGTACATTTGCCCGTTCCAAGATATTCTGCCAGATTTTTGCAACACTTTGTATATGAAGAAATACATAACAGATTTCACCATCATTGAGAAGCACATTTTCAACGAAAACTACTTCTCGCTGACCTTGCAACACCCACAGCACCTTCCGGAAATTGAAGCAGGCCAATTCGTAGAGGTCTATATCCCCGACAATAAAGAGGTACTGCTGCGACGCCCCATTTCTATCCATGATGTAGACCGCGATGCCAACACCATCAAACTGCTGATACAAAAAGTAGGGAAAGGGACCTCTACGCTGGCATCCATGCACGAAGGCGACATCCTCAACCTGGTATACCCCCTCGGGCACGGCTTCAGCCAGCAAGGCAACAACCCCCTTTTGGTGGGCGGCGGCGCCGGCATCGCCCCGTTGCTATACCTCAGCAAATGCCTTAAAGCAAAAGGAATAACACCAACCATCCTGCTTGGCGGACGCACCGAGAAACTCATCCCCTCGCGCGAAGAGTTCAAACCCTTCGGCACCCTCGCTTTAGCCACCGAGGACGGAAGCATCGGAGAGAAGGGGCTGGTGACACAACACCCCTTATTCCAAGGCTCTTACGACCACATCTACACCTGCGGCCCTACGCCCATGATGAAAGCCGTGGCCCGTTATGCCATGGCAAAAGGCATACCCTGCGAGGTGTCGTTAGAGAACCTTATGGCCTGCGGCATCGGAGCATGCCTCTGCTGCGTGGTCGACAGCGACCAAGGACACAAATGCGTATGCAAAGAAGGCCCCGTTTTCAACGCCAACCAACTGACAACATGGATTAACAACTAAAGAATCCGGAAATATAGATAATCTAAATAATCAAGAGAAATGCTTCAAACCAAGATACACAACCTCGTTCTAAAGAACCCGGTAATGACAGCCTCCGGGACTTTCGGCTACGGCGAGGAATTTGCCGACTTCATCGACCTTAACCGCTTGGGAGCTATAATAGTTAAAGGCACCACTGGCGAACGCCGACAAGGGAACCCCTACCCTCGCATGGCAGAAACACCGGCGGGGATGCTCAACGCCGTGGGCCTTCAGAATGTGGGCGTGGAAACCTTCTGCAACGAAGTATACCATAGAATCAAGCACTTAGACACCAACGTCATCGTCAACGTCAGCGGCTCGAGCATTGAGGAATACTGCAAGACAGCAGCCATGATCGACGCCCTCGACAACATACCGGCCATAGAACTCAACATCAGCTGCCCTAACGTCAAAAAAGGCGGCATGGGCTTCGGCACCGACCCGGCAATGGCGGCCCAAGTGGTAAGCGAGGTGCGCAAAATATATCATAAAACACTGATAGTAAAGCTCACCCCCAATGTCACCAGCGTGGTGGAGATAGCCAAAGCCGTTGAGGCTGCGGGAGCAGATAGCGTAAGCCTCATCAACACCCTCCTCGGCATGGCCATCGACGTGGAGAGGCAGCGCCCGTGTCTCAGCACCATCACCGGCGGCCTCTCAGGCCCGGCAGTGAAGCCCATAGCGGTGCGCATGGTGTGGCAAGTGGCTCATGCAGTGAAAATCCCCGTCATCGGTCTGGGAGGCATCGGCAGCGCAGCCGACGCCCTCGAGTTCCTCATGGCTGGCGCAAGAGCAGTGCAGGTGGGGACAGCCAACTTCATCGACCCTACAGTGACCATGAAGATTATCGATGGTTTGGGAGACTACTGTAACCGTCATGGAATAAAGGATATAAACGAAATAATCGGAATAATATGACCATTGTTGCCGACTGCGGAAGCACCAAGACCTCGTGGGCTTTGGTAGAGACCGGTGAAAAAATCGTCACCGAGGGCCTTAACCCTCACTTCACCTCCGACGAGCAATTCCTTGCAGCCTGCCATTTGGTACGCGAGCGTCTCGCTTGCGAAGACAATTCCATCTTTTTCTACGGCTCTGGCTGCGGAAGCGCGAAACAGCGCAAGAGAGTGACGGAAATATTGGTCAAAGCCTTTGGAACAAACGATGTATATGTCGACACCGATATGCTGGGTGCCTGCCGTGCCACCGCCGGCGACAACGCCAGCATTGTAGGCATACTCGGCACCGGCAGCAACGCATGCTTCTACGACGGCAAAAAAATAGCTTTGCAGCCCTTCAGCACCGGCTATATCCTTGGCGACGAGGGCTCGGCAAACTTCGTGGGACGTTACCTATTGAAAGAATACCTGACAGACAATATGCCAGAGCATGAGGCAACACGTTTCCACAAAGCATTTCCGCTCTCGAAAGAGGAGATGATGGAGCTGCTATATCATCAGCCCAACCCCAACCGATGGTTAGCATCATTGGCAACGATAACAAAAAACGCACAAGAGGACACCTACTTCTACGAAGTGCAGGAGGAGAGCATCAACGCTTGGAAACAAGAACAAGTGATGCCTCTTTACGAAGCGAGCGGATGCACCGACCTTTACATTGTGGGCGGTTTTGCCGAGAGCGCGAAAAGAGCCATCACAGCCTGCTTCCGCAGTGGGAAAATCTTAAGCACCGACATCGTGCTGAAAAAAATCGTCGGCGACCCCATCGACGGCCTCATAGATTACCACAGCAAAGATTCTAAAAAATCTTAATTTAGCAACAGCAGACAATTTTTTCACACACCGCGCGTTTTCAACCAACCAAAAAACAACCCTGAAGCAAAAGACATAAACATAATATCCAATAAAATTAAACCCCTTAAACACAACAATGGACTTAAGCAAAATCTTAGTAATCTCCGGCAAGCCGGACATCTATGAACTGATATCGCAAACCAAGAACGGCGCCATCGTTGAATCGTTGGCCGACAAGCACCGCCAGCCTGTCTTCAAAACCGACCGCATCAGCTCGCTCAGCGAGATTAGCATCTTCACCACCGACAAGGAGAAACCCCTCGGCGAGGTGTTCCAGAACATCTTCCGCAAAGAAGATGGCAAACAGGTAACCTTCGATATCCGTAAGGCCTCCAATGCCGACCTCTTCGCCTATTTCAAAGAGGTGCTTCCAGAATACGACACCGAGCATGTCCACGCCAGCGACGTCAAGAAAGTGCTCCTCTGGTACAACCTCCTCAACAACGCTGGCAGAATAGACCTCGAAAACCCGGAAAAAGAGGCGGAAGAAAACGACAACAAAGAAGAAAAAGCAGAATAAAACAACCTATATCCTTTTGCAATCCTCGGAACGACAAAAAAATAAAATTTTGTCGTTCCGTTATTTTATTGTATCTTTGCCACTTTATTGTATCAATATAAAATGCAACGTATCTTTCTTATATTCAGCCTCATCGCCCTCCTTACAGCATCGCTGCACGCACAAGGGCAACAGCCTTTAACACGCTATACCTACTTCAACTACGACTACGACAGCGACCATACCGACACCGCCAAGACCATAGTTGAACAGGCCGCAACGCAAATATTTGTCCACGGTGAAGCCCCCGCGGAAGGCGACCTCATCCCCGGATATGCCGAAGAGCTTACCTATGCCGACTATCAGAACGACAGCATCTTCTTCCTCTACCGCTACACTGCCGACAGTAGCCTTTACTGCGTAGGCTCCACCATGAACCGCAGCGACATCCAATGGGACACTCAGCAGGTTGATTCCAAGACAATTCGCTACGTCACGAGCATCAACAGCAACCGTATCGAACTACTCTTCAGCGCCAAAGAGAAAGCCAACGTCAACCCCCTGCCCTACTATGGCAAATTCCAAGGCGTGCTGACACAGATGGTACGCAACGGCATGGTGTTGCTTGAACTGGCCAAGACAGAAAAAACAAAGAAAAAAGTCAACGAGCTGATTCCAAGCTATAAAGGCATACGCAAGACATCACGCGAGATGAGCAACCTGCGAAGGGATAAGATGATTATCACCACCCACGTCTTCGAGAATGAACAAATCTGTTGGGGCAAGGAGAAGCCCACCATCACCGACATCCCCTTCGACACAACGCTACACTATGCCGGAGGCACACTGATTCTAAAGCGAATAAAGCTCCCCAAACTACCCAGCCACTACCAGACATTCGTCGAACTTAGGCAACGCTCCAACGGCGATGCCTACGACCGCACCGGCTCGCTGTTCATAATCCCTGGTGCCCAGAACCCCATCGACAAAGCCCTGCACGCCAGCTTTATGGATGCCCTGGTAGGCCATCCCGATTCGCTCCCCACCCTGGTGGGGAAAGATGGCTCCCGCTACCAAGGTATAGTCCCCGGAATAAGCCCCATGCAGCAACATCATCTCTCCTCAGCCTTCTACCAACCCCCAGTGGAGCTGATGCGCTTCTTCACCCCCTTCGGCGTAGGCAAATTCAACGACAGGGTGCATATCGACGGCCTGGAATGGGAAGACGAAACATTTTACAAACAAGAGGTTACAGACCTCAAAACCCTTCTTGAAGGTGAGGTATGGATTGGATGCTTCATAGGCAACTATGATGGCGGTGGACATACCGTAAGCGTCGACATCAAGTCGTATCCCAACGACTACCGATGGCATTACGAGAATAGCGGCAGCCGTATCACCCCGCTGTTCAACACCTGCAACGTGCTTGAAATGGCAGGCCAGAACTATGGCCGCATTTTCGGCACCGACAGCATAACCGTCGCGTTCAACGTGGCTGAAGACGACACCACGCTCACCCTGCGCTACATCAGCACCGGACACGGCGGCTGGGGTGGCGGCGATGAGTTCAACCCCAAAGAGAACGCAATCTTCATCGACGGGGAGAAACGCTTCAGCCATACCCCATGGCGCTGCGACTGTGCACGCTACCGCGAATGGAACCCGGTGAGCGGCAACTTCTGGAACGGCATCTCGAGCAGCGACCTCAGCCGCAGCGGATGGTGCCCGGGGACAGCCACACAACCCGTCTACTTCGACCTCAGCGACCTCAAGCCAGGCCTCCATACCATCACCATAGCCATCCCTCAAGGCAAACCCATGGAAGGTGGCTTCAGCCATTGGAACATCAGCGGCTGCCTGATTCATAACTAAAAGCTCTAAAAAAATCCGGAAGCCTTAGGAACTCTGGAAGCTCTAGAAATTCCAGAAAACAAATAAAACAATGCCAAACAACCATAAACATACATTCTACGTACTGCTCTGCCTGCTTCTGCTGCTGGCGGGATGCCACAGGAAAGCCACCACCGATACCAATGGCCAGGCCCGGCTGAAACCCACCGACGTGCCAGAAACGCCATTCATCATGGAAGGCGACTACACTCCCGACACCGGCATAGTCTACAAAGTCCTTGTCGGTGATGACACCTGCTTCGTGGTTGTCGACAGCATCACCAGCAAGCAGATGTTCGGCCACTATTACCAAATCCTCGACGGCAGCAACTGTGCAGAACGCAAAGCCTTCAACCTCGACACCCACTGGAAAAACAAACGCAAAGAAGCCACCGTATACCAATATCAGCCATACCACTACGAAGCCATTGAAGACCCCCATTATCGTCGAGAATACCTGAAAGTGAAGACCATCAACAGCATCGAATACGGCCAGGCTTTAGGCTATTGGAGCAGCATGAAGATAAACCACACCGAGAAATACGGAGAGATGCTCGCCGCCGGCCTCAAGAACAGCCTTAAGGCCACGGTGCAGAGCCTCACCCTCGACCTCTACCTGCCCGACGACAGCAACGCCAAGCGTCCGCTGCTCCTCCTCCTGCACGGAGGCGGCTTCTACGTGGGCGACAAACAGGACAGCGCCATATGCCTCCTCTGCCGCCATTTCGCCGCCATGGGCTACGTGGCAGCCTCGGCAAACTACCGCCTTGGCTTCCGTCCCTCCAAACACGACATCACACGCAGCGGCTACCGCGCCGTGCAGGACGCACATGCCGCCATGCGCTTTCTGGTGAACAACGCCGACGACTACGGCATCGACACCTCCCTGCTCTTCATCGGCGGATGCAGCGCCGGAGCCATCACAGCCCTCAACGTGGCTTTCATGACTGATAAGGAACGCCCTCAACAGACCTTCAGCAACAACAACCGGCGCGACCTCGGCCCCATTGCAAGCAGCGGCAACAGCCTCACCAACACCTTCCATATCAAAGCCGTGGCAAATATGTGGGGTGCAGTGAACAACCTCGAGATACTGAAAAACAGCAACACCGACATCATCTCCTTCCACGGCGACCACGACCTCACCGTACCCTACGACAACAATTACCCTTTCAACGACATCAGCTTCAAGATTGGCAAAAGAATGTTCGACCGCATGTACGGCTCCCTCGCCATCGACAAACGCGCCAAAGAGCTGGGACGCACCAGCGAGCTACACACCTTCAAGGGGGCTAAACACGCCCCTCATCTGAACGACAACGGCACAATCAACAAGAAAAATTTCAATCTTATACGTAACACAATGACATCGTTCCTCTACCGCGAGATCACCGGACGACAGGCCACCATCGAAGAGGACCGCGACGACACGCGCCACTACTATGTAAGTCCCGACAATGCCGCCGTAGAAGCCTGGGGCGTAGAGGGCGGCTTCGTGGTGCGGCGGCAGGGCAACGACATCTGGGTGGTGTGGCTTGACGACGCACCTCACCACATCCTTCAAGCCACCGGACACTACCTCAGCAACGTGGCCTTCGCCACATCAAAAACAATAATCGATGACACTACAGGAATTGCAGAAAAAACTCGCTCAAATTGAACACGCCATAGCCAACTATGAAGAACTCGGCAGCGACCTCGACAATCCGGAATACGTGGCACGCGGCAATGGCTTCTGCGACAGCAAATACAGCGAAGACTTCATAGAAAGCCAACTGGAAAAATTGAAGACCGAAAGGATAGAAATCCTAAAAAAAATTGAAGCTCCAGAAATATAGAAATTCCTGAAGCTCCAGATAATCTAGAAAATCTAGAAAAAAATACACCAATCAAGCAATAATAGATATGACCTACACAGAGAAAGACAAGAAATTCAAGCGCTATACCGTCACCTCGGCATTGCCCTACGCCAACGGTCCGGTGCACATTGGCCACCTCGCCGGCGTCTACGTGCCGGCCGACATCTACGTGCGCTACCTGCGCGCTCAGGGCGAGGACGTGATGTTTATCGGCGGCAGCGACGAGCACGGCGTGCCCATCACCATCAAAGCCCGCAAGGAAGGCTGCACCCCCCAGGACATCGTCGACCGCTACCACAAGATTATCAAGGATTCCTTCGCCGAACTGGGCATCTCGTTCGACATCTATAGCCGCACCAGCAGTGAAGAGCATCACCGCACCGCGGCAGAGTATTTCAAGAAGCTCTACAACGAGGGCAAATTCATCGAAAAGACCTCCATGCAATACTACGACGAGGAGGCACACCAATTCCTCGCCGACCGTTATATCACGGGCACCTGCCCCCACTGCGGCAACGAGCACGCCTATGGCGACCAATGCGAGGCCTGCGGCACCTCGCTCAACGCCACCGACCTCATCAACCCCAAGTCGGCCCTCAGCGGCGCCAAGCCCGTACTGCGCGAAACCAAGCACTGGTTCCTTCCTCTCGACCAAGACGAGCCCTGGCTGCGCCAATGGATTCTGGAAGGCCATAAGGATGACTGGAAAACCAACGTCTACGGACAGTGCAAGTCGTGGATTGATGCCGGTCTGCAACCCCGCGCCGTAACCCGCGACCTCGACTGGGGCGTGAAAGTACCCCTGGAGGACGCCGAGGGCAAAGTGCTCTACGTATGGTTCGACGCTCCTATAGGCTACATCAGCTTCACCAAACAGCTGAAAGGCAACGACTGGGAGAAATGGTGGAAAGACCACGACACCAAGCTGGTGCACTTCATTGGCAAAGACAACATCGTCTTCCACTGCATCATCTTCCCCTCCATGCTGCATGCCGACGGCTCCTACATCCTGCCCGACAACGTGCCGGCCAACGAGTTCCTCAACCTCGAGGGCGACAAAATAAGCACCAGCCGCAACTGGGCGGTATGGCTGCACGAATATCTGCGCGACTTCCCCGGCAAACAGGACGTGCTGCGCTACACCCTCTGCAGCAACGCCCCAGAGACCAAAGACAACGACTTCACCTGGAAAGACTTCCAGCTGAAGAACAACAGCGAGCTCGTGGCCATCCTCGGCAACTTCGTCAACCGCACCGTGGTGCTGACCCACAAATTCTTCGAAGGCCGCGTGCCGGCACAAGGCAAGCTCACAGAACTCGACAACGACGTGATTGCCGAACTCAAGACCTTCCCCGAGCGCATAGGCCGCAGCATCGAGACCTACCGCTTCCGCGAAGCCCTGGCAGAAATGATGAACCTGGCACGTCTGGGCAACAAATACCTCACCGAGACCGAGCCATGGAAACTCTTCAAGACCGACCCGGAGCGCACCGCCACAGCGCTGAACCTGGCCCTGCAAATCTGCGCCAACCTCGCCGTACTCTGCGCCCCCTTCCTGCCCTTCACCGCCGACAAGATGCACCGTATGTTGAACCTGCAAGCCCTGGGCTGGCGCGATGCCGGCCGCTCTGACCTCCTGACCGAGGGCACTCTGCTTGAACAACCCGAGCTGCTCTTCGAAAAAATAGAAGACACCGCCATCGAGGCTCAGGTGAACCGCCTGCTGGAGACAAAGAAACAAAACGAGCTCAACGCATGGCAGCCCGCCACGGTGAAAGAGAAAGTCAGCTTCGACGACTTTGGCAAAGTCGACATCCGTGTGGGCACCGTGATGGAATGCAGCAAAGTGCCCAAGGCCGACAAGCTGCTGCAATTCAAGATTGACGATGGTATGGGCGGACGTACCATAGTGAGTGGCATCGCCAAATACTACCCTGAGCCCGAGAAGCTGGTGGGTAAGCAAGTATGTTTCATAGCCAACTTCGAGCCCCGCAAGCTGAAAGGCGTGGTCAGCGAAGGCATGATACTAAGTGCCGAAGACAAGGACGGGCGTTTGGTGCTAATCACACCAAGCCAACTCGTCACCTCCGGCGTAAATGTTGGATAAAAAAAAGGCCGCGCGATGCGCGGCTTTTTTTATTTCAATCCAAGTTTTTTCTTCACGAGAGGCATGATGTCGTCGCTGTCGGGCTGATAAAGGAGAGTGCCGGCGCTGGTGTCGAAAATATAGCTGTAGCCATTCTCCTTGGCAACATCGGCTATGGCCTGCTTGGCACGGTCAATAATGGGCTGGAGCAACTCTTTCTGTTTCTCGTCCAGTTTCTGCTGGGCATTCTGCTGATAGGTCTGGATGCGCTGGCTCAGGTCGTTGAGCTCCTGTTCCTTGGTACTGCGTATGAGGTCGGTCATCTGGTCGCGACGCTCTTGATATTCGCTGTATTTCTTCTGCAGCTCTTCCTGCATTGCCGTGAGGGCACCCTCGAGTTCCGTCACCTCGGCCTGGAAGGCTGTCTGGGCTGAATCCCTACCGGGCATAATCTGCATAAGATCGGTAGAGTTGATGTGTCCAAATTTCATTGCTTTCTGTGCAAAAGCCGATGTTCCTATGGCGAACATGGCAACAAAAAATAATGCTAACGTCTTTTTCATTATTATATAAGAGTTTTAAAGTTTTTTATTTCGATGTTTCGTTATTTCGATGTTTCGTTGTTTCGTTGTTTCGTTATTTCGTTGTTTCGATGTTTCGTTATTTCGTTGTTTCGATATTTCGATATTTCGATGCTTCGATATTTCGATATTTCGATGCTTCGATATTTCGATGCTTCGATGTTTCGTTGTTTCGTTGTCTCGAAAAAATCATTTTGGCTTACGCATTTCGGGGTTGTCGACCTTTTTGCTTCTTGAAGTGCCGCCCTCCTTGCCATCGCCGCCCTTGTCGGCGGAGGCCGCGGCATTGGGTTTATACCCCAGCAGCTCGAGCACCTGGTCGCTGACATCATATTTGGCATTCACATAAAGCAGAGTGACAGAGCCCGACTTGTCGAGGATAAAGTCATAACGCTTCTCGTTGGCAATACGTTCTATGGCATTGTATACACGGTCCTGTATGGGTTTCATAAGCTCGGCGCGCTTCTTGTCGAGGTCTCCGCCGGGGCCGAAATAGCGGGTCTGAAGCTCCTTGGCCTCTTGCTCCTTGGCTTTGAGCTCTTCCTGACGTTTATGTTTCAGGTTTTCAGGCAACAGATAAGCCTCTTGTTGATAGGTCTTGTAGAGCCGTTCTATCTCAAGGAATTTCTCCTCCAGCTCCTTCTGCCAGTTCTGCGACTGCTTGTCGAGCTGTTGTTGAGCAGCGGCATAATCAGGGATGTTCGAGAGTATATATTCAGTATTGACACAAGCATACTTCTGCCCCCACCCCACTGTAGCAAGACAGAGTGAGCAGAGAAGAATAAGATATTTAAAGTTATTTTTCAAGATATTATATCTTTTTCAATATTAATCGATGCTTTGGTTGATGCTGAAATGGAACTGGCTGCCGCCGTATGTTCCGTCGAAGCCATAGCCCCAGTCGATGCCTATCAGTCCGAACATCGGCATATGGAGGCGTACACCGAGGCCGGCGGAATTGTAGACTTTGAACGGCTGGAAATTCTTCATGTCGTACCATGAATTGCCGCCCTCAAGGAAGCCAAGCACATACATCGTTAACGAGGCACTCTCTATGATAGGATGGCGCAACTCGAGGGTGTAGCGGTCGAACACCGAGGCACCCTCGTCGGGGCTTAGCGACGAGTTCTGGTAGCCACGCAGCGGGATGACCTCACGCCCGTCGAGGACCCACGACGAGAGGCCGTCGCCACCCACATAGTAGCGTCCGAAGGGCGAGAGGCCTATATCCTTGTTATAGTAGCCCATATATCCGAAGCGGAAGCGGGCGTTGAGGACGAGGTCGCCAACCAGATTAAGATACCACGACCCACGGAGGTTAATCTTGAAATATTCCAGCCAGCGGAAGCGGTCGGAATAGTCCATCGTGCTGTAGTCCTTGCCGCTGAGCAACGAGTAGGGTGGCGTGACATAGCCTTGCAGCGATGCCTCCGAGCCATTGCGCGGATAGATAGGCGAGTCGAGCGAGTTGCGGCTGATGCCGATGCTGTAGGAGATGTCGTTGGCATGACCCTTGCTGAAGATGGACGACAGGCCAGGGTAGTTGTTCTGGTTGTAGTGCTTGAAAGATATGGCCTGCGAGAGGAAGAAATAGTCGTCGGGCCATTTGAGGCGTCGCGAGAGGGCCACCGTACCGCCGGTGATAGCGAGGCTGTAGTAGCCATCATCGCCTTTGTCTTTCCAGAAGCCGTTGCTGATGAGGTTGTGCGATGCCGAGACGCTGAGCGACTGAGGACGGCGTCCGCCGAGCCACGGCTCTGTGAAGCCGGCGCTGAGGGCATAATAATACCGGCCATTACTTACAGCGCTGAGCATGAGTTTCTGTCCATCGCCACCGGGGATAGGGTTCCAAGCCCCTTTCTTGAACATATTGCGTACGGAGAAGTTGTTGAGGCTGAGGCTCACCTGGCCAATAATCATGCCGTTGCCATAGCCTCCCTGCAGCTGCACCTGGCTGGTCTGGTTCTCCTCCACCTTGTAGACGATGTCCACCGTTCCGTCCTTCTGGTTGGGATGAGGCTCAGGGATAAGGCTCTCCTCTTTGAAGTAGCCCAACGTAACCAGCTCGCGGCGGCTACGCAGGATGGCGTCGCGGCTGAAAAGGTCGCCAGGCTTGGTGTGCAGCTCACGCATGATAATCTTGTCGTTGGTGACGGTATTGCCCTCAACGGTGACATTGCGGATGCGCGCCTGCTTGTCCTCCACAATGCGTATCTCGATGTCGATACTGTCGTTCTCCACAGCCACCTCCACAGGGGTGGCCTTGAAGAAGAGGTAGCCGTTGTCCATATACATCGACGATATGTCGGTGCCGCTGGGATTGTAGGTGATATTTGTCTCGAGAGTGGTGCGGTTGTAGGGGTCGCCCTTGTTGATGCGCAGATGCTGAGCCAGGGTTTCCGACGAGTATACCGTGTTGCCCG
>JAFSQF010000027.1 GCA_017446745.1 Bacteroidales bacterium
CACTCGGGTGCGCTGAAACAAAGCACCTGCCCAGCCCTCTTGAAGTTGCCGATGATCTCCTTTTTCTTGGTGTCAATGCTGATTATCGGGATGCCAAGCCTGATACAAAGCTCAATGACGTTCTTTATCTTGACAAACTGTTCATCCCTGCCTTCCACGCTTTTCAGCGGGATGTTCTTGCGGAAAGATCTTTTCTTGAGGCCGCACCTTTTAATAAGCTTTTGAACGTGGTAAAGGGAGATTTTCACTCCTCTCCGGGCCAGTTCTTTCCTTATCCCGCTTGCGTTGATGTTCAGCCATATAACGTTCTCGTTCATGGGGTCTCCGGCAAGGTGGCCAGAGACAACCTCGACGAATGCTGTCACCCACTCGGGGTGCCGATCAATCTTATCCTTCGCGCCGCCTCCTGGCATTCGTTGCTTGCCTTTCGGAGGCGCAATATGATTGGAAAGTTCAGAAATTGCTCTGGAAACGGTATTTGTGGAACACCCAAAAGCCTTGCATACAGACCTTATCGAGCTGCCCATGAGACCCATCGCCTTGGTGGCATAATAATGTCTTCTATCCAGTTCTTTAAGCGTTCTAACGAACTCCATTACCGCTTCGTTATTCTCTACTGGAGGTTTCTTCTTCATTTTTCAATAATTTGAAAATCAATTACAAAAATACGAAGATTTCTCCAGTTATTTATGATTTAAAATGTTAAAAATCAATAAAATATGTTAATTTTTCACACCATTCTTTGACATAAATTATGGTATTGTTACAACTTATTTTTTAAACGTTACAAAAAAACTACATAATTGAATATTTTTTGTTCTTCATAAAACGACACATTTATATACAAGAAGAGAGCTTGTTGACATTTTAAAACAAACTAAAAGAATTCAAAACAGGAGCCCCGTTGATTTTTGTACTTCTCTTACTTGTCTCTTATGGGTCGAGTGCAAGTCCCTTAAGAGTCCGTGGCAAGTCCCTCTTTTTAATTCAAGTTTCGCATGTGTGCGAAATATTTGATATTGAGTCGCCTATGGCGAGAAATCTTACAAATCTAGTCAAATCAAACAGATAAATATTTAAAGATTTGAAAGGATTTGCGAGATTTCTGTCGCGTGCTGCGGCCTGCGAGCCCGACGAGCGAAGCGACACTCATTATCACCAACATAGAACATGCTGTCGCCTACATCCTTCACCCTTTCAATGCGACGGACGGCAAGGAGTCCTTCGCATTCTGCGAAGGTGCTACTTTATTGGCGAAGCTGGGAAGCTTCGCTGTAGGAGGTCGGGATTCCTATCCCGACCAATTCAACTACACCCCACCACGTCGCATCGGCGAAGCTGGGAAGCTTCGCCTCCTATCCCAAGGAGACCTTCGCATTCTGCGAAGGTGTAACTTTATTGGCGAAGCTGGGAAGCTTCGCCTCCTACAGTCGGGATTCCCCAAGGAGACCTTCGCATTCTGCGAAGGTGTAACCTTCTATATTCACGATGCTGTTGCCTTTTGGCTATGTGCCTGTTTTGAAAGTTAGCGGACATACAACAGTTTTATTGCAGTTTTCGATGCCCATTTTCTTTATTTTGGAGACAAATTATTGCAATTTTTTAAAGAAAAGTGTGATTTTATATATTTTTATTTATCTGATAAATAACAATCTAAAATTTATTTTATAAAATTTTCTTGTTTATATCATAAACTTGTTTATTTTTGCATCGTCGTTTAGGAACAAAATGCCGGCTCAGTTCAGGACGATACATAATAAAAAGTTGAACACTAAAAACACAAAAAAATGGAAAACACAAAAGAACAGAACAGAGAGATGACGGCCGAAGAGAGCCTGTCGCTCATCAGCGAGACGCTGAACAGCAGTCGCAAGGAAATTACGCGTCGCAGCAGCAAGTACTACCTCCTGTGGGGTGCGCTGCTCACGATTTTCTCATTAATGGTATACTTCTTATGGAAATACACAGACCGTGCCGCGTGGAACTGCCTTTGGTTCGCTATGCCGGTTATAGGATGGATTGTGGTAAGGGCGCTACGCGGGAAAGGTGAGCAAACCAACGTGCAAAACGACGTGAGCCGCATCACCGGCGGCATCTGGGCCACCTTCGGCGTTTTTGCCTGCGCGGTGGCGGCCTTCACGCTTGCCTATTCCTATGTTAGCGACGGTGCTCTTGAACTTGGCAGAGCCATACGCGCTATGGTGTCGGTTGCAAGTCTCACGGCCGAGATTGTGCTGCTGTTCGGTCTGGCCGAAAGTGCCTGCGGCGTGGCGTTGAAGAACTGGGTTATGAAGGTCGCCGGTTTTGTGACGGGCATCGGCGGCCTGGCCATCTATTACATCACCGGCGCAGCAGAAGAGCAGCTGTTCATCTTCACCTTCGCCGGACTGGTGCTGGTGGTCACAGGTTTAGTCATCAAATCTCAATACAAGTAAGCCATGCTGCCTAAATTAGATCCACTAATGCACTCGGAGCTGCGACTGGCCGTGATGTCCATCCTGGCTGGCGTCGAGGAGGCTGACTTCACCTACCTGAAGGAGCAGACCGGCGCTACCTCGGGCAACCTGAGTGTGCAGATAGACAAGCTGGCCGAGGCCGGATACATAGCCGTCGAGAAAGGCTTTCGCGGCAAGGTGCCGCGCACCACTTGCCGCATCACACCCGAAGGCACCGAGGCTTTCCGCGCCTACGTCAAAGCGCTGAAGAAATACATCAACGCCGGGAAATGACGGCACATACCCCGAAACCGTTTATGTTTTTTTCATAAAAGCAAAGGGGCGCCACTGAATATGGGCGCCCCTTGTGATCAAACAGATAAATATTGAAAGATTTGAAAGGATTTGCGAGATTTCTGTCGCGTGCTGCGGCCCGCGAGCCCGACGAGCGAAGCGACACTCAGTATCACCAACATAGAACTTGCGATAGTTGAGTTTATGAATTATCTGTATTTTGTTGTCTTTCTTTGATGTCGGCAACTCGGGTACTGTTAGTCTATGCTTGCAAAAGTAATCAAAATTCGCTGATTGGCAAAAAAGTGTATTTTTGCAACCGCGACCGACGCTCAGCCAATGGCATCAGAGTGATTGGAATGCAAGGCAATAGAGTTGTAAAACAACAACATGGAAAAGATGAAAAGGAACGTAATAGTCGCTTTTTTGGCAGCGATTTTCTTCACAGGATGTGTGAAAGAGCCACAATATATAGTGTTTCCGCACCAGGGCACGGAGGGTGAACCCTACAGCACGTCACTTTTCGTGGCCACCGACCGCCACGAGGCCGGCGGAGGCAACAACCTTGCCGCCATGCTACAGCTGATGGCTGCCAACCAGCAAGTGGTGATGCCGCAGATGGTGCTGCTTGGCGGCGACTATGTGGGGCGCGGCCCGGACCACGGCACAACGGGCCAGCCGGCCTTCTCGGTGGAAGATATACGCAGCGAAGTGTTCCGCATCATGGATCCCGCCAAGACCGAGCTGCTGCTCACTTACGGCTCGCACGACCGCGGCTGCACCGAGGGCTACAGTGCTTTCTTCAGCGGCCCGCACCGCTGCGACGGCTACTACGTCTACGGCATCAGCTACGCCCAAATGGTCTTCGCCACCGACTCGTCGGCGCAGGCGGCCATCGACCTCTACTTGGAGCAGGGCGACGACACGACCTCGACGCCTCCCACACCGCCACCGTCGGACAGCACCACGGCCGACACCGTGCCACCCAGACCCCACGGCCCGAAGGCCTACAACGGCATCGACGCTGCCGACCCCTTCGGCATATCGGCAGAGACGGCCACACGCCGCTTCACGGCATGGGTCAACTCGCTCGACGACGATGCCCCGATTGTGGTCATGAGCCACGTGCCCATCCATGCCAACCGTGGCGACAATGAGGGCGGAATGGCTTGGTTCGACGCACTGCATAATGCTGCAAAGAAGCACGATGTGATACTCCTCTTCGGCCACAACCACTCGCTCGAGGAACGAGGCGACAGTACCGACCAGTCGGTATACCTGCTTGTGCGAGGCGACAGCATCAGCGTGCAGGGCGACAGCACAATAGGCGTACAGCACAGGCGTCTGAACTTCACCTACGCCAATGCGGGCTACCTGAAGCTCGGATTCTCTACCCTTATCACCTTCACCGACAGCCAGGGCAGCGGACGCTTCGACAAGGCCATCCTCCGCCGCTACAGCCTTGACGGGACTGGCATCCAGTATTTCGGCTCCACGCGTCACCGCAACCCCTACATCATCGCGCTGCACCGCGGCCGATAGAAGTGCCACCCTCACGATACACACGCAGATTATCTTATACTACCTCCTGGCCATCAACCTGTTGGCATTCATAGCCGACGGCAACCGTTTGTTGTTCGCTTCTATAATACAACTTTGTATTTATCACGTTTTGTTTGAGTTAAGACAGAGCCCAAAACTCAATGGATGCTGCAAAGGTACACACTTTTCCGTGCAAATATGACCAAATTCAAAAATTTATGTATTTTTGCAAAGTCAAATATTTATGTTTCAATAACGACACCGAACAATGAGAAGAATAGTAATTGCCATTCTGTCAGCCCTTGCTGTTGCAGCATTTTGTTCCTGCTCAGAGCGTAAGCCGCCCATCGAGGACTACCACCAGTTTCTCAAGACCGAAGAGGCGTCCGTCAGCCTCGACAGCGAAACGCTCTTCGAAATGATGATGTATGGCACGTCGGCCTATTACGACGACGACCTGATACTGTTCGGCGACAAGCGGCAACAGTGCATCGTCGCCTATCGCCTGTCTACCGACAGCCTGACGACACCCGACTCACTGGCCGAAGGCCGTTTCTACGGCACCGTTGTCACCCCCGTCGCCATCGACTCGCTGTGGCAAATATGTCATTTCCAGTACGCTGACGGCACCATGGCCAGTGGCATAGGCAACCTCGCCACGGGCAAGGTATACTTTCCGAAGTCCACGTTGCCAATGTATGGCGACAAATATCTCCTCTCCGTCAGCGGCGACCTGCCGGTGGTTGACGGGCATTTCTTCACACGGCTGTTGTCGACCGACACCGCGCTGCACCTCGCCTCCATCGAGGAGAACGGAGCCTTCAACCATTGGCCCAAGCTGGCCGAGTGGCGCATAGACGGCGACTCGCTGCTGCTGGTCAGGCTCCTTGCCCAATTCCCCGACGACTATGCCGCCACCGAATATGAGGACTTCCTCACCAAGCCGTGCTACAACCCCGTCGATTCGGTGTTTCTGCTCCCCGCCATGGACGGACGGCTGTGGCTCTTCGACCGCTACGGCAACAGCCTCGGCGAACGCCGGTTAGGGTCACAGTTGGAGCAGCCGACTCAACCCTTCCCCATCACCGAAGGCAGCTACAACAACGCCCTGAACTGGTATGCCAACAACAACACCTACGGACGCATCATCTTCGACCCCTACAGAAATGTCTATCTGCGCGTTATGACCATTCCGCAGGCGGCAGACCCCGATGCCCTTGAGCGCGAACGCGAGAAAACATGGCTGCTGGTGGTGGCCGACAGGGATTTCCACATCAAATACGAGGTGCGCTTCGACGACCAGCGCTACGAATGGCGTCTGATAATGCCCACGCCCGAAGGCGTATACATAGCCAAAAAGAAAGGAGACAAATATGAAAAACCGAGTCTGTTTGTTTTTGATTAGTACGCTCTGCGTGAGCCTTTTGCCATCCTGCTCGGGTCGGTATAGCCTGTCGCACGAAGAGCAGGTGTTCATGCACTATATGGAGGTGATGGGACAGACCATCCCCGACGCACCGCACACCTACATCCTGGTTCCCAACGAGGCCTGCAAGGGCTGCAAGACGCTGAGCCTGCTCTATGCCACCATCGACCAGTCTGACACGGTGACCTTCTTCACCACCCCGTTGCAGAAAGAGGAGAAGGCACTGCCCGACCGCACCAACATCGTCATCGACACCACCGGCACCCTCGGCCGACTGAACTGGAACTACCGCAACATCACCGAGGTGCACACCACCGGCGGCAAGATAGAATGGATACGCAGCTACGAGGCCGACGAGGTGATAGACCGCTTCGAGTGGGTAATCGACGCCGTGGACACGCTCGATGTAAGGAGCCTGATGGTGTGCTGAGCCGCACATGACGGATGGCTCATGTCTGTTTTTCTAATACCAAGGTCAAAAAAAATGTATTTTTGCAGATTGAAAACAATCAATTCGTGAAAGGTTTTAATAATGCAAATAATTGACCAACCGACAGATAGAAAGATATCTATCCGGGAAGCAGAAGAAGAGACTGATAGAAGCGCCACCCTCATGATACACACGCAGATTATCTTATACTACCTCCTGGCCATCAACCTGTTGGCATTCATAGCTTACGGCCACGACAAGTGGAAGTCGCAGCATCCGCACCCTCGCGGCAACAAGCGTCACACGCGTCGGCGCACCCCAGAGGCCACCCTGCTGCTGCTCGCCGCCCTTGGCGGCAGTGTCGGAGCTCTTGTGGCCATGTACCTCTTCCGCCACAAGACCCTTCACCGCAAGTTCACCATCGGCGTGCCGGCCATATTGGCGCTACAGGTTTCAACAATCTGCTATTTATTACTAACTTAAATGTCGCAGGTTCTGTGTTGGGGATAATGAGTGTCGCTTCGCTCGTCGGGCTCGCGGGCCGCAGCACGCGACAGAAATCTCACAAATCCGTTCAAATCTTTCAATATTTATCTGTTTGATTTGACTAGATTTGTAAGATTTCTCGCCATAGGCGACTTAATATCAAATATTTCGCATACATGCGAAACTTGAATTACTAAAATCATGAAAATCAAGACTGTTTTTATAACATTATTGTTCTTGGCGGCAATGGCGGGCTCGCAGGTAAAGGCCCAGAGTGTGGACTACAACATTCTCTGCGCCCTGCAGCAAAGACGCACCCCCACCCTTGACAGAATGATGGTGTGGACATCGAACAGCTTAGTCCTTGCGCCGAGTGTGCCCGCAGGTCTGCTTATAGGAGGGCTGATTGCAGACAACCAGACACTTGTAGGCATCGGGACAGCCACCGGCATATCGTTTCTTACGGCAGCGGCAGTTACCGAGGCCGTCAAATTCGCCGTCCATCGTCCACGACCATATATCACATATACCGACGACCTCGTTCCTGTGAAGACAACCGTCGGCTACTCGTTTCCTTCGGGACATACGTCGCTGACCTTTGCCGTGGCCACATCGTTGAGCTTGAGCAGCAAGAAATGGTATGTCGTCGCCCCGTCGATGCTGTGGGCAGCGGGCGTGGCCTTTTCGAGGCTGTATCTCGGCGTGCACTATCCTTCTGACGTTCTGACAGGTATGGCTGTCGGTATACTCTCCGGATTTGCCGGATATTGGCTCTCACGCGAAATATGCGACGACGCAGCGATCCCACCGGCAAAAATGCTAACGCCGCCAATTGTTCTGAAATTCTGACAATCTAAAGTTATAACAATTTTATAGTATAATAAAAAATAGTTATAACTTTTTTTTATTATAATTAAAAAAAAGTTAGTATTTTTGCAGATGAAAAAAATGTCGGTTTATGATAGAAAGACTACTTAAGGAACAGATTAACAAAAAACTATGGCGAGGAAAGGTAATCATTATCGTCGGTCCTAGACAGGTTGGGAAGACGACATTGCTGCGAATGCTGACGAAAGACAGCGACAGGAGGGCGCTCGTATGGAACTGTGACGAGCCTGATGTGCGTCGCAAATTGACCGAACCGTCATCGACAGCTTTGGGTGCTGAGACATCCGAAGCAGATTTAATTTTAATTGACGAGGCCCAACGTGTACAGAATATCGGCATTACACTGAAACTACTGGTTGACAACTTCCCTGACAAGCAAGTGGTGGTCACTGGTTCATCAGCCATTGAACTGTCAAACTCTATCAATGAGCCACTGACCGGCCGCAAATATGAGTATGTGATGTTCCCATTTTCGGCCGAAGAACTAATAAGGGAATTCGGAGCCACGGATGAACGCCGCTTGCTGGAGCGCCGACTGCTCTATGGGTCATATCCCGAGGTGGTGAACCATCCGGGCGAGGAACGTGAAACGTTGACAAATTTGGTAAGCAGCTACCTTTACAAAGATATTTTTTCTTTTCAAGATGTGCGCAAGCCCGAGATAATAGAGCAACTTTTGCAGGCGTTGGCATTGCAGGTAGGCAGCGAGGTGTCGTTCAACGAATTGGGTAGGACTCTCGGTCTTACGTCGATTACCGTACAACGATATATTGACCTGCTGGAAAAATCGTATGTGCTGTTCCACCTTCGGTCTTTCAGCCGAAACGTGCGTTCCGAACTGAAAAAAAGTCGTAAAATATATTTCTATGATAATGGTGTCAGAAACGCTATACTGGGCGATTACAAGCCGTTGGATCTGCGCAATGACACAGGGGCACTCTGGGAGAACTACCTTATCAGCGAACGTATGAAACGCAACGCCTACAATGCATTCTATGGCAAAAGCTATTTCTGGCGCACAAAGCAACAGCAGGAGGTAGATTACATTGAGGATTACGACGGGGTATTGCACGCCTACGAGTTCAAATGGAGCAGCACCAAACAACCTCGCTTGACAGAGACTTTCACCAATAGTTATCCCGACCATACCTTCACGGTGGTGAATCCAGATAATTATCAGGAATTTGTTTGCGGAGAGCTATAAGCATCAACAATGGAAACCTAACCCAAGTTTAACCCTGAAATTTTTTTGGGGGGCATTTAAGAAATTAAGAAATAAAACATTAGACGAATTTGCGTTGAATACCAACAAGGCAGAAGTACGTTATGTAAGGAAGGTGACGAGTATTGATTAAACAGTGACGAGAACAGTATGACATCATAAATTGTGATTATAATTTTTTTTCGTACAAACGAATAGAAATCAAATTAATGCTTGATTTGCAATTAAAATATATAACAACAAAACAATATGAATATTAAGTGAATATGGCTAATGAGTACGACATAAAAAGGATGTTGCCGTCAGGCAAAGCGAAAGACGATTCTGTAGTCGTATACCAAAGCAGCGACGGCGTTGTGCAACTCGACGTGCAGCTGGCCGACGAGACGGTGTGGCTGACGCTTAACCAACTGTCAATACTGTTCGACCGCAACAAGTCTGTCATTTCACGGCATATCAGCAACATATACAACGAAGGAGAGCTGTCGCGAGAGGCAACCGTTGCAAAAAATGCAACAGTTCAGAATGAGAATGGCCGTCAGGTGGTGCGTCAGATTGAATACTATAACCTTGATGTCATCATATTCGGCTATCGCCACTACCCATTCCGAAAAATGAAAATCTGTAGTACCCAAACATAAAACCCCGAAGTGCCAAATCGCTCAAGACAGGATAGTTAGATTAAGCAAGGGGTGAACTTGGGTTAGGAGGCGAAGCTTCCCAGCTTCGCCATTGCGACAAATGCAGCGTCGGGATTGTTGTAGCGTTGGTCGGGCTGGGAAGCCGGACCTCCTACATTAGGAGGCGACGCTTCCCAGCTTCGCCTTTGCGACGACAATGGGGTATTGTTGTCGCGTTGGTCGGGCTTCCCAGCCCGACCTCCTACAGAGGTGGTCGAAACACGCATTTGCAGCCTCCCCACAAAAGCTGCGGCAGACATCTTCGACAAACTCGGCTATCGCCACTACCTATTCCGAAAAATGAAAATCTGTAGTACCCAAACATGAAACCCCGAAGCGCCAAATCGCTCAAGACAGGATAGTTAGATTAAGCAAGGGGTGAACTTGGGTTCGTTTTTCAAGTGTTATTTTTTTGAGATTTCTTTAATTTCGTATAGACTAACATTACCTATTTCGGTAACAATTATTTCATCACGAGGATACTTTTCTTGAAGTATTGCATTCACAAGAATTGTGTCGTCATTTGTTGCCCATCGGGGAACATTCCCTATTATATGGTATGGCCTGTTGTAAGATATATCATTGTTTTCTTCAACAAAAATTATGGCTCGGATAGTATGTCCAGTATATGCTTGTTCATACGGTTCGTCTAACAAGATAAATTTGCCAGACTCAATATTGACTAACCATTTTTCTTTTGTACATGCCGCCATTGAAAGAGCCAGAGCCGCCAAAAGGAGTGGCGGGAGAATCTTTGTTTTTCTAATCTTGTTCATTGTTGACTATGTTTTTTTGTTCATAAATTCAGTGAGATGGGATAGGGATTGTTTGTAAGGGTGCAATCCCTATCCACTTCATTTTTTTACTTTTTGACGAGTTTGAGGTAGGTGATTGTTTCGGTGTTGCCGTGGGAATCGGTGACGGAACTGACGATGTAGTTCCAGAATTTGCCCGTCGGTTCCTGTCCGGAGTAGGATTTCACCCAATCGAAGTGCTGGGCGTGGGCGGCGATTGCCAGCAGCGCGAGGAGCGCAAAGGTTAGGGTCTTTCTTGCCATAGTTGTGTTGTTTTTTCATTCATAAATCCGTTTTATTAACCGAACCCATTGGGGGGCTTCTATAGACAATGAACGCTGAAAAACTTTTCTTGTCACACCTATAAGTAGAACAACGGCTCAAAAAAGTTTGTTTTTTAACACTATTTATATATTTTAGACATTTCAGGCTCACATTATCGCCAAGTCGCAGCCGTGGTGTGCCGTAGGCTTGGCCGACAAGGGAGGAAGCAGTAATTACCATATATTGGCCAGGAATTAACCACAAATCATATATAGAATGCGAATGCCCACAAATGTCCCGTCGAGCTTGGCGGGCGCCATCTTCGAGAACTGCGCCAAGAGCAAGATTCCTACCGACGAGGCTATCGAATTCATGAAGAACGAAATCCAGGAGCGCTTCGCATAGAGCGAACGCTTTTATAATAGAATTATTACGAATTGGCTATATAGCCCTTTATCGGAGCAATGTCACTGTTCCGACCTTTTTCTGCGTCAAATCCGGTTGGTGGTTACGGGTATAGCGTAATATCCAAGTGTATGAAGCTTGGGGACAAGGAGTCCCATCTTTAAGCGTACCGTCCCATCCTTCCGACGGATTGTTGCTGTGCCATACAAGGGTACCATTACGGGCATAGATGTACAGGTCTATCATCGTAACATCATTGCCTTTAATAATAAAGCGTTGGTTGTTATTGCTGTTAGGAGTGAAGGCATTGGGAGCCCATATCACACTATGGATGATTGGTATTGTGGCAGATGTCGTGTCGGTGCATTCGCCACGGTTGGCCACAAGAGTCAGCAAGACACTGTCTGCATCAGCAGAGGCAGAATAATACAGCGTCGAGGCATATCCGGCAGTTTCATCGTCCGCATACCAAGTCCGCCCTGTAGCATTGAGGCTTACATCCTGCGCCACCAGTTGCAGGTTGTCCAAATCAAGCATTGGCGGATGCACTTCCATCGCTGCAACAGGCCATTCCGATGAATTCAGCAATATAACAGTGTCGTTAGGACAACGGCCCTCAAAGGCAAGGGTGTAGAGCGTTGCGGCTATGGGAGAAATGACAATACTGTCCCATTGTTGCCCATCCAATGTGCTGTCAGTCGGCAGAGAATACCAAAACGGTGATATGTCGTCGTCGGGTTCCACAGCTGATACAATGGTGTATTCCTTGCTGTTACAGTCCTCATATATAGCAAGTGATATCTGTGGCGTTACGAGAGATGACAGTTCCAGTTTAACTATGCTGTCGCAGCCGTCGTGTACGCCTATGGTATCGACATACGTACCCTCCGCTGTAATAGAACGACCATAATACCATTGGTAAACGGTACCTGTGCAGAATGTATCGTAGACAGTGACTTCCGGATAGGGGCGCAAGTACAAACTCAGAGCCAGAACAGAGTCGCACCCGACGGCATTTGACAGCGTGTCGGCGTATTCGCCCTCTTCGTTAAGCGTCCTTCCGCGCCAAGTGTATGTGTCGCCTTGGCACAGAGTGTCGTATAATGTGCTAACAGGCGGTGGCGTAACATTGAGATGCAGAGCCAAGATAGTGTCGCATATTCCCATTCCAAACACTGTGTCATAGTAGTTTCCAGCCATAGTTAGTGTTAGATCGCGCCAGTCATAGGACCCACCAGAGCATATTGTCTCGATTGAATGTGTTGTATGATACTTTTGAACGTTAATATAAGTATATACCGTGTCGCCTATTGGAGTTATAACAGTCATTATCTGATGCGTGCCGGCACTGTCGAATGCTACGTTCATTGTGTCCATCGCTATTCCAGCCAGATTACCGTCAATGTACCATACGGACGACAGGCTGTCGGCATACTTTAAAAAACTTACCGTGACAGTGTCGCCAACGCAGGCGTCGTGCCGTTGTGCCCATACATTGTATGCCTTGTTTACTGTATTCAAGGCAACAGCGTGCAGATAACTTTCTTGATCTCCCAACCCGTAGAGCCAAGCAATGAAGTGTCCATCGGCAGCATCGAGCGTATGGGTGGTGTCCGACACCGGAATACGTGCATAACTATAGCCGTTGGCTGTTGAAATGAACTGACTACTGATATTCACGCCGTCAAGGGTGATTTGCGAGGCAAACACCGACTGACATACTATATTCATCCAATGTTGTGTAACAAGTCGCGTATTGTAAGGATGGAAAATAGCGTGGTCTACACCATTCTCAATTGGCGGTATAGTCATAAACGCAGGGTCGCCCGGATGACCACCGAAAAAATTCCCCGTAATGAAGTAGCCGACCATAACCGGCGAAGTGGCGGTAATTTCAACACAATGAGATTGATGAAAGTCCATATTATGAGGCAACGATGAATACTGATCAGTAAAAACAAAATCATAGAATCCACCAGATTGCAATGTCGTCACCTCTTGTCCATCCAAACTCACACGGCATCCATCTTCCAAAGCCAACACCCGCACAATATCCCCATAGTTATAATAGGTAACTGGCGGATAATCCGGTCGACTTCGCTGACGTTTAATGACAGGATTGAATACAAAATGGGTCCCCCAGTATTCAACGGGCTTACACTGGTCATACAAATGGTCTGCAGCCACGCCACAGGAGCGTGGAACACAACTCGCATTATTGCCTTGAAATACTGCAACAGGCTTGCTACTGCGAATGCGCGTACCGGTCAAATCGACATCTCCTGTCACCCACGGCACCAGGCTGGAGTTCAATCCTGCATTGCGCAACAGGCAGGTCTGACCGCTCATCAACTGCAGTTCCAGTGTGTCTCCGGCATTATATATAACACTGTCTAAGCTGCAAAGATTCCTATCAAAAACTATCTGAACATTTGTATTGTCATACGGAGCTACGATTCCCACTTGAGGCCCGTTAGGAGTCGTTTGATAAACCATAGCCATATGGTCGCAGCTTAAAGCATCGGTGGGCATAATTGTCGTAGCATCGTGACTGGCAATCAAGTGGTTGTGGGCAGTGACCGATATAGGTGTTGTAGACTGTATATGCCAACCTCTGTTCTCTATCAGCGCACCGAAATGGTATGTTGGCGATTGGTCGTCGGGAACAGACACACGTAAAACTCCATCTGCAGGAACAATCACCATCGTATCCCAGCCACCTGAATTACTTATTATGACACTACTTTCCTCGGTGGCAGTCAGTACAAAAAAGCAGCCGACAGACACTTCGTTTTCAACGATCCCTTCTAATTGTTTCAGGAACATCATCCAAAAGTCCGTCCCCAGCATTCTGTTGACAACACTCTGAGCTCCGCACGGCACACCGATGCCAAACATCAGGAGTGATAGCATAATAATCTTGATTGGTTTCATCGTGAGAATATGTCTGACATTTTCATTAGTCTTATGGTATGCGTCTTGCCGCCAATCGTGGTGAGGGTGAGGAGATAGGTGGCTTGGGGGCGGGAGGTTAAATCCAACGAGTACTGCCCGGGGCCGTCGGGGGTGAGACGCACTTCCTCGCGGCGGCCGGTGAGGTCGGTGAGCCAGGCGGTTGCAACCCCGTTTTCAACTTTCAACTCTCCATGTTCAACTTTAATCTTCACACTCTGCCGGAAAGGATTTTCTTAACCGAGCCCATTGCGGGCTTCTATGACAAGGAACGCTGAAAAACGTTTTCGATAAGCCGAATGCAGACGAGCTCGCTCGTATGCTGAGGCGAGAAAACGGCACCTCAAAAAGGAACTTTTCGTATCATCCCTATAAGTAGCATAACGCCCCCCAAAAAGTTTATTTTTTAACATTATTTATATATTTTTTAACATTTTGGGCGCGCTTTATCGCCAAGTCGCAGCCGAAGAATTGGTGAAATGAGATGTGACATCTCAGTCTCGGAGAGTGCAGGCTTCGCCGTTGAAAAAGCAAATATCCTCTGCGAGTATAGTAACGACAAAAAAATAAGGTGTAATGATGGTGCTATCGAAACGTAACTATAATTCGTGTAAATTCATTTCGCTTGCGAATAAATCGTTTTCTACATTTGACGTTTCCTGGCCTGAAATTTCGTGTAATTCGTGTTAATTCGTAGACAAA
>JAFSQF010000028.1 GCA_017446745.1 Bacteroidales bacterium
CGGCATATATTAGCCGTGGGCGCGAGCCCACGGGAATCGAAATACTCTATTAATCTGAGCCCCGTAGGGGTGAAGAAATATCCAGTGGATATTTCGATAGCAAAGCGGAGAATAAATATATTAAGTAACAGTAAAAAAATAACAAGCTTATTTTATTTTGAATGTCTGATTGTATCAACTTATTTTTTTCTTATTGCTAAACATTAAAACCCTTTTGCGATAACCCCACCCGTTTGCTTTCACAGAAATCAGTACTCTACGCCTCCATCCTTGATGGTTATTATGCGGTCGGACATTGCCGCGAGCTCTTGGTTGTGGGTAACTATCACGAACGTCTGATTGTAGCGTTCGCGGAGGCGGAAAAACAGCTCATGCAGTTCGCGAGCATGCACCGAGTCGAGGTTGCCCGACGGCTCATCGGCAAGGACTACGGCGGGGTGGTTCATCAGCGCTCGTGCCACGGCCACACGCTGCTGCTCGCCTCCCGACAAGGCCGCCGGCTTATGCTCCGCACGGTCGCGAAGATTCAAGAAGTCAAGCAGTTCCATAGCCCTACTCCGTGCCTCGTCCATCCCAGTGCCGCCAATAAGAGCCGGCATGCACACATTCTCTGCCGCCGTGAACTCCGGCAGCAGGTTGTGGAACTGGAATACAAAGCCTATATTGCGGTTGCGGAATACTGCCAACTCCTTGTCGCCCAACTTAGTGACATCGGTGTTGCGTACCACTACACGTCCGCTGTCGGCGCGGTCCAGCGTGCCCATTATCTGAAGCAACGTCGTCTTGCCCGCCCCAGAGGCTCCCACGATGCTCACCACCTCGCCTTCGGCGATGTGCAGCGACACATTCTTCAGCACCTCCAATTGCCCATACGACTTGCAGACATTCTCTACATCAATCATATACGACGACCTTTGATATAAACCTGCTCCACCTTGTTCTCACCATAGGCGTAGGGCATATATTCGAAAGTGGGTATCGGTTTGGTGATGTATAAATTGGCCAGCTTACCCACCGCTATGCTTCCCAGCACGTCACTGACGCCCATGGCATAGCCGCTGTTGATGGTGGTGGCGTTGATGGCCTCCTCAGGCACCATGCGGTAGTTGACGCAGGCAAACGACACTATCAGCTGCATATTGCCCGAAGGCGACGAGCCGGGGTTGTAGTCCGACGCCATGGCCACAGGCAGGCCGGCATCCATCATCTTGCGCACCGGCGCATGCTGCATATTGAGGAAGAAAGCTGCTCCCGGCAGCACCGTGGGCATCGTCGCGGAATGCAGCAGGCATTCTATCTCGGCGTCGCCGGTATACTCCAGGTGGTCGCACGACAGGGCATCCCACTTCACTGCCACCTGTATACCTCCCGAACAGGCCATCTCGTTGGCATGGATTTTCGGACGCATGCCATACCGGGCTCCGGCCTCGAGCATGCGCTCCGTGTCCTCCACCGTGAAGAAACCTTGGTCGCAGAACACGTCGATATAGTCGGCCAAACCCTCGGCGGCGGCCTGAGGAATCATCTCTTCAATAACCAGGTCTACGAATTTCTCCTGCCGTCCCCTGTACTCCATAGGAATACCATGGGCACCCAGCAGGGTTGACTTGATTGTCAGGGGCGAGGCCTCCTTCAAACGGCGTATGACGCGCAGCATCTTCATCTCCGCCTCGGTGGTCATGCCATAGCCCGACTTAATCTCCACAGCTCCGGTACCATAGCGCGCCATCATATCTAAGCGTTGCAAGGCATCCTCGAAGAGCTGCTCCTCGCTGGCCTCCTGAACACGCTTGGCGGAATTGAGGATACCTCCGCCACGCTTGGCAATCTCGTCGTAGGAAAGGCCACGGATTTTGTCGATATATTCTATCTCGCGGCTGCCGGCATAGACCATGTGGGTGTGCGAGTCGCAGAAAGTGGGGAACACCATGCGCCCGGTGGCGTCGACCTCGTTGTCGGCATGCTGCTCGCCAAGCTCGCTCATAGGGCCGAAACCGGCAATCTTGTCGTCATCAATTATGAGGTAAGCCTCCTTGATGGTCTCTATATGCGCCATGTCTGTACCACACACGCGCAACTTAGGCTGGCGCTCTACCTGCACCAACTCTTTTATGTTCTTGATAATCGTCCTCATATATGTGTTAATTGTTTAATTAAATAAATAACTGTTCAAAATTAAATTACCACTTTTCGTAGCCCCGTAGGTGTGAAGAAAGCTCCAGTGAAGCTTTCGATAGCGAAGCGGAGAACTAAATATATTAGCCGTGGGCGAAAGCCCACGGTATAAACCAGGCAGTTACATTGAGCCCCGTAGGTGTGAAGAAAGCTCCAGTGAAGCTTTCGATAGCGAAGCGGAGAAAAAAATATTATATATAATAATCCAAATAGCATCCCAATATGTAAACTATTATTGCACGATTACTTAAGCGGTCATATTTAATTGACATTTATGATAATTCACGGGCATTTACCGGCATTCACGTTCTATAAATATTATTTATGGTAATTGCTGGTCATTTATGGCAATTGCTGTTCAAAGAAAATGAAAGTTAATTTAGGTCAGCCACTTATTGGCACTCTATAGCCAACGCCCACATATTCATCCTCTTCCGTTCAGAACAACTCCGACTGCGGCCCCGAGGTGCGGAAGCGACCCAGATGCTGATAGGCCAACTGCGTCACCTCGCGACCTCGTGGGGTGCGCATAATATAGCCTTCCTGAATGAGATATGGCTCATAGACCTCTTCTATCGTTCCTGAATCTTCCCCCACGGCGGTGGCTATGGTGCCCAGACCTACAGGACCGCCACGGAACTTGTCAATAATGGTTGTCAGGATACGTATATCCATATCGTCCAACCCGTTGCGATCCACATTCAGTGCCTGCAAGGCGTAGCGTGCTATGTCGAGTGTTATCGTCCCGTCGCCTTTCACCTGGGCAAAGTCGCGTACACGACGCAACAGCAGGTTGGCGATTCGCGGGGTGCCACGGCTGCGCCGCGCTATCTCAAGAGCCGATTCGCTGGTGATTTTCACGCCAAGCAGTGTCGCCGAGCGGTTCACTATCTTCATAAGCGTCTCGGCGTCATAGTACTGCAGCCGGCAGGTGATGCCAAAGCGTGCTCGCAACGGCGCCGTGAGCATTCCCGACCGGGTGGTGGCCCCCACCAAGGTGAAGGGCTTTAGGTTCAGCTGCACGCTGCGCGCCGCCGGGCCAGACTCTATCATGATGTCTATCCGGTAGTCTTCCATGGCCGAATAAAGGTACTCCTCTACGATGGGCGACAGGCGGTGGATCTCGTCGATGAAAAGCACGTCGTTCTGCCCCAGCGACGTCAACAAGCCAGCCAAGTCGCCCGGCTTGTCGAGCACGGGGCCTGAGGTCATCTTCATGTTAACACCCAATTCGTTGGCAATGATATGCGAGAGGGTGGTCTTACCAAGCCCCGGGGGGCCATGGAGCAGCACATGGTCCAGCGACTCGCCTCGCGTCTTCGCTGCCTGCACGTAGATACGCAGATTGTCGAGCACCTGCTGCTGGCCGGCAAAGTTGTCGAAAGCCTTAGGCCTCAGCGCTCGCTCCACCTCTCGTTCCTTGGCACTCTGGCTGTTGCCCGTGGCATCTAAATTTTCGTTCATCGATTAAAAAGCTTTTTACATGATGATAAAAACGCATTTAAAACGACACAAACACATTATTTATTGTACTAATATCATGTTTTTTTCTCCGGCACATAATAAAACATCACATATCGCGTTCTCAATATTTAAATAAAGGTTCGAACAACATAATACTCAGCAAGAAATATAAAATGAAATCAGTAATCGTAGGAACAGACTTCTCCAAAGGCTCCTTTGTAGCCCTCGAAATTGCCGTCGACATCGCCAACAAACTACGCACCGGGATACGCCTCATCTGGGTGAAGAAACCCAAAAAGCTGCTCAGCAGCGAGCAGATGGAAGTGACGGAGCACCTGGCCCTCGAGAAATTGGCCTCGCTCTGCAACGACACCGCTCCTAAGCTGCTCCACGGCACCATAACCTCTGTGGTCCTCAGCGGCAAGGTGGCCAATGCCATAGGCGACGAGGCTCGCCGCGAAGACGCTCCTATGATTGTCATCGGCACCAATGGAGCCTCCGGCTTCGAGAAATATTGGATGGGCTCCACGGCAGTGCGCATAGTGCAGGAAGCCCCCTGCCCCACCCTCACCATACGCGAAGGCTTCGACTTCCATAAAAGTCTCGAACATATCGTCGTCCCTATTCGCATCAATGCCAACTCCCGTCAGAAAGTGCCTCCGGCAGCTCAGATGGCCAAAATCTTCGGCTCCAAAGTACATATCCTCGGCCTTATCGAGACAGCACAGGACGCCCTAACCCTCCGCACCTACCTAAAACAGGTGGAGGAGTTCTTCGCCAAAGAGAACATCCCATACTCTTGCTGCGGACGACGCTACGAGGACTACTCCAAGACCGTTCTCGACTACGCCACATCCATCCATGCCGACCTCGTGGTCATCAACACCGAACAGGACCGCCTCCTGGCACGCCTCTTCCTGGGCACCAACGCACAACAGATTGTCCACCATTCCCAAATCCCCGTCCTCTGCATCCACCCAGAAGACATTGGCGACATCGCTCGATAGCAACCCTTCCTAAATGTTATTTATGGTAATTGCTGGTCATTTATGGTAATTGCTGTTCAAAGAAAATAAAAGTTAATTTAGGTCAGCCACTTATTATTTAATTATTGCTTAATATTCCGCATTTCACATTCTACATTACACATTCCTCATGGCCGACGTTATAATCATAGGAGCCGGAGCCGCCGGCATGATGGCCGCCCTTACCGCAGCACGACGCGGCAAGGAGGTGCTGCTACTGGAAAAGATGCAACAGCCGGGTCTGAAGCTACGCATCACCGGCAAGGGCCGCTGCAACCTCACCAACACCTCTTCGCTCAAGGACTTCCTGCTCCACGTGGGCCCGGTGGCTGCCAACCCTCAGCAGCCCTCGCCTAATGCCCGCTTCATGCAAAACAGCTTCGCAACGTTCTTCAACACCCAGCTCATGGAGCTCTTCGAGTCCCTCGGCGTGCCTCTCGTGGTGGAACGTGGCAGCCGTGTCTATCCTAAAAGCGGCAAGTCGCTCGACATCTTCCTGGCTCTCATCACCACCCTCGAGCGGATGCCCAACGTCGACATCCGCAAACAATGCCGCGTGGCCGGCCTTGTGGTGGAGGACGGCGGAGCCCACGGCGTAAGACTTGCCGACGGCACTACGCTGCGTGCCCCAAGCGTCATCCTCGCCACAGGCGGCATGAGCTACCCCCTCACAGGCTCTACGGGCGACGGCTACCGCTTCGCAAAGCTGTGCGGCCACAACGTCGCACCACTCTACCCGGCCCTCGTAAACCTCGTCACCGACATCGCAATACCTCGCGACCTGGTAGGTTTCGTGCTGAAAAATGTGGGACTCTCCCTCATCGACGCCGGCGGCAAACGCCTCTGCAACCTCTTCGGCGAGATGACTTTCACCGAGAACGGCATCGCCGGCCCCATAGTCCTCTCCGCCAGCCGCAGCGCCACAGCGCCTCTGCACCGCGGCGAACACATCACGGCTCATCTTGACCTCAAGCCCGCCGTAGATAGCGCCACACTCGACAAACGAATCATCACCGACCTCGACCAAAACGGTTCTCGCCTCTTCCACGATGCCCTACGCCTCTGGCTCCCCGCCGAGATGGTCCCCCTGGCTCTGCAAAACCTACACATCGAATACTATAAACGTCTCAACCAAATCAGCGGCACCGAACGCCGGCGACTGCTCGCTTTCCTCAAAGACTTCAGCTTCACGCTGACCGGCACCGGCTCGTTCGAGGAGGCCATCGTCACTCAAGGCGGCGTAGAACTCAAACAGGTGAACCCCAAAACCATGGAATCGCGCATCGTGAAGAACCTCTATATCGTAGGCGAAGTCCTCGACCTCGACGCCGACACCGGCGGCTACAACCTACAGCTGGCTTTCAGCACCGGCCACGCCGCCGGAATGGCCTGCTAATCATACATAGACCATATAATAGCCCCTCGTACCATCCGTCGGGAACTATCCCAACACCACATCCATCACCATCATCAGCACAAACCCCATGGCGAAACCTATGGTAGAAAGATTGGTGTGTTTGCCCTGCGACATCTCCGGAATCAGCTCTTCCACCACCACATACATCATTGCCCCGGCAGCAAAAGCAAGCAGGTAGGGCAACGCCACTCCAAGCAGCGATGCCAACAACAGTATGGCCACCGAACCCACTGGCTCCACCACTCCGCTCAGCGTCCCAATCACAAACGAGTGCCACCTACTGTTGCCCTCGGCATGCATCGGCATCGAGATAATGGCCCCCTCGGGTATGTTCTGCAACGCTATTCCTATCGACACGGCAAGGGCGGCACTAAGCGTCAGCCCCTGCTCTTCGCCGGCAAAGACTACGCCTACGGCCATACCCTCCGGCAGGTTGTGGATGGTGACCGCCAAGGCCAACATGGCGGTGCGCGACAGACGACTCCGAGGCCCCTCGGCACTCTCCGAGCCTAAATGAAGGTGCGGCGTAACCTCGTCGAGCAACAGCAGGAAGGCCATACCGGCCAGAAAGCCCACCGCCGCCGGCACCACACGCTCGCCCGACATAGCAATGGAGGGTATCAGCAGCGACCACACACTCGCGGCCACCATCACTCCGCTGGCAAATCCCAGCAGGCTCTTCTGCAATCGGTCGGGAATGTCCTTGCGCATAAAAAACACAAAGGCCGACCCAAGCATGGTGCCCAACAAAGGCAACAATATTCCTACAACAACAGGCGACATAACAAAATCTCTATTATGAACACTGAAAAACGTAATTATTGTTAAAAAATTATATCGTGTAATAAAAAAATCATCTCTCCGTTAACTCAGAAAATTAAACAAACTTACAATGAAGAAACTATTTTTATCTCTTGCACTCCTTTTCCCCATCCTGCTCAACGCCAATCCCGTCGACCAACAAACCGCCGCACGGGTGGCTTTCAATTTCTGGAACGCTCACCACGACAAGGGCATGGCAGAGCTCACCGCTCCCATGACGCTTGTAAACACGCCACAGTGGGATGCTTTCTTTATATTCCGTCCTGCCGACCGGCGCGGCTTCGTCATCGTGGCCGCCGATGACTGCGTGGAACCTGTACTGGCCTATTCGTTCGAAAACAACCCCTCGCGCGGCGACAGCATAGGGCCACAGATGGCATGGTGGCTCGACGGATGGCAGCAGCAAATTGCATGGTGCCGCAGCCGCCGCATCGCCCAATCGGCGGAGCTCAGCAACCGCTGGGACCACCTCGTGCAAGGCTCTGAAGCCCCACGCCCCCTCAACGTCATGGCACCCATGATCACCACCAAATGGGACCAGGAAGAGCCCTACAACGACTCCTGCCCCTCGTCGGGAAGCGGTTGGTACGCCTCGCGTGCTGCCACGGGATGTGTGGCCACAGCCATGGCTCAGGTGATGAAATACTGGGAATACCCCGCCACAGGCTTCGACACCCACTCCTACTACTCCTACTCCATCAGCGGCTACGGCAGCGGCTTCGGCACCCAGTTCGCCAACTTCGGCAACACCTCCTACGACTGGCGCAATATGCCCGACACTCTTGACTACTACTCCTCCGACGCGGAGATAGCCGCCGTGGCCACCCTGATGTACCACTGCGGCGTGGCCTCCGACATGATCTACGGGTCTGCCTGGGAAGGCGGCAGCGGCGCTTTCATCCACAATATCCCTCTGATGTGCTACGGCCATACCCTCAACGGCATGATCAACTATTTCGGCTATTCCAACCGTGCCCGCGGCATGGACCGTATCCGTTTCGACGACAGCATCTGGACTGCCATGGTACGCGCTGAGCTCGATGCACGTCGTCCCATCATCTACGCCGGCGGCGATGCCGCCTCGGGCGGACACTGCTTCGTGTGCCACGCCTACGACGACGACAACCGCTTCTGCTTCAACTGGGGTTGGAGCGGCACCGGCGACGGCTACTACCTACTTTCGCACCTGGCCCCTGGCATGGGCGGCACCGGCGGCGGGACAGGCACCTACGATTTCACCAACCTGCAACAGATGCTCATAGGCGTACAGCCCCCGGCAAACGACGACGACATGTTCTGCTTTATCCGCGAATTCCCTTACTACCAGACTTTCGACGAGGCTGCCACCGGCTGGAGCGCCACCACAACCAGCGACCAGACCTACTCATGGTCTATCTACGACACCACGGGCATCGTGGGCAACTACTCTGCCGTGGTCATGGCCCCCTATAGCGGCACCAGCCAAGACCACATGTTCTCGCCCTACATCGTCAAGCCCGGCACCTACTCCCTCGCATGGCAAACCCGCAGGTTCAAAACCAACAGTCCGGCGGGCTACACCCTCACCATCGACACCCTCTCCTTCGCCGACACCATCACCAACGACCTATGGAACAACCGCTCATTGCAGTTCTCCGTCGCCGAGGGCGACACCGTGCGCCTCGACTTCTACTGGACCGGTGCCCGAACCACCAACGGCATCATTATCGACAGCATCAGCATCTCACGCCTCCACACCGAAGGCATCAGCACCGCTCAAGAAACCACCGTCAGTGTCTACCCCAACCCCACTGACGGCCTCCTTACTATCAGCAGCAGCCAGCCCCTGCAGCATATCGAGCTCCTCGACATCTCTGGCCGCCAACTGCTGACCACCAAGGACAACAGCCTCGACCTCTCGTCGTTCCCCAACGGCATCTACCTGCTCCGCTGCACCACCCCCTCCGGCTCCACAATCCAAAAAATCATAAAGAAATAGTAGGAAGTCAAGCTTCTCAGCCTGACCAATGCGACGTGGTGGGGTGTCGTTGCATTGGTCGGGATAGGAATCCCGACTGTAGGAGGCGAAGCTTCCCAGCTTCGCCAATAAAAGTTACACCTTCGCAGAATGCGAAGGTCTCCTTGCCGTCCGTCGCATTGAAAGGATGAAGGATGTAGGCGACAGCAAGTTCTATGTTGATGATAATGAGTGTCGCTTCGCGACAGAAATCTCGCAAATCCTTTCAAATCTTTCAATATTTATCTGTTTGATTTGACTAGATTTGTAAGATTTCTCGCCATAGGCGACTTAATATCTTATTTCGCATACATGCGAAACCTGAATATGTAATATACCGCCC
>JAFSQF010000029.1 GCA_017446745.1 Bacteroidales bacterium
ACCTAAATTAACTTTCATTTTCTTTGAACAGCAATTACCATAAATGACCAGCAATTACCATAAATAATATTTATAGAACGTGAATGCCGGTAAATGCCCGTGAATTATCATAAATGTCAATTAAATTTGACCGCTTACTTATAAGGATTTGCCATCTGTTGCGTCGGATTTGTAATCCGACGCAATATATTATAAGGATTTGCAATCCGCCATCCGCCATACAATTTTCAACACTTTTCGGCGTTAATATTTTATGCAATATCATTTCCTAACCAAAACCGTTTATTTCATAACAACCACCGTGGTAGACTGGGTTGATGTATTCACACGCCCCATATATAACCATATTCTCATCGATTCGTTAAGTTACTGTCAAACAAACAAGGGGCTCGTCATTTATTCATGGGTGCTGATGAGCAACCACTTGCATTTGATTGTGGCTCTCGACCGTACACTGTCCTACGAACAAGAGGTCCTGGAATTGTCGAATGTGATACGCGACTTCAAGAAATTCACCAGCAAAAAAATAATTGACGCCATAAACAACAACCCTGAGGAAAGTCGCACAGAATGGATGATGAACCGGTTTTGGTTCGCCGGAGCCAACGACAAGAAAATAAAAGATTTCCGTTTTTGGCAGGAAGGATACTATAGGGAAGACATATCTTCTGAGGAATTCCTGCGCCAAAAAATCAACTATATACACATGAATCCTGTGAGGCGAGAGATAGTCTCTGAGCCGGAGCATTACAAGTATAGCTCAGCGATAGACTATGCTGGAGGGAAAGGAATACTAGATGTGGTAGTAGTTTAGAGGAATTGGGGGGCGGATTTTGGGGCGGATTTTGGGGCGGATTTTTGGCGGATTTATTTTTGGCGGATTAAAAATCCTTATATTATTTTGCGTCGGATTGCAAATCCGACGCAACGGCAAATCCGACGCAACGGCAACGACGCAACACATTTTTTTGGAGGATTACGGATTATTGTGTATCTTTGCAGTTCACTACTGTGGGGTCGTATGCCTGTCAATACGATAGAACACAGGAGGTTAACTTATGTCTAACCGGTCGGCAGGGACCATAAAAACAACCATTTTTTATCTTTATGAACTATAAAGATGTCAAACCGTTAGAGGATTTCGATTGGGGTGCCATCGACAGCAAAACCGAGAAGAGCAACCAGGAAGAAATCGACCGTCAAAGTGCAGCCTACGAAAAAACCTTTAACCAGTTCACCGAACAGGAAGTCATTGAAGGTACCATCGTTTCTTTGAACGACCGTGAGGCCGTGGTGAACATCGGATTCAAGTCGGACGGCGTCATCCCCGCCTCCGAGCTGCGCTACAATCCCGACTTCAAGGCCGGCGACAAAATCGAAGTCTACGTCGAAAGCCAGGAAGATGCCAATGGCCAGCTCATGCTCAGCCACAAGAAAGCACGCATCCTCAAGTCGTGGGAGCGCGTCAACGAAGCCTACGAAAACCAGGAAATCATCACCGGCTACGTCAAGAGCCGCACCAAAGGCGGTCTCATCGTCACCGTGTTCGACAACATCGAGGCCTTCCTGCCCGGCTCGCAGATCGACGTCAAGCCCATCCGCGACTACGATGTCTTCGTCGACAAGAACATGGAATTCAAGGTCGTCAAGATCAACCATGAATACAAGAACGTCGTTGTCAGCCACAAAGCCCTCATCGAGGACGAGATCGAGGCCCAGAAAGCCGAGATTATCAGCCACCTCGAGAAAGGTCAGGTGCTGGAAGGCGTGGTCAAGAACATCACCAGCTACGGCGTGTTCGTCGACCTCGGCGGCGTGGATGGTCTTATCCACATCACCGACCTCAGCTGGGGCCGCATCTCCCATCCCGAGGAGATCGTCCACCTCGACGAGAAGATCAATGTCGTTATCCTCGACTTCGACGAGGCCAAGCGCCGCATAGCCCTCGGCCTCAAGCAGCTCACTCCTCACCCGTGGGATGCCCTCGACCCCAACCTGAAGGAAGGCGACCACGTGAAGGGCAAAGTCGTAGTCCTTGCCGACTACGGTGCCTTCGTCGAGATCGTGCCCGGCGTGGAGGGTCTTATCCACGTCAGCGAGATGAGCTGGAGCCAGCATCTGCGCAGTGCCCAGGACTTCATGAAAGTGGGCGACGAGGTAGAGGCCGTCATCCTCACCCTCGACCGCGAGCAGCGCAAGATGAGCCTCGGCATCAAGCAGCTTATGCCCGACCCGTGGCTGGCCATCGCCGAGAAATACCCCGTGGGCAGCAAGCACACCGCCACGGTGCGCAACTTCACCAACTTCGGCATCTTCGTCGAGCTTGAGGAAGGTGTCGACGGCCTCATCCACATCAGCGACCTCAGCTGGAGCAAGAAAATCAAGCATCCCGCCGAGTTCACCAAGATCGGCGACAAGATTGACGTCGTCGTCCTCGAAGTCGATGCCGAGAACCGTCGTCTCAGCCTTGGCCACAAGCAGCTCGAGGAGAATCCTTGGGATGTCTACGAGAGCATCTTCACCGTGGGCAGCGTCCATCAGGGCACCATCAGCGCCATGAACGACAAGGGTGCCACCGTCACCCTCCCCTACGGCGTAGAAGGCTTCGCCCCGATGCGCCACCTCGAGAAAGCCGACAAGAGCCGCGCCAAGATGGGCGAGACCCTCGACTTCAAGGTCATCGAGTTCTCGAAAGACAACAAGAAAATCATCGTCTCTCACACCCGTCTGAACCAGGATATGGCCGACGGCGATGTGCGTGGCGGCGACGACGAGGCCAAGAAAGAGCGCGCCACCAAGAAAACCGTCAAGAAAATCAACGACACCCTCGAGAAAACCACCCTTGGCGACCTCGATGTCCTTGCCAACTTGAAGGAAGAACTGGAGAAAAACGCTGAAAATAGCGAGAATTAATATATCACTATTCTACAGCACCTTACGAAGAGCCGCCTCGCGCGGCTCTTCGTCTTTTTTAACTTTATTTAATAAAAATTTCGGGGCTGCCACGCAACAAAAGAGGCGTTTTTTGCGACTATATATTAAAGAACACAAAAAGCACCTTTCTGACACGTAAAAAAACAGCATACCATGAATAAATCGTTTCTTCTCTTCTGTCTTGCCCTGTTGGGCTTCTCTGTCGTGATGTCGCAAAACCCCAATTGCCCCGGCTTGAAAAACCCCAGCAATTTCACCCTCACGGGCGGCACCGTCAACGCCATCTGGACCGGATATACCGGCACAAAAGGCAACACAGTAAGCACATGCACCAATCTGGGCGCCACTTTCAGCACCACTATCCCTGCCGCTAATCTATCCACCACACAGTCGTCAGGGAGCTGCTATTCGACCGGCTCGCTGCCCAGTCCGACGAACAGATTTGTTATTTGCAACTCAGGCACCGACCCGCTCACCAACAACAACCTGACATTTCTCCCCCCCGACCCGTCGTTCACCAGCTCAATACGCCTTGGCAATCCCTGTGTGGGTGCAGAAGCCGAAATGTTGACTTATGAATTTGACGTGAATAACAACAATGCACTAATAACCATTTGGTTCTGCATGTCGCTTGAGAATGCCTTGCATGAAGCGGCCTCAAATCCGGAGTTCTACATCTCGGTAGAGAAGCAAACCAGTCCCGGCAGCAACAACTGGCAACTGGCTATGGGCGACACGTTGTGCTACATCCAGGTCACACCCGTACAGGGCTCCACCAACTATGCACCTTTCTCGGTTGGCGGAAGCGGCAACCTTTATCTCGACTGGCGCAAGGTCATCATCAACCTTAGCAAACTTCTTTATCAACGCGTACGCATAAAGATTGTTTCGAGCGACTGTGCCGCCAGTGGTCATTACGCCTATTGCTACGTGGCCGGCGAATGCCAACCCATGGCGCTGCGCGCCAACGGCTGCGCCGCCGGCGAGACCGATGTGGTGGCAGAGATCAAAGCACCGAAAGGCGCCATAAGCTACGCCTGGTACCGCAGCAAGACAGGAAAACTCAACGGTACACCTCGCACCAGCGACGACAGCTACCAACTCATTGAAGGCCAGACCGACTCTATCCTCAACGCCAATATAAACCAATTCATCCACACCAATGGCGACACCATGACGCAGAACACTTTCATGTGCAAGATGACCACCCGCATGAACTCCACCTACGACGTTGTATCAAAAATCTATACCGACGTGGGCAACACTAAGCCCACCCTCATTGTCGACACAATCCTGGGATGCGACGGCGACATCACCCTGCGCGACCTCAGCATGACACCCTATAGCCCGCGCGACAGCGACCTGGTCGACACCAACATCACCCAGTGGCGCTTCTACAGCACGACCCAACCCACCGAGCAGTCGCTCGTGGGCACCTACACCGGCGGCTCGGCACACCACACCTTCCCCCAGGGCGGCAACTACTGCGTCCGCGTACGCACCTC
>JAFSQF010000002.1 GCA_017446745.1 Bacteroidales bacterium
CACCACCCCCGTGCCCATGACCCTCAGCGGCACCACGGAGCGTAGCGTGAAGAACGCCGACATGAGCAAGCCTTTCTACTGCCTCCTCGCCGCCGAGGCGGGCTACAATTTCCCCATCGGCGACGCCACGAGCCTGGCCTTGGGCGTCTTCGGACGCTATGCCCCCATAGCCCACAAGACCGACAACGACGTGGACATCTACGCCCTGAGCCCCAAAGCCACCTACAGCGCCACGCAACCCTCCACCTCGGCGCAGGTGGAGAAGATGGGCTACTATGAGGTGGGCGTGAGCCTGGGCCTCAACTTCGCCCTGGGCCGCAAACAGCCCAAAGCCCCCGCCGACCAGGCGGCCACCCTGCAGCCTGCCGACAACCAGGCCATGACGCAGATGGCCTCGGATCTGGCAGCCATGAAGGCAGCCCAGAAGAAAGCCGCTGACGAGCTGGCCTCCGTGAAGGCCGCCCAGAAGAAGGCCGAGAGCGAGCAGGCCGCTACGCGCAACGCCCAGCAGCAGCCGACGCAGAACATGCAGCCGGCGCAGAACATGCAGCCCGCCAGCCAGGGCGCGCAGAATTCGCGGGGCGCGCAGACCTACGTCCAGACTGACGAGGAGGGCATCACGGTCTATTTCGACTTCAACAGCCGCCGCCCGCTGACCGACGAGGCCACGGAGGCCAAGCTCCGCAACCTCTGCTCGGCAATGCAGGCCGACACCACGATTCGTGTGGTGGTGACCGGATATGCCGACAACGTGGGCACCAAAAGGAACAACCGCAAGATCGGCTACAAACGCGCCAACGCTGTGAAGCGCAAGATGGTGGAGTGGGGCGCCCCCGCCCAGAACATCAAGTGCGAAAGCAAGGGCGAGGCCTACCCCGCCGACAGCAACGCCTCCAAGGAAGGCCGCGCACAAAACCGCCGCGCCACGGTGAAGAGCGAATAAGGAATCATTAGTTTGCTGCAAAGGGATGCCCGAGGGGTGTCCCTTTTTTTATGGGTTTTATGGGGTTAATGGGGTTAATGGGGTTAATGGGCGGGATGGGCATAGCTATTGAAAAAAAAATAAAACTTTTTTGGGTTTTGAAGTACACTATAGAATTATAAAAAAAACGTTATGCTGAAACGCGTAGTCATAATCATTGTCTTTGCTATGCTGGCAGGGGGGAGGCTGGCGGCGCAGGACACCCAGGACACCATAGAGCTGCCACAGTTGGGCAGCATGACAGTGCGCCTACGGCCAGGCGAAAGCGTCGTGGTGCAGGACCCCGGAGGCAACGGCAACTATCCTCCTCAATGCGACACGCGCCTCAATGTCGTCTCCGACAGTGGCACTGCTTTAGTCATTAGCGGATGGGTGGCACTCGACAGCCCCAACGACCTGGTAGGGGTTTTCAACTACCGCCAGGATGTGTTCTACAATGTGGTGACCCGCACCGGCAACCAGACCATCGATGTCAGTGTTGGCACTGGCATGGCAATCATCTATTTCTTTTCCAATGACTTCATAGAGAACCGAGGTTTCCAGCTCACTGTGAGGGCCTGTGGCCTTGACGGCATTGATATCAACAGTTTCCACGTTGATACGGTGACGGCCACCACTGCCGGGCTTAGTTGGACAGACGCCAGCAGTGCCTCGGAATGGACGGTGCGCTATGGCGAGAATCCTGCCCAGCTCATCACCGAGGTGGGTACTCGTCAACCCAACGTAACCCTGACGGGGCTGCGTCCGCACAAGAATTACTACGTCAAGGTCTTCAACAACCGCACCTATACCATGCCCGACTCGCTGACCCGGATATGGAACTTCAAGACCGTGGGACCTCCGCCGGTGGAATGCATCCCTTTCGACCAGTTGGAGTCGGAGTGGGTTACCTGTCGTTACGGCAGATTCAACAATCCCGACCAGAACGAGGGGGTCATCAATTCCGTTCTTCTCCCCATGGAGGAGCGCCGTCATGTGGTGATTGATGACACCACGTTGCGCGACCCGAACACTGGAGGTCTGTTGCGTATGGTGCCCGAGGGCTTTGCCACCTCGGTGCGCCTTGGCAACCCCAATATAGGTGCACAAGCTGAAAGCATACACTATGAGTATATTGTTGACACCGCGATAACGCCGCTGCTTATCCTGCGCTATGCCGCAGTGCTTCAGAACCCGTCGCACATCGCCTCAGCCCAGCCCAAGTTCAGCTTCGACATCTTCGACATCAACGGTTTGTCGGTCGACAGCCGTTGCTATACCGCCACATTTGTGGCAGACACCAGCCTGGGGTGGAATGTCTACGTGTCGGACGAGATAGGCGACACCGCCTTGTGGAACGACTGGACAGCTGTGGGCATCGACTTAGCCCCCCTTCATGGACAGACCATTTTCATACGCCTAAGCACCTACGACTGTGCTGGAGGTGCCCATTTTGGCTACGCCTACTTCACCCTGGAATGTGGCGCCAAAGCGGTGCGTGCCGAGAACTGCGGCGATGCCGAGGAGAATGTTTTCTACGCCCCGGAGGGATTTGTCTATAGCTGGTTTGAGAATAGCGCGCCCGGTGACACCCTGGGACGAGAGCGCTCGCTGACGGTGAATCAGACGGGCGAATATGTATGCACGTTGGGTTTTGTAGGGGCCGGCAGTGGCGAGCAGTGCTCGTTCGATGTCAGTGCCAGCAGCGGCTACCGCTATCCTCAGGCCGCCTACGAGGTACGCGTGGCCGGCACCAGCGACTGTCAGAGCTTCGTACGGCTTGTGAACCTCAGCGAGGTGACCACCGATGCCGAGGGCTTGGAGCCCACGGGAATGCCTTGCGAAGAGGTCTGGTGGTCAGTGGATGACGGTGCTTTTGAATCCTCCAGTTTCAGTCCCCTGTTCCTTATGCCCCCCGGGCTTCACCGTGTGACTATGGTGGCCATGGCCGGAGGCGGCTCCTGTGCCGATACCGCCAGCGGCACGTTCTGGCTGAGCAACCCATGCAACGACACCCTCTACGCCCACGCCTGCGCGGGTACGGGTTACCGCTTTTTCGACACCGTGCTATACCTGCCGGGTGTCTACGAACGCGACAGTGCCATGCTGCACCGTACCCTCTTCCTCGATTTCGGCCAGACATACGACACCGCCTATGTGCATATCACCATTCCGAGCTCGCAGCTTCCTTTCCGCTGGGGTGGCGAGACGTTCCTCGACAGCGTCAGTCACCACGTGATGAACCTCCGCGACCGGTGGGGCTGCGACAGCATTGCGGTGCTTGACCTAACGGTTGTCGATCAAGATACGTATCATGTGGATACCGTACTGTGCAATAGCCAGTTGCCGATGCTTTGGGGCGACACGGTCATAAACCAAGGTGGTCTATACAGCATGACGTTTCAAAACGTGTGGGGCTACGACAGCATCGTCGAGATGCAGGTCAGCGTGATGCCCGATTGGGATGTGGTACAGTATGCGTCGGTCTGCAAAGGCCTGGGATACACATGGGTGGACGGGCATACCTATTATGAGCCCACCACGACGCCTTATGTGGTGCTTACCTCTTCTGCCGGGTGCGACTCGGTGGTGCACCTGCACCTCTCGGAGGCTCCTGGCGTAGTGGCCGCCATGGATATCACCCCTGAGATAGTGGACTTCGACGACGACCTGGTGGAGCTTCGCGACGTCTCATCCCATGCCACGTCAAGGCTGTGGCATTATGGTGAGGAAACGGATACGCAGCGTGTGGTGCTGTTCCGGTTCCCTCGTGATGTCGACAGTCTCCGTGTGCTTCTTGTGGCGAAGCACAACGATGGGTGCCTTGATTCGGCCTGGGGCGTTGTGGTTGCCGACCATGCCACGGTGTGGGTGCCCAATGTCTTCACTCCCGACGAGGAGCAGAACCGCGACTTCGGCATCTCCGCCACGGGGCTTCTCGCCGCCCGGCTGTGCATCTTCAACCGTCAAGGCCTGCTGGTGGCCTGCCTCGACGCCCTTGAGCAGAGATGGGATGGCACCAGCAACGGCGTAGCATGCCCACAGGGGGCCTACGTGTGGCAGCTCGACTACACCACCCAAGCCCAGCCCCGCAACACCCTTCATGCCAAAGGCACAGTCCTCTTGTTACGGTAGCTTCATCTTTTTCACCACGGTGTGGCCGTCTGCTGTTTTCCGGTGTCTTAGCAGGTCGATGGTGAAGAAAGAGAGCCCAGTCCAGATGCATGCGAAGCAGACTATGTGGGCTATCGTGAAACTCTCTTTATAGACCAAGATGCCGATGAGGAACTGGCCGGTGGGCGACACATATTGTAGAAATCCCAGGTCGGTGAGGGTGATGCGTTCGGCGGCCTTGCCGTAGAGCAGCAAAGGGATTGCTGTGACGGCTCCGGCGAGGAGCAACAAAAGCCATGTCCACCAGTCGACGACGTTCAGTGCCGACTGCCCTTTAGCGCAGAGGAATGTGATGTAGGCAAGAGCTGCCGGCATCATCCAGATGGTCTCAACAGTCAGTGCCGGGGTGGCGTTGAGGCCCATCTTCTTCTTCAGCAGTCCATAAATGCCGAAGCTGAACGCCAGACCTAAAGAGATGATGGGGAACTGCCCGTTATCGACAGTGAAATAAAGTACCCCGGCGAGGGCAAGGATAAGGGCTATGGCTTGGGCTCGGTTGAGGCGTTCGTGAAGGACGAGGCTGCCTAATAGCACGTTGACCAATGGGTTGATATAGTAACCCAGGCTCGACTGCAGGATGTAACCATGGTTGATGGCCCAAATGTACAGTCCCCAGTTGAAAGAGATCAAGGTCCCGGTGAGTAGCAGCATGAGCCATTGCCGTCGATGCTGTATGTGGTCGCGCAGACGCATGTGGCGTAGCCCCACAAAGAGGGTTACCATAAAGACGCCTGACCACAGCATGCGGTGTGCCAGAATCTCGATGCTGTCCACATGGTCCAACAGCCGCCAATAAAGAGGGAAGAGTCCCCAGATGCAATAGCATAACAGTCCATATATAAGTCCTTTGCGATACTCGGATTTCATCTTGGCAGTACTTTGATACGATTAAAAGGGATTATTATATTATCGGTATGGGCGGGATGGGCGGGATGGGCGGGATGGGCGGTATGGGCGGAATGGGCGGGATGGGCGGGATGGGCGGAATGGGCGGAATGGGCGGAATGGGCGGAATGGGCGGTATGGGCGGGATGGGGGAGGCTTATTGAACGGTATCCCCTACGGGGATTGGGATGGGATGTGGTGGTTATACCTTTCTTCTCCATAGCATTATTAGGATGAAACCCACCAGCATGCCGCCGAGATGTGCGAAATGAGCCACGCCGTCGTTGGTGCCCAGTACGCCAGTCAGGAGCTCGATAGCGGCATAACCTATGACGAACCATTTGGCCTTGATGGGGAAGAGGAAATAGAGGTAGATGCGTTCTTCGGGGAACATCATGCCGAAAGCGAGCAGTATGCCGTAGACAGCTCCTGAGGCCCCTACGGTGGGTATGCCTATTATATATTTGTTGTAGAGCTCCATGAACGAGTTGGTGGTCATGTAGCCGTAGTCGGTGCCTATACCTGTGTCGGCGCGCCAGGCGTTGGTGACCTCCGTCACCCATTGAGGGTTCATGATGTTCTGGAAGTGCTCGTTGTAGAGAGCTATCAGCGCGTCGGGTGTCGGGTTGGCGGCATATTGGTTGATGTCGTTGAGCACGGGGATGGAGGTGAGCCCAATCACGGCGGTGTGCACCAGACCGGCCCCAATGCCGCACAGCAGGTAGAATATCAGGAAGCGGCGAGTGCCCCAGTAATTCTCCAGGATATAGCCGAACATCCACAGAGCAAACATATTGAAGAAGATATGTTCGAAGCTGCCGTGCATGAACATATAGGTGATATACTGCCAAGGGCGGAAGCTGTCGCTGCCCACATAGTACAGCGCCAGGTATTGGTCGAGGTCTATGCCTAATGAGCCGCGGAAGACAAGTGCGGCGAGATAGAAAAGCACGTTGATTATCAGCAGGTGCTTCACGCCTTGCGGCAGCACCCTGAATCCTTGTGGTGAATATTGTTCTGACATGATGGCTGAAGGGTTTATAGTGTTTTATTAGAATGCACGCGGAGGGGCGTGCTGTCCGGCTCACCTCATCTTCTCGGCAATATCTTGTTCGGTGATGATGAACATGATGCGTTGACCGGAGGGCGACTGGTCGGGCACTTGGCAGCTGAAGAGGTCGGCGATTAATTGCTGCATCTCCTGGGGTTTCAGTACTTTGCCCGCCGGGATGGCCATGTGGCGTGCCAGGCTGAGGCAGATGCTTCTGTCGCCGTCAGAATGACGTTGCAGCATGTTGCTCTTGTGGTCTGCCAGGGTCTGCTCCAGCAGGGGTTGAATGTCGTCGGGGTGCACGTCGGGAGGGGTGGCGGTGACCACGAAGGTGTTTTGACCCAGCGTGGCGATGGCGAAGCCGAGTTTCTGCAGGTCGGGGGTTATTTCGGCGAGCAGCTCGCTGTCGGACGAGTTGAAGCGGCAATTGACGGGGAAGAGCAGTTGTTGCGACGAGGGTTGCGCCGCCTCGCGGCGTGCCATGAGCCGTTCGTAGAGTATACGTTGGTGTGCCCGATGCTGGTCGATCACCACCACGCCGGATTTCAGTGTTGTTATCACGTAGCGTGCCGCATACTGGAACGGAGGGTTCTGAGTGGCGTTGAGCGTTGTGGCGTAGCTGTCGTCGTGCGCTGTCTGTCGGCTTGCTTCACCGGGGAGCGAGGAGGCTCCCGACGACGGCATTTTCGCCGGTGCGCTGTCGCTGTCGCTGTCGCTGTCGCCGCCGCTGCCGCCGCCGATATCGTCGCCGTCGCTGTCGCTGCCGTCGTTCCAGAAATTCCGCAGCTGGCTTTGGATGCTTTTCTGCGAGGGGGTGCTGGAGCCGTGCTGCCCGCTGTTGTAGAAAGGGTTGTAGTTGGGGTTGATGGACACCGTCGGGGCAGGAGGGGTGTAGCCTTTCGGCACGGGGTCGAAGTTCAGGTCGGGTGACGGGTTGAATTCCAGCTCGGTGGCGAGGGAGAACTGTCCCAGGGCTTTCTTCGTTGCGGCACGCAGAATGGCGAAAATCACATGTTCGTCGATGAAGCGCACCTCGGTCTTCGTGGGGTGGATGTTGATGTCGATGCGCGAGGGGTCGACAGAGAGCAGCACGAAATAGGAGGGGTAGGTGCGTTCGGGAATCAGCTCGTTGTAGGCTTTCTCGATGGCGGCAGAGAGCCCTAAGTGTTTGATGAATCGTCCGTTGACGAATAGGTATTGCTCGCCGCGTACTTTTTTCACGTATTCCTCCTTGCCCACATAGCCGAAGAGGGAGACCGGTTCGGTCTGCTCCTCGATATGGTAGAGCCTGGCGCTGAAATTGTTGCCGAAGATGCTGGCGATGCGCTGAGCGAAATTGCCGCCTTTGAGGTCGTAGAGCAGCTTGCCGTTATGGTGGAAGCTGAAAGCCACGTTGTAGTTGGGCAGAGCCACGCGGCGGAACACCTCCTCGATATGCGAGAGCTCGATGGAGTCCTTCTTCAGGAAATTGCGTCGTGCGGGGATGTTGAAGAAGAGGTTCTTGACGGCAATGGAGGTGCCGGGAGAGCAGGTGCAGGGGTTTTGCTCCTTGACGTCGGAGCCTTCGATGATGACCTGCGAGCCCAGTTCCTCGTCGTGGAGGCGTGTCTTCATCTCGACCTGAGCCACGGCGGCTATGGATGCCAGGGCCTCGCCGCGGAAGCCCATAGTATGTATGTCGAAGAGGTCTTCGGCCCGTTTGATTTTTGATGTGGCATGCCGTTCAAAACAGAGACGGGCATCGCTGTCGCTCATGCCCGACCCGTTGTCGATAACCTGTATGAGGCTTCGCCCGGCATCTTTTATTATCAGTTGTATCTCTGTGGCTCCGGCATCCAACGCATTCTCGAGCAGCTCTTTCACTGCCGAGGCTGGTCTGTCGACCACCTCGCCGGCTGCAATCTGGTTGGCTACCGAGTCGGGTAGTATGTTGATCAATGTTTTCGGTTTATTGTTTTTGTTCGTACTGCGTATTGAAGGCTGTTTTTTGGGGGGGGTGGGGTAGGGCGTCGGGGGCTGCTTAGGCCGTTATTTGCTGATGCCTGTGATTATGAGCTCCACCTTGGTGTCCTTGAAAGCCTGCCGTTTGTTGAGGGCTGCCGCTGCCGAGCGTTTGATTTCGTTCTGTGTCATCCCGGCAATGGTAATCTGGTCGGCGTTGAAGCCGTGCTTGACGAAGAAATCCTTGACGCTCTGAGCGCGAGCTATGGAGAGTTTCTGGTCGCTCTCGATGTCGACGGCATAGGACTGCACGTAACCTTTGATTTGGAACGTCACCTCGGGGTAGCCTTTGAACATCTGTATGTAGTTCATCAGAGAGGTGTCGCTCTCGGGCAGCAGGTGGGCGTCGTCGTCGAAATAGATGTCGGCTATGGGGAACACGGTGCCTTTCTCAGAGCGGTTCATGTTGACGCGAAGCAGGGTGTCTTCTTTGAAGATGTTGGAGTTGAATTCCTTGAAGAAGGGGAAGTAGCCGGTTTTCTTGGCGTAGAGCGAATATTGGAAGCCCGGCACAAACTTCACCTTGCTGCCGCGGAACGAGGGGGACTTCACCACGGGGCGGTTGTCGGTATTTTTCTCGAGGATAAGGAGGTCGACATCGATGTTTTTCTTTGCCACGGGGTCGTAGAATACCACGAGAGGCTGGTAGGATTCAACCTGGATAGAGACCTTGATAGAGTGGCCGTCGCCCTTGCTGCTCTTGTTGTCGAGGACTATGTAGTATACCTCGCCCTTGCGTACTGGTATGGATTTCAGGAATTCGTCGTTTTCTGCTGGCGAGAGGAAGAGTTTTTTGCCGTCGGCGCGCATACCCATGGTAGGCGTTGTCATGCGTCGGCTGCGGGGTTTGTCTTTGACTTTGCCTTTCGAATCCTTGGGAGTGGCGGCGAAGATGCCTGCGGTGTCCTTCATGGCCAGCGAGGCTGCCACGGGTTTGATTTTGTTTTGTATCAGGTGGTTGGAGAAGTATACGTCGGTGTAGCGGTAGACGAGGAAGTCGTAGTCGTCCCATTCGCTGTTGGGTGTGATGTAGATCTCGAGGTTGCCGGAGTAGGGCACCACGAATTTGTACCAGGTGGAGTTATGCTCGTATTCGAAGACGTTTGGGTTGCTCTTGTCGCGCATCACCTCCTGGATGCGTCCGGCACCTTGCGGAGCTGTTGTCGGGCCGTAGGTGACGTCGGGCATGAGCTCGATGGCGAAGAGGCAGTCGTTGCTCTGAGCCGGGAGTTCCAGGTTCTCGACTTTTTGAGGAACGGGTTTGTTTTTGTTGTTTTTGTTGTTTTTTTTGCTTTTTGTACCCCTATTCTGTGCTTGAATGTCGACGGCACCGGCAAGCATTACGGCGGCGACAAGCAGGAAGATGAGTTTGTGTTTCATTGATATATAGGTTTTTCAGTGTCCTAAGTTTTATATATAATTTGTTGCAAAAATAGTATTTTTTTTTCACATGAGACGTATTTTTTTTTCAATTTGGGAAAAAATGGTTATTTTTGCACTCGCTTTTTTATAAACCAATTAATAATAAAATGCTATGGTAGTAGAAGTTAAAGATGACAATTTTGCAGAGTTCAGGCAGTCAAACCTCCCTATTCTTCTTGATATCGGAGCCACATGGTGTGGTCCCTGCAAGGCCCTTGCCCCTATAGTGGAAGAGATCGCTGCCGAATATGAAGGGCGTGCGGTGGTTGGCAAGGTAGATGTCGACGAGGCCCCCGGCATAGCCTCCGAGTTCCGCGTCCGCAACGTCCCCACGGTGCTTTTCATCAAGAACGGAGCCGCTGTTGACAAGTCTGTAGGTCTCGTGGCCAAAGCCACCCTCACCGAAAAACTAAATGCGTTGCTGTAACCCTGAGGAGTGACCAGTGACCCGAAGTGAGTGACCCATCACTAATCACCCATCACTAATCACCCATCGCTAATCACTACTCAGACCTTGTTTGAAGAAATAGAGAAATATAAGCGGTTGGACTTTTTTGCACGCCAGGTGGTGGAAGGCTTCATCACCGGCTTGCATAAAAGTCCTTTCCATGGTTTCTCGGTAGAGTTTGCCGAGCATAGGCTCTACAATGCCGGCGAATCGACGCGCAATATCGATTGGAAGCTATATGGCCGCACCGACAAACTATTCGTCAAACGCTACGAGGAAGAGACCAACTTGCGTTGTCAAATCCTTATCGACCAGTCGTCGTCGATGTTCTTCCCGCTGGAGCGTCAGGGCGACTATGCCCAGCCCAACAAGCTGACTTTTGCGGTCTACGGTGCCGCCCTTATTGTCGAGCTCCTTATGCGCCAGAGGGATGCCTTCGGCCTGACCCTATTCTCGGAGGGCATCGACATGATGACCGAGGTGCGGAGCAGCGTGGTCCATCAGAAGTACGTCTACGGCCTATTGGAGCAGATGCTCAAGCCCATGAAAGGCGAGGAGCTGAAAAAGCGGGGCAGCAACATCGCCGAGACGCTGCACCTGGTGGCGGAGAAACTCCACCGCCGCTCGATGGTGGTTATCTTCACCGATGCCTTTGTGCACCCCGAGCAGCGCGAGCCCCTCTTCGATGCTTTGCGCCACCTGCGCCATAATAAGCACGAGGTGCTGCTTTTCCACACCTACGAGCAGGACAAGGAGATAGACCTTGACTTCGGCAATAAGCCATACTATTTCATTGATATGGAAAGCGACCGTCGCATCAAAGTGTTCCCTCACGAGATTGCCGACCGCTACCGCGAGGAGATGAGTCGCGACGTGGCCGAGGTGAAACGGCGAGCCATGCAATACCGTATCGACTACGTGGCCGTAGACATCGGCAAAGGATTCCAGCAGGTCATGGAGCCCTATATCCTCAAACGTGGCCGGCATTATTGAACGGCAGCAGAAAGGAACGGGCAATGTGCCCATCTCCTGCCGCTGCACAGTGGTCAAATCTAAACACACAAACCAACAGTGCCCATATTCGAAGCATCATCAGTAAGCCGTGTGGCCCTGCACCGCGTTGGCAACAAAGAAACCGACGAGGGCTACGTCCTCTCCGGGCGCGAGGCAACGCTCACCGAAGCCTTGCAGGACCTCCTGGTGCGTTACCTTATCTCGCCCTTCAAGGTGGAGGAGTATTATCATCTGTGGCATGAGGACGGGCTGGAGATGAATGCGCTCTGGACTGCGGCGCGCGCCATCTTCAGCGACCCCGAGAGCCTGCTGGAGGAATCGCAGCATATAGCGCGCCATCTCTACGATGCCTGCACCCATCCCAACATCAAGAGCGGCGACCTCTTCGTGGTCTACTTCAGCCAGTGTCAGCTCAATGGGGAGAGTATGGATGCCCTCGGCATCTTCAAGTCGGAGAATAAGAGCCAGTTTCTGAAGGTGATGCACGACGAGGAGGAGTGGAGCCGCGAGGCGGAGAACCGCAGTTCCAGTGCGGTGTTCCGCATGGAGATAGATAAGGGCATCGATATCGGCAAGCTCGACAAAGGAGCCCTCATTTTCAATAGCGAGGGCGACAAGGGCTTCGTGGTCAGCGTGGTGGACACCACTAACCGCGGTATGGACGCCATCTACTGGAAAGACAATTTCCTCGGCGTGAAGCAACGGCAGGATGAATATTACAACACCCACCAGGTGATGCAGGCCTACAAGAAGTTCGTCACCGACGAGTTGCCCACCCAGTTCCAGGACGTCAGCCGTGCCGACCAGGCCGACCTGCTGAACCGTAGCGTGGACTTCTTCAAGCAGAACGACATTTTCGAGATGAGCGACTTCGAGCGCGACGTGCTGGGGCAGGAGGAGGTTATAGAGAGCTTCAAGCAGTACCGCGAGCAGTTTGAAGAGGAGCATGGCGTGGAGATAGCCGATTCGTTCGCCATCAGCGAAGGGGCGGTAAAGAAGCAGGCCCGCTCGTACAAGAGCGTCATCAAGCTCGACAAGAATTTCCACATCTATGTGCATGGCGACCGCCGGCTGATAGAGCAGGGCGAAGACGAGAAGGGCAAGTTCTACAAGGTCTACTATGAAGAAGAGAGCTGAGCCGGCAGCAGCCAATGTTTCCGTTCATCATTTCAAGTGCTATCTGATGAGAAGAGCTCTATTATACATCCTTTTGCTGACGTCATTTCTCGCCGGTGCATGCCATGCGTCAAGCCCGGTGGTGATCAACGCGCCAGATGTCGATTTCGAGACCTCAGAGGTGTGGACCCTTGTGGCGGTCCGCGGGAAAGAGATAAGCCGCGGGGAAGAGGCCTCCCCCATCACCATCCAGGTCAACCCCGAGGCCGGCACCTTTGTAGGCAGCAGTGGCTGCAACCGCTATTCAGGCAATTTCGCCAACCTCGGCGAGGGACGGATGCGGCTTTCCGATATCAGCGCCACGCGCATAGCCTGCCCGGAGCATGTGATGCGCGACGAGGCCACATACCTCCAGCTCCTGCGGCGGTGCGACCACTACAGCCTCGACCACTACACGCTCGTGCTGCTCCAGGGCGACAAGCCGCTACTTAGTTTTGAAAAAATGTAATTTTACCCCGTTTAGAGACCGCCAGTTAGCGTCAAAACCCAAATCCGATGGACCGAGCGACCTACTTTGTTGATGTTCTTCTGCCGTTGCACCTGCCGGGCACCTATACCTACCGAGTGCCGCAGGAGTATGAGGAAGCCATTGCCGTAGGGCAACGCGTGGTGGTGCAGTTCGGAGCCAAAAGGCTCTATTCCGCCCTTGTGCGGCGCATCCATCAGACGGCGCCGGACTATCGCACCAAATATGTGCTCTCTATTCTCGACATCAGTCCCATAGTCGGCGAGCTTCAGATCCAGTTCTGGGAATGGATGGCCTCGTATTATATGTGCTATGCTGGCGACGTGATGGGCGTGGCCCTGCCCTCGGCATTCCGGCTGGCCAGCGAATCATACATCGTGGTGCATCCCGACTTCGAGGGCGAATATGGCGACCTCAGCCCTGACGAGCTCAAGATTCTCGATGTCCTGTCGCGCAAAGGGCGCATAGAGATTGGCGAGGTGGCCGACATCACAGGGCATCAGAAAATCATGCCTATCATCAAAACGATGATAGAGAAGCGCGTAGTCCTGATGGACGAGGAGCTGAAACAACGCTACACCCCGCGCAAGGCAGCCTGGCTGAACTTGGCGCCACAGTATCAGGACGATGAGGCGAAGAAAGAACTGTTCGACAGCCTCGAACGCCGTTCGACGCTCCATAAGCAGCTCTTGGTCCTCATGCAATTCATGCAGCTCAGCGGCATGGGCATTAAGCCCGTGAAAAAGAAAGAGCTGACCGACAACAAAGAGCTGTCGGTGTCGGCATTGGAGACGCTGATCAAGAAAGGGGTGTTCGAGGTCGACATGGTGGAGGAGAGCCGTCTGAGCAGTGGCACGCGCTGTGACGACGCTGCCGACATACAGCTCAACGACGAGCAGCAGGCGGCCTACGAGGCGCTGCGCAGCAGCCGGCAGAGTGTGGGGCTGCTGCATGGCGTCACTTCAAGTGGCAAGACAGAGGTTTACATCAAACTGATCAATGATGCCCTCAGGGACGACAAGCAAGTGCTTATGCTTCTTCCCGAGATAGCCCTGACGGCTCAAGTCATCAACCGGCTGCGGCGCTATTTCGGGCAGCAGGTGGGGGTGTATCATTCGCGATTCAGCACGCAGGAGCGCGCCGAAGTGTGGAACCGCACCATGGACAAAGGGCCGGGAGGCTTCCGGCTTCTGGTGGGAGCCCGGTCGGCATTGTTCCTGCCTTTCTGGAACCTGGGGCTGGTGATAGTGGACGAGGAACACGACGGCAGCTACAAACAGAACGACCCCGCGCCGCGCTACAACGGACGCGACAGTGCCATCTGGCTGGCCAACCAGTGGGGTGCACGAACGGTGCTGGGCTCAGCAACGCCGGCCATAGAGAGCTATTTCAATGCCGCAAGCGGCAAGTATGCCTATGCCCAGCTGCGCCACCGCTATGGCGGCATACAGATGCCCGAGGTGATGTGCGTGGACATGAAGGAGGCACAGCGGCGCAAAGAGGTGAAGATGAACCTGTCGGACTTCCTTATCAGTCATATTAACAAAGCTCTTGAGGCCAACGAGCAGGTTATACTGTTCCAGAACCGGAGGGGTTTCTCGCTGAGGGTGGAGTGCGACGTATGCCATTATGTGCCACAGTGCCGCAACTGCGACGTGTCGCTGGTGTACCACAAGGCCACCGCCAGCCTACGGTGCCACTATTGCGGCTATAGCATCCCCGTGCCGCAGGAGTGCCCCGCCTGCCATTCGTCGCGTCTGAAGATGCGCGGCTTCGGCACGGAACGTATAGAGGACGACCTGGCCATCCTGTTCCCCGATGCCCGGGTGGCGCGCATGGACCTGGATTCCACGGCGCAGAAGAGCCGCTATATGGAGATTATCAACGATTTCGAGGACCACAAGATCGACATTCTGGTGGGGACGCAGATGGTGACCAAGGGGTTGGATTTCGCCGGCGTCAGCGTGGTGGGCATCCTCTCGGCCGACAACCTCATCTCGTTTCCCGATTTCAGGGCCTACGAGCGCAGCTTCCAGCAGATGACGCAGGTCAGCGGCCGGGCCGGACGGCGTGGGAAGCGCGGGAAGGTGATAATCCAAACCTACCAGCCATACCACCAGGCCATCCGCGATTCGATGGATAACAACTACGAGTCGATGTATAAGAGCCAGATCGTAGAGCGGCGTGTGTTCAAGTATCCGCCTTACTATAGGCTGATCAACATCACCGTGCGCCACGCCGACGAAGAGACCGTGAGCCGAGCCGCCGCCATGTTGGCGGCCCTGCTGCGGCAGCAGTTCGGGGGGCGCGTCCTTGGTCCCGAGTTCCCCAGCGTGTCGCGCGTCCGCAACCAGTACATCAAGAGGATAATGCTGCGCTTTGCCCAAGGCGAGGCCATTGCCGAGGCCAAACGTCTCATATTGAAGCAGGCCGACGCCGTTATGGGCGAGAAGAGCTTCGGCCGTGTGCAGATAATCTTCGATGTCGACCCCTGCTGAATGAAGTCCAAACGAGGCTTCTTTTGCCGGCAATGTAGGAGGCAAAGCTTCCCAGCTTTGCCAATATAGGAGGCAAAGCTTCCCAGCTTTGCCAATGTAGGAGGCAAAGCTTCCCAGCTTTGCCAATTCAAAGTGGTACGCGGGCGTCCCCGCCCGCGCCGGATGCCGGTTCGGTAAATAGGAGGTGACCGTATTATTACGCATTATTATATTACCGCTATTGAACGGTATCCCCTACGGGGATTGGGATGGGGATGGGCGGTATGGGCGGAATGGGCGGTATGGGCGGAATGGGCGGAATGGGCGGAATGGGCGGAATGGGCGGTATGGGCGGTATGGGCGGTATGGGCGGAATGGGCGATGTCTATTGAACGGTATCCCCTACGGGGATTTGGATGGGGGAGAGATTATCGGGTTCCGTGGGCGCAAGCCCACGGCTAATATAGTCCGTCACTAAAATTAATTATTAATTTTTAACTGTTTTGATTATTTTTTGTATCTTTGCATTTTCTTGTTAAAAATATTTAAATTCTAATAAAATGATAGCTAAAGAATTACTTAATCCCCGCAGCATCGTTATCTGCGGTGCATCAAGCGATATTCACAAACCTGGCGGCAAATCGCTGAAGAATTTGCTCGAAAGTCCTTTCAAGGGCCAGGTGTATGCCGTCAACCCCAAAGAGACCGAAGTGCAGGGCGTGAAATGCTATGCTAAGGTCGACGACCTGCCGCAGGTGGACTGCGCCATACTCTGCATCGCCGCCAAGTTCTGCGCCCAGACCGTCGATGTGCTGGCCAAGGAGAAAGGCTGCAAGGGCTTTATCATCGTCAGCGCCGGCTTCTCGGAGGAGAATGCAGAGGGTGCTGCCATAGAGAAACATATAGTGGATACCATCAACAGCGTTGGAGGCTCTCTTATAGGTCCCAACTGCACCGGTTTCCTCAATGTCAACTACGCCGGATGCTTCGACACCCCCATTCCGCCCCTTGACCCTCAGGGCGTTGACTTCATCACCGGTTCTGGAGCCACGGCAGTGTTCATTAAGGAATACGGAATGAGCAATGGCTTGAAATTTAATAGTGTGTGGGCTGTTGGCAACAGTGCCCAGCTCGGCATTGAGGATGTGTTGGAGCACCTTGACGAGACTTTCGATCCCGTGAAGTCGTCGCACGTCATCATGCTTTATATGGAGAAGATTGGCGACCCGCAGCGCCTGCTGAAGCACAGCCGTTCGCTCATCAATAAAGGCTGCCATATCGCCGCCATCAAGAGCGGTGGCTCCGCCGCCGGCAGCCGTGCCGCCAGCAGCCATACCGGAGCCCTTGCCACCAACGATGCCGCCGTCGATGCCTTGTTCCGCAAGGCCGGCATAGTGCGTTGCCAGAACCGCCAGGAGCTCACCACTGTCTGCGCCGTCTTCATGCATCCCGAGCTGAAGGGGAAACGTTGCGCCGTCATCACCCATGCCGGCGGCCCCGCCGTGATGCTTACCGACGTGCTTAGCAACGGCGGTATGGAAGTGCCATCGCTGAAGGAGCACCCCAAGGCACAGGCCCTGCTCGAGAAGCTCTTCCCCGGCTCGTCGGTGGGCAACCCCATCGACTTCCTCGCCACCGGCACCGCCGAGCAACTGGGCTATATCATCGACGCCGTCGAGAACGACTTCGACGAGATTGACTTCTCGGTGGTTATCTTCGGTTCGCCCGGACTCTTCTCCAACAAGGAGGTCTACGACCTTCTGGACCAGAAGATGAAGACCTGCAAGAAGCCCATCTTCCCCGTGCTGCCAAGCATTATCAACGTCAAGGACGAGATCAACGACTTTATCGCCAAGGGCCGCATCAACTTCCCCGAGGAATGCGTGCTGGGCAACGCCATCTGCAAGGTTTACAACACCCCCAAGCCGCAGCCCGAGAATGTGGAGCTGCCGAAGATTGACGTGGAGCGCATCCGCAAAACCGTGGAGCGTTGCAAGGACGGCTACATGGAGATTGCCGACTATAACGAGTTGCTCGATGCCGCTGGCATCAGCCGCAAGAAGAGCGTGGAGGTCAGCAAGAAAGAAGACGCCCTGGCTTTTGCCAAGGAGGTGGGATGCTCGAAGGATGTGCCCCTGGTTATGAAGGTTGTCGGGCCGTTGCATAAGAGCGATGTGGGTGGTGTGACCCTCGGCGTGAAAGACCTCGACACCGTGGCCCGCGAGTTCGACCGCCTTATCGTCATTCCCGAGACCTATGCTGTGGAGATGTACCCCATGCTTGACGGTACCGACGTCTATATCGGTGCCATCCGCGACCCGAAGTTCGGCCATCAGATTTTCTTCGGACTGGGCGGCATCTTCATCGAGGTGCTGAAGGATGTCCAGAGTGCTCTGGCTCCCATCACCGCCGCCGAGGCCAAGGAGATGCTCACCAAGCTGAAAGGCTACAAGATCCTGCAGGGGGTGCGTGGACAGGAAGGCGTGAACATCGACCTTTATGCCGACCAGGTGGCACGCGTCAGTGCCCTTGTGCAGGCCGCTCCCGAGATTGCTGAGATGGACCTCAACCCCCTCCTTGGCAATCCGCGCTACGTCACTGCCGTCGATGCCCGCATACGCCTTGAGAAATAATACCGTGTTGCGCCATGCTGGTGCCTTGTCTTTAGCAATAAATAAAAAATAAGTTGATACAATCAACACTTCGGTAATTTTTTACCGTTACTTAATATGTCGCCCCTACAGGGCTCATATAGGATAGGGTAATTCGAGTCCCGTGGGCTCGCGCCCACGGCTAATATATGCCGCCCCTACGGGGCTCAGTTAGGTTAGATTATCGTTACATCTTATTTTTTTAATGTCACTAAATAAAAATCCCGACGAGAATTTTCCTGCCGGGATTTTTTTTTGAGCCCCGTAAGGGCTGCCTATTACAGAATGAACGAGAGCGGCTATTTAACCTCAGCTTCTACGGCCTGTTTGGTCCAGAGCTGCAGGAAGCGTTCCACGCGCTTGCGGCTGTAGCCTTTGCCCTCCTCCAGGCTTTCGGATTCCTGGATGTGGATGGGCTGCCCTTTCTGGTCGAGCACCACGAAGGCGGGGTAGCCGAAGCGTCCGGGATTGCCGAGGAACTTCATGGCTTCCAAGTTCTTGTTTTGCTTCGAATAGTTGATATGGACGTAGACGAAGTTCTTTTCCAGCAGGGGCGCTATGACGCTGTCGGTGGTGGCGAACTGGGCGAAGCGTAAGCACCAGGGGCACCAGTTGCCGCCCACTTGGCACAGCACGTAGCGGTCGGTCTGCTGTGCCAGCACTACGGCGGCTTTTATTTGCTTCATGGCGTCGAGGCCTTCGTCGTAATATTTCTTCTCTTGTGCAATGGCGGAGACGGCGACCATGACGACAAAGAAGAGCGATAGGGCTATTTTTTTCATGTAAGTTAAGCGTTTGGCGGTTGTTCCCAGATTTATATGTCAGGCCCCCCTGTATCCATTAGGGTTCTTTCGTTGCCAGTTCCAGCTGTCGCGGCACATCTCCTCGATGCCGTATTGAGCGTGCCAGCCCAGCTCGCGTTCGGCCTTGGCGGGGTTGCTGTAGCAGGTGGCTATGTCGCCGGCGCGGCGTGGTTTGATAGAGTAGGGGACGTCGACCCCATTGGCTTTCACGAAGGCTTTCACCACGTCGAGGACGCTGTAGCCGTGGCCGGTGCCGAGGTTGTAGATGGCCAGGCCGCAGTGGCGCTCGATGGCCTGGAGAGCGCTGACGTGTCCCCGCGCCAGGTCGACGACGTGGATGTAGTCGCGCACGCCGGTGCCGTCGTGGGTGTCGTAGTCGTTGCCGAACACGCCAAGCTCGGGGCGCATGCCGATGGCCACCTGGGTGACGTAGGGCATCAGGTTGTTGGGGATGCCGTTAGGGTCTTCGCCCATGGTGCCGCTGGTATGAGCTCCGATGGGGTTGAAGTAGCGCAGCAGCACCACGTTCCATTCCGGGTCGGCTTTCTGCATGTCCATCATTATCTGTTCCAGCATGCTCTTGGTCCAGCCGTAGGGGTTGGTGCACTGCCCTTTGGGGCATTCCTCGGTGATGGGGATTTCTACGGGGTCGCCATAGACGGTGGCCGACGAGCTGAAGATGATGTTTTTGCATCCGTGTTGGCGCATCACGTCGAGCAGCGTCAGGGTGCCACCGATGTTGTTCTCGTAGTATTCCCAAGGTTTCTCCACTGATTCGCCTACGGCCTTGAGGCCGGCGAAGTGGATGCAGGCGTCGCAGTGGTGCTGGCTGAGGATGGCGTCGAGGGCCTGCCGGTCGCGAATGTCGGCTTCGAAGAAAGGAACGGCCTTACCGGTGATGGCCTTGACGCGGTTGAGGGATTCGCGCGACGAGTTGCTGAGGTTGTCGACAACCACCACATCGTGGCCGGCCTGTTGCAGCTCGACCAGTGTATGAGAGCCGATAAAGCCGGCTCCTCCGGTTACTAGTATGTTCATGATGTGAGCTTGAGTTTTTGGAGTTCATAACGTCCCATGTCCTTTTTTTATTGTATGAAAAAAGAAAATAATGTTCCATTGAGATTTTTTGTGTAAATTTGCAAATTGAAATTTAGTGACATTATTTATGGAAAACTTCATAGTATCAGCACGTAAGTATCGTCCGACGACATTCGAGAGTGTGGTGGGGCAGAGCCATATCACCACCACGTTGAAGAATGCCATCCGCTCGGGGAAGCTGGCACAGGCTTTTTTGTTCTGCGGTCCCCGCGGGGTGGGCAAGACCACCTGTGCCCGTATTCTGGCAAAGACTATCAACTGCACCAACCTTACGCCCGACACCGAGGCCTGCAACGAGTGCGAGAGCTGCAAGTCGTTCATCGACGGAGCCTCGATGAATATCTTTGAGCTCGACGCCGCCTCGAACAATTCTGTTGACGACATCCGCGAACTGGTGAAGCAGGTCTACATCCCACCCCAGACAGGACGCTTCAAGGTGTACATCATCGACGAGGTGCACATGCTCTCGCCGGCAGCTTTCAACGCATTTCTGAAAACCCTTGAGGAGCCTCCGGCCTACGCCAAATTTATTCTCGCCACCACCGAGAAGCACAAGATTATACCCACCATCCTTTCGCGCTGCCAGATTTTCGACTTCAAGCGCATTGGCGTGGAAGATATTGTGAAACATCTTGAATATGTGGCGAAAAGCGAAGGTGTGAGCTACGAGCCCGAGGCCATCCACGTCATAGCCCGGAAGGCCGAGGGGGGTCTTCGCGACGCCCTCTCCATCTTCGACCAGATGGTGAGCTTCACACAGGGCAACCTGACGCATAAGGCCATTCTCGAGAATCTGAATATGCTCGACAGCGACTATTATTTTCGTTTCGTGGACTTCTTCCGGGCCGGGAACCTGTCGCAGACGCTGCTCATGTATCAGGAGATTATAGACAAAGGTTTCGACGGGCAGCATTTCCTGACGGGCTTGTCGGAGCATTTGCGCAGCCTGCTGGTATGTATCGACCCTGCCACGCTTAAGTTGCTCGACGCCACGGAGGCCACCCGTCAGCGCTTTGGCCAGCAGGCGCAGTCGTGCGGCCTGCCCCTCATCATGCGTTACCTTGAGCTTGCCTCGGATGCCGAATATCGCTACCGTGATGCCAACAATAAACGTCTCTTTGTCGAGGTGTTGCTTATGAAGCTCAGCATGGTGCTGAGTGCCATGCAGCAGCAAGCCGCCGGATAGATAGCAAGAGCGCCACAAGCGGAACATACGACCCCTACGCCTGCCGGCATGGCGCCGGCAGCCACCGCCCCGCAACAGGGCGCTACTGCCATGCAAGGCTCGGAGGCGTTGGGTGCTACCATTGTGGATGCTTCTCAGCAGCAGGCTAATGCCGCGCCACGTCCGGTGGCAGGCATACCCAACATAAGCCTTTCGGGAATAAACATCTCGGCACAGCAAAATATTAAACCTATCAAGCCATTGGAGAACCGCGAGATAGAGCAGCTGACCCAGGAAAGGCTGGAGCAGTTGTGGCAACAGCTGGTGGAGCAGAGCAAAGATGACCGGGACCTCTTCGAGCTCATCAACGGCAAAGTGGTGGAGCTGAAGAACAACAACCTGTTCCATATACAGGTGCCCAACTTGCTGTTAGACGGGAAGCTTCGCAAATATCAGACCCGCATTCTCGGGTTCCTGCGCGAGCAGACGGGAAACGATATGCTGCAGTACAAGGCCGTGGTGGTTGTCCCCACTGTTGCTGTCAAGGCCTATCTTCCGCGAGAGAAATTTGAGGAGATGGCACAACGTAACCCCGCCATGTACGCACTGAGAAAGATTTTTCCGGATATTGACTTTTAGATGTTGTGGGAACTGTCGCGGGCGGGGACGCCCACGTACCAAAATGATCGCGGGCGGGGACGCCCACGTACCAAAATGAACAACCCAAAGTACCGAAATAAACAACCCAACAAAATAAACACGTGGGAACCCTCTTCATATCTTTCGGCGTTCTGATCTTCTGCGCTCACCTCTTCTCGTTCTTCTTCAGCAAGAGGAGGATTCCCGACGTTTTGTTTCTTGTGGGTATAGGAATACTGTTGGGGCCGGTGCTGGGGCTTGTCACCACCGAGAAGATAGGCGACGTCGGGGCGGTCTTGGCGTCGCTGACGTTGGTGTTTATCCTTTTCGACAGCGGTACTGACATGAGTATCGACGACTTGCGACGCTACTGGGTCGGTATGGTGCAGGTGACACTCTATTCGTTCCTGCTCTCTATGACTGTGGTGGCTCTGATGGGGCATTATATGGCCGGACAGGGTTGGTCGTCGGCAATCCTGATGGGTAGCATGGTAGGAGGCACGGGGTCGGCTATCGTTATCCCTATGGTTAAGCAGATGAAAGTCAGCGAGAAAACACGTGTTGTCCTCACTCTCGAGTCGGCGCTGTCGGGTCTGCTCTGCATAGTGGTGACCTTGGCTATCTTGGAGGGCTTCAAAATGGGTCAGTTCCAGCTGTGGCGTGTTGCCGGCACCGTGTTGGCCTCGTTCTTTATGGCACTGCTGCTCGGCGTTCTGGGGGGTATGTTGTGGGCCGGTCTGCTGCATAAAGTACGACGCCTGCAGCACTCTATGTTCCTCACGCCTGCTTTCGTCTTCATCGTCTACGGCCTCACCGAGGCTTTGGGCTACAGTGGCGCCATAGCGGTGCTGGCCTTTGGTCTGGTGCTCGGCAACGCCTCTTATTTTGAATTCCCTTTCATCAAGAAACTCTTCAAGAAGCGACCTCTTCGGATGGTGTCGCTCGAACGTGAGGAGAAGTCTTTCTTCAAAGAGATGGTCTTCATTCTCAAGACTTTCTTCTTCGTCTACATTGGCATCAGCATCCCTTTCACCGACGGGTGGGCTCTGCTATATGGCTTTATCATTGCTGCCGCCATGTTTGTGGCACGCTTTGTACTTATCTCCGTCGTCGGGCGAAAGAACACCCGCATCGACCGCCATATTGTCTCTATCATGATCCCCAAAGGCCTTATCTCGGCAGTCCTCGCCTCCACACCCCACCAAATCAATCAAGCTGCCGGCCATGTCATTATCCCTTATGCCGAACGCATTGAATGTGTTGTCTATTCTATCATCTTCTTTTCCATAGTCATCTGCTCTGTCCTGGTGCTCTTCTCGCGCAAAACCATTATCAATGAAGATTATGATATGTCGCAGCAGCAGGAAGTGTATGATTATGAATGATTTTTTTAAACCATATTCACAATTCACCAATCACTAATCACAATTCACTAATCACTACCATGCATTTTTTCAAATTCGACGGTGCCGGCAACGATTTTGTACTGATTGATATCAGAGATACTGCTTTTGACTTGACTACAAGTCAGATTGCTCATATATGCCATCGTCGCTTCGGTGTCGGTGCTGATGGCCTAATGACCCTCTCGAAGGGCGAGAGCGACGAGTACGACTTCGTTATGCGATACTATAACAGCGACGGCCGCATAGGCTCAATGTGCGGCAATGGAGGACGTTGCATTGCCGCTTTTGCCCGCAGGCTTGGCATAGCCCCCTCGTCGTCAACCGGTATTTACCGTTTCCTCGGTTCCGATGGTCCCCACGAGGCTGAGATACTGATGTGGGATGCTGGGAGCGAGGTGGGTCTCGTGCGTCTTGGAATGCGCGACGTGGCTTGTGGCGAGGTGCGGCGCTGCCTCGACGGCTGGTTTCTCGACACCGGGTCTCCGCACTACGTGCAACGAGTGGAAGGTCTGCGGGATTTTGATGTGGTAGGAGAGGGGAGACGTCTGCGCCACATGACGGAAGTTTTCCCCCATGGCACCAATGTCGATTTCGTTGAGGATATGCCCGACGGACGGCTCATGGTGCGAACCTTCGAGCGCGGCGTTGAAGACGAGACTTGGGCCTGTGGCACTGGTGTCACTGCCGCCGCTATCGTGACGGGTAACCAACGCCTTTCTACGCGCGGCGGCGACTTCAAGGTGACTTTCGATGCAGACGGCAATACCTACAGGAATGTCCGCCTGACAGGCCCCGTTTCGTTCAATTTCGAGGGTAGCATCAATCAACCCCACACTGCGTGAGGGGTGTTTCTTTGAACAGGAATTGCCAGAAATTAACCGGAAATATTTTTTCTTTTAACGGCAATTTTCAGCAATTAAACAGCAATTTTCAGCAATTAGACAGCAATTAGACAGCAATTTCTTTTTAGAACGTGAATGACCGTAAATTATCATAAATGTCGAATAAATTTGACTAATTACTATCTTAGTTTCACTGTTTTTTTTCAGTAGCTCCTTAATTCTATTTTTTCAGAATCACATTAATTCTATATTTCCGTGGATTTATTCAGCAGCATAGACCTTGAACCTGAGCGACAGCGTATCGACGAGCTGTCGCGGCTTATCGACCAGTACAACTACGAGTACTATATGAACGACCGCTCGTTGGTTAGCGACTTCGAATTCGATGCTTTATTGCGTGAACTCACCGACTTGGAGCGCCAGTATCCTGAGTTGGCGCTGCCCAACTCGCCAACCAAGCGCGTGGGTGGCGAGGTCAACAAGACGTTCCGCCAAGTGACCCACCGTTTCCCTATGCTGTCGTTGGGCAACACCTACTCCATCGAGGAGATAGAAGAGTTTGAGGCGCGTACCCGTAGACTGCTGGGGAGTACTCCTTTCAGCTACACCTGCGAGCTGAAATACGACGGCGTGGCCATAGGCTTGACCTATCGCCATGGCGAATTGGTGCAAGCCGTGACGCGTGGCAATGGTGCCGTGGGCGATGATATCACCTCTAATGCACGCACCATCCCCACCATCCCCCTCAGGTTACGCGGCGATTATCCCGACGATTTCGAAGCCCGTGGCGAGGTGGTCTTCCCTTTCAAGGAATTCGAGGCTTTCAACCGTCAGCGTGAAGCCGACGGCGACGAGCCTTTCGCCAATCCCCGCAATGCCGCCAGCGGCAGCTTGAAACTGCAAGACTCGGCGGAATGCGCCAAACGCAGACTGCAGTTCTGCATGTATTTCATGATGTTGCCACCCGATGCCCAGCCCTCGGCCCTCGCCTCCCGGCTTTCGACGCATTTCGGACGCTTGGAAGCCGCCCGCCAGATGGGCTTCAAGGTGCAGCCTTATATAAAGGAATGCAAAGACATAGCTGAGATAAAGCAATTTATAGACCATTGGGACAACGAGCGTTGGAATCTGCCCTATGCAATAGACGGCATAGTTATCAAGGTGAACCAGGTGGCACTGTGGGACGAGCTTGGCCTGACGGCGAAATCGCCCCGATGGGCTATAGCCTTTAAATTCAAGGCCCAGCAGGTGTCTACTCCGTTGGAGAGCGTCAGCTTCCAGGTGGGGCGCACCGGAGTCATCACTCCCGTGGCCAACATGAAACCTGTTTGGCTTGGTGGCACCACGGTGCGCCGCGCCACACTCGTCAACGCCGACTTCATCGAGAAAATGGACATCTGCGAGGGCGACTGGCTGCTGGTGGAGAAAGGTGGCGAGATTATCCCTAAGGTGGTAGGTGTCGATATGGGCAAGCGTCAACCCGGAGCCCGTCCGGTGGCCTATATCACCAATTGCCCCGAATGCGGAGCCCGTCTGGTCCGTGCCGAGGGCGAGGCCGGGCACTATTGTCCCAACCAGGACGGATGCCCTCCACAGATAGTGGGGCGTCTGGAACATTTCGTCAGCCGTAAGGCTATGAATATCGATAATCTTGGTTCTGAACGTCTTGAACTACTCTATGCTAAAGGGTTGGTGCACGATGTGGCCGACATCTACTCCCTGCAGCGCGACAGCTTGATTGGCCTCGAATCTACCGACAGTGATGGCGTGCGCCGTGCCAGCATTCAGGAGAAGGGAGCCGACAACATCCTGGCTGCCATCGAGGCGTCGAAGCAGGTGCCTTTCGAGAGGGTGCTCTTCGCTCTCGGCATCCGCTATGTGGGTGAGGTGGGCGCCAAGAAGCTGGCCCGCTATTTCAAGAATATCGACACGCTGATGGACGCTTCGGTAGAGGAGCTGGCTTCGGTGGAGGATATCGGTGAGAAGACGGCACAGTTCATTTTCGACTACTGCCACGACGACCGACACCGCAGGCTTGTGGAGCGTCTGCGGCAGGCCGGTCTGCAAATGGAGCTGTCGGTATCCAACTCGCAGCTCTCTAATCAGCTCGAAGGTAAGACTTTCGTTGTCAGTGGTGTCTTTAGCCGATTCTCGCGCGACGAGATTAAGGCTCACATCGAGCAGCACGGTGGCAAGGTGAGTGGAAGTATCAGCGGCAAGACAAGCTATGTGGTGGCCGGCGAAAAGATGGGTCCCGAGAAGCTGAAAAAGGCCGAGAAACTGGGCATCCCTATCATCAGCGAAGAGGAGTATTTGAGGATGTGTCAATGCCCGTGACGAACAGCATATTCTTTTAACAGCAATTAACAGCAATTAACAGCAATTAAACAGCAATTATCCAGAAATTATTTATAGAACGTGAATGACCATGAATGCCCGTGAATTATCATAAATGTCAAATAAATTTGACTAATTACTTACTACAAATCACTAATCACAAATCACAAATCACAAATCACTAATCACTCCTAATTACAGATAATTGAATAGAAGTTTTTTTATTATTCTCGTGGTTGTTGGGCTGTGTGCCTTCGATGCCCGTGCGCAGGTTACTCCCGAGGTGTCGGTGCTTAGCGGCTATACAATCCCCAATTCCGCCGAGTACCGCTATATTGCCGACGTGCCTGTCGGCGTTGATGTGGCTGCCATGTGGCGGCAGGAATGGGTATGGCAGGAGGGGCTGTATACCCATCTGCTGCGCAGACCTTTCGATGTCGGCTTGCGCTGCAATTTCACCTATTTCCCCAACGATATCGCCGGCCACCGCATAGGAGTGGCGGGGATGCTTAGCGAACCCGTGGCCTATTTAGGCAACAATGTGCTGAATCTTGAATACAACCTGGGATTGGCGTGGTATACAAATCCTTATCGGCGCACTCCCAATCCCCGCAATGTATTTATAGGGTCGTATACCAATTGCTTTATCAATGTGGGACCCACGCTGCGGCATTCGTTCCGCGACGGGTCGGCTTTGGTGTTGGGTGCCAAGCTGGTGCATTCCTCCAACGGCTATCTGAAGAAACCTAACAAAGGGTTGAACTATCTGCAGGCCGAGTTGGGGTGGCTCCTGGCCAATCCCAACGCGCGAGTGTACCAACGCATCTATCGTTGCGACACGTCGCTTTTCCGGGGAGGAAATATGCTCATGAGTGCTTCGGCGGGATATGTGCAACCGCGGTTTTCCCATGCCGACCGCGACTATTATTTTGCCAGCACCGTGCGTCTTGGATGGCTCTACGACTTCAACCCGGCACGTTCGGTGGGCTTCGATGTCGACCTGACCTATAATTTCAGTTTCGAGGAGCTTAATGCGCGGTACGGCGAACATTATCCGCCGTTTTATGTTGCTCTGGCTGGCATTTACGAGACCAACTGGCACCGGCTGACGCTCCATACAGCGTTGGCCTTCTATCTGCTGCGCAGCGAGCACGGCACTACGCCCATCTACGAGCGCGTGGGGCTCTTCTACAATATAGGAAACCCCAACAATTCCGTGCGGCAGTTTGTTGGGGTTTCGCTGAAGTCGCATTATGCTCATATCGACTTCATCGAGTTGCATTATGGAGTGAAAATCAGGTCGTCGTATCTGCGATAGGCTTAGAGTTTCTTTATCGACGACATGTGCGATTTCGAGCAGCGCGAGGCATCTGCCGAGCCTCGGTAGGTCATGGAGCTCTGCCCCGTCAGGTCGACGGCAATGCTCTTCGAGGCGTTGAGGCTCGCCTCCGTGACCCCGCTCATATCGCCCGTCACGGTCTCTGCGGTAAGCTTGCTGGCATCAAGCTCGCTCGAGCCGCTAAGGCTGATTTCCATTGTGGTGGCAGTGCCGTCCAGCTTCATGTTGCTTGCACCGCTGAGGTCGGCCTCGACCTTGGTGGCGGTTATCGTGGCTTTCAGGTCAGACGAGCCGCTCAGGTCCAGGTCGGCTTCGTTGCCTTTCAAGGTGCCGGAGAACGACGTGGCCCCGCTCATGTCGACCGAAATTTCGCGGCTGTAGAACAGGCCTTTGCAATCCGACGAGCCTGACATATCGATGTCCAAATCGTTGCATGTCACGCCTTTTTTCAGCATACAGTCGGTGGCGCCGCTCATGCGGATATTGAAATTTGGCGTTTTGATGGGCAGGGCGGTCTGGAAAGAGGAGGAGCCGGTCAACGAAATGCTGCGAAGCTTCAGGTTGTAGGGGAGGTAGACGTAGCCGCACCTGACATTACCCTCATAATGTACCGACCTGATGTTGTCGAGGTTCACAATGAGGGTGCCTTTGCTGAGGCGCACGTTGAGGTATTTGTTCAGCTTCTCGTTGATGCTTATCACCACGTTCTCCACGGTGTCGCACATCACCACCTTGAAGTTGTGGTTCACCTGGATTCCGCTGAAAGCCTCGATATCGAAAGAGCGGCGTATATATCTGTCGTTCTTGCCGATTTTGATTTTTTCTCTGCCATTCCCGCTTGTGGTGCTGTAAATCACAGAGCCTTCGCGGTTGTCCTCGATGCTGTCGGCCCAGTCTTCCATACTGTCGGCCCAGTCTTCCATGGCATCTTCAAATGATTCCATGCGGTCCTCAAAACGGTCGGCCCAGCGTTCAATGCGGCTCTCCGACGATGTCTGGCAGCTGCTTGTCGATAGCAAAGCTCCCAATGCGATTAGTAATGCTGTAGTTTTCATTGTTGATGATTGTGTTAAGCAATAATTAAAAAATAAGTTGATACAATCAGACATTCAAAATAAAATAAGCTTGCTAAGTAACCGGTCAAATTTAATTGACATTTATGATAATTCAACTGCATTTACCGGCATTCACGTTCTATAAATGTTATTTATGGTAATTGCTGGTCATTTATGGTAATTGCTGTTCAAAGAAAATAAAAGTTAATTTAGGTCAGCCACTTATTTTTTTATTTTTATTTAATATGCCGCCCCTACGGGGCTCAGATTAATAGAGTATTTCGATTCCCGTGGGCTCGCGCCCACGGCTAATATATGCCGCCCCTACGGGGCTCACTCTGACAGAATATCGTTACACCTTTTTTTTACTGTTACTAAGTGTGAATTATTTTGTAAAATACACGCGAGGGTAAAGGTGTACACGCTGGGACGCGTGCTAGTGCGGTGTACCCATTCTGAATCACGTCAGCTTTCCGGATTGACATTGATCATGAAGCCTATCTTTATGGGGTAGATGTCGAGGCTGTTGATGCTTTTGAAGAGGGGCATGGTGGCCACCTGAGCGAAGATGCCGGCCCAATTGTAGCGCACTTCCAGGCGGAGGTCGAGTTTGTAGGGCTGGGTGAATTCAGAGATGTCCTTCACCTCAAGGGCTTCAATGCCACGGGTGTCGAGCTCGTGTTTCAGGCCGGTGTGGCGCGTGTTGATGGCCAGGGCCGGGAGTGCCGTTAGGGCGATATGGAATTGGTCGTGGCGGAACTCGACGCCTATGGGCAGCGTAATGTAGCGGGTTACGAGGCGCGACGACCAGTCATCGAGGTGGGTGCCGGCAAAGAGTTGGTTGTCGGCCACGAAGTCGTCGTAGTCGCTATAGTCCAGCCGCATGGCATCGTAGAGGATACCACCATTGGAACAGTTTACAAGAGGAGTGGTGAAACGGTAGATGTCCGACTCGTAGCCCACGCCGACGTGGAGGCTGAAATGACGTGTCATGACGATGGAGTAAGGTGCCTCGATTTGCCACGACGAGAAGGAGGTCTTCAGATTGTAGTCGCCGGAGATCTTCATCAAGCCGTTGTACCACTGGTCGCCCCAGTTGTTGAAACCCCACAGCAGGTTGGTCTTCAAGCGGTCCTCCCAGTCGTAGTAGGTCTTCCGCCTAACGGGGTTGTCTTGAAGAACTTCTTCGATTTCGATTATTGAATCGTCGAAGTCGTCATCACCCTCTACAACATCGAAAGTGTCGGTGATTATCTCCACTCTTGACTCTTTCAGTTGTTCGCGCTCTTGCCGCAGCTGCTCGCGGGCTTCCTGCAACGCTTGGCGTGCCGATTCGAGCGACTGCTGGGTGGCCAGGTTGGCGGTGCTCAGGGCTTCCGTGGCTATGCTGTCGATGGCATCAAAGGAGGGGGTTGTACCCGTCGCAGCCTGCTGTTCGGCATCGCCGTATGTTATGGTGGACTTGCGGTCGCGGTCTATGAATTGCAGGTCGGCTTCTTTAAGGTGCACCTTATATATGGCTTCGCCTATTTTATCTTTGATGATCAAGGTGGTCCCTTTGATGACTATTGATCCGTCTTCCTCGGGGTAGCTTTCCTCTGGATTGTAGACCACATCGATATAGTTGATGCTGTCGTAAATTAGCATGACCACGCTGCTGTTCTTGACTTGCAGGCGGGTTATGGGGCGACTGATGGTTTGCCTCAGGATGCTGATATCCTCATGCTTGGTAGTGGTGTAGACTTTTGTGGTTGTGCTGCTCTCCTGCGCATGGGTTGCTCCGCAGCAGAGTAGAAACAGGAAAAATGCGATGCTGTAGACTATTTTTTTCATGATGCGGGATTAGTGTTGGTGATTAGTGAATGGTGAATGGTATTTCAATGTTGGTCGTTTATTTAATATGCCGCCCCTACGGGGCTCGGAGGAGGAGGGGGGGCGCATTGTTCCGTGGGTTTGCGCCCACGGCTATTAAGTTTTGTTCTCCGCTTCGCTATCGAAAGCTCCACAGGAGCTTTCTTCACCCCTACGGGGCTCGGAGGAGGAGGAGGTTCGCGTTGTTCCGTGGGTTTGCACCCACGGCTATTAAGTGCCGCCCCTACGGGGCTCGGAGGAGGAGAGGGTTCGCGTTGTTCCGTGGGCTTGCGCCCACGGCTATTAAGTGCCGCCCCTACGGGGCTCGGAGGAGGAGGGGGGGGCGTATCGTTCCGTGGGGTTGCGCCCACGGCTATTAAGTGCCGCCCCTACGGGGCTATTATCGGAGGACATGGGAATCAAGAACTCTCTCGGTGTAGGCCAGTTGGATGCTGTTCCACCATCCCTCGACGGTGTAGGTCCATTCCGGACGTGATGCGTATTCTGTGGCTTTGTCAGCCGTTGTCACCTCGGGCAGGTAGCTTATCAGCTTGTCGGTCTCCACAATAATGAGTTCGTCGGTGTCTTTTTCTTCATCCTCGTCGATATATGTTATCAGTCTATCTGTCTCGATGATTGATGGTGCTTTTTCTTCAACGGCTATAACGTCATCAACAGTATTGCATTCCGGTCGGGCTATTTCCTGCCGGACATCTTGCCGGATATCCTGCTGGGCAGCACGTGTTCCCGCGTGCAACACCTTCTGCTGCTTCTGGACATCCTGCAGGGTATCCTGCAGGGTATCCTGCCGGGCATCACGCGTCACCGCATGCAACTCCTCCTGCCCATTACTTGCCACCTGCTGCTTTCCGCCGTTGGGCTTCAGAATCCATAAGGCAAACACGGTTACCGCTATCACTACCGTGGCTGCCGCTGAAAAACGTCTCAGCCACACAAGAATGGTGTTGTGCTGTGCCTTGTAGAGCTTCTCCTTGCCAGGATAGGCCACGGCAGGGTAGGGGGGGGCTTTGAACTGTGGGTCGTAAAGGTCCGCCAGCTCGCGCCATTCCGGGTTCTTGTTGAGGAAGTCGGCAACCTGTGCGGCCTCATTCTCATCGAGCATCCCTTCTTTGTAGCGGAAAAGCATCAGCTCTATATCGTCGTTGTGGTTCATTGGCTTAGTGATTAGTGAATAGTGAACGGTGATTGTTGGTGTGTCACACAATCCCCCAGTTCAGGAGGGTTTTCTTCATCCTCACCCTGGCTCGGAAAGCGGTGACTTGCACCTGTGAGTAATTCATTTTCATCATTGTTGCTATTTCTTCGTATTGGTATCCTTCAAGGTCGTGCAGTGTTATGATGGTTCGCTGTTGCTCCGTCAGACGGGCCATAGCCTTTTCCAGGGCGTCGCGGAGGTCGATGGTCTCAATGGGTGTTGCCCTGTCTTCATGTTGGTGGCTTATTTTTTCATGATTTTCGCTAACCACACGGTCGTGACGGAATGTGTCCTTTAGCTTGTTTTGTACCACCATAATCAGAAACCCCTTGCATCGGCTTTTCTCTATGCTCTCGCGCATTTCCCAGAGTTTGGCGAAGGCCTCCTGCACAGCGTCGTTGCTACGGTCGCCGTCGCGACAGCAACTCAGAGCAAACCGATACACATCGTCGGCCCACGAGTCTACGGCTTCATTATATTCTTCTGGGGTCAATTGGTCAGCAGTTGGTTGTTGGTTCGGTGGTTGGTAGTTTTATTACAATATCGTTTCATGAAGCAAAAATAATACATCAGAAGAAAAATTTTTTTCTTCCACGGAAGATGAGTATTTTTGCAAATTATTTCAGACTTCTATGAAACAGCGATTGCTTTATCTTATACGGTTGTATATTACACTGATATTAATCTTCGTCACACAGAAGATTGTTTTCATGCTCGTCAATATCGGCCACGCCGATGGAGCCTCGTTTGGCAGCTGCGTGGCGGTTCTGTGGCATGGACTGCGGCTGGATTCCGTGGCGGCATGCTATGTGATGATAGTCCCGCTGCTGATAGTCATCGTCAGTTGTTTCTTTCGCCGTTTCGCGCTGCGGAAGGTTCTGATGCCTTACTATGTTGTTGCTGCGCTTTTCATGACCCTGGTGTTTGCCGTTGATACAATCCTCTATTTTTTCTGGGGCTCCAAGTTCGATGCCGCTGAGCTTTTTTATGCCGCCGACCCGGCAGGGATTTTCGCCAGCCTGAAGGTATGGGTTATAGTGGTCAGCTTCGCTGCTGTCGGAGCCATTGCCTGGCACTATCTGCGGCGTCTGCGCCATGCCACGCCCGAGGGGGTCGACAGGCTCCATAACCGTTGGGCGGCATTGATGCTCATCCCGGCGGCCGCTTTGGTTTTCCTTGGTATGCGCGGCAGCGTCTCCCAGTCCACAGCCAACCCCTCCTTCGCCTATTTCTCGCAATACACGTTCTGCAACCACGCCGCCCTTAATCCGCTATTCAACTTCACCCATTCCCTCTTCAAGACGAAGGACCTCAGCAAGGAGTTCAACCTGATGCCTGCCGAAGAGGCCGAAGCGGCGGTGGCGCCGTGCTACGCTACCGACAACGGGCTTAGCGACACGCTGCTCAACAGGCAACGCCCCGATATACTCCTCATTATATGGGAAGGGGGCGGGAAGCAAATGGTGCTCAACGACAGCGTGGCACCCAACCTGATGCGTTATTGCAACGAGGGCGTGTTCTTCTCCAACTGCTACTCCAACAGTTTCCGAACCGACCGTGGCGTGCTGTCGTTGCTGAGTGGCTGGGTGGCTCTCCCCACCACATCGCTCATGAAGATGAACGACAAGTGCCAGCGCCTTCCGGGGCTCGCCGAGGCCTTGCACGCCAAAGGCTACGACACCCGATTTATCTATGGTGGCGACATCGACTTCACCAATATGCGGGGCTATTTGCACGAGGTAGGCTTCCAGACTGTCGGTGGCAGCAGCGATTTCCCCGAGAGCCGTGGGCTGAGTGCGTGGGGTGCTCCTGATGCCTATACGCTACGGCCCGACGTGCTTGGCTACGACGACGAGGCCCCAGCACCGCGTTTCGACGTCGTCCTCACCCTCAGCAGTCACGAACCTTGGCAGGTGCCTATGCGGCGCTTGGCCGACGAGCACCGCAATGCTTTCTGCTACACCGATTCCTGCATTGCCGTGCTGGTCGACAGCCTGAGGCGAACACCACGGTGGAACAACCTGCTCGTCGTTATCGTGCCCGACCATGGCGTCCCCACTTACGCCGGGCAGGGCACCGGCGACCCCGCAGTGGCCCCCATCCCCATGGTATGGACTGGCGGTGCCGTGCGCGGCCATAAAGAGGTAGGAACAGTTATGAACCAAAGCGACCTCGCCGCCACACTTTTGGCGCAGATGGGCATAGAGCACAGCGACTTCCCCTTCAGCCGCAACGTCCTCTCGCCGGCCTATGCCGACCAGTATCATTTCGCGCTACACAGCTTTAAGGGTGGATGCAACCTCTTCGACGAAGAAGGTGTTGCCACACTCGACTGCAACGACATCTCCATCAGCGGACCGGCCACCGAGAGCAAACGACATTTCTTTAAAGCCCTTCTTCAATATATCTATCTGAAGTCAGGCCAATTGTGATTATGTTCAATTGCTTAACTGGTTCGCAGGCCTCTCTGCCCGCGATTATTGCCCCGCCAGCCACAACTATTTGCTTCTAACTTCAAACCAAAATTTTTTATATTATGCGTAAACCAATTCTTCTATTCTGTGTTGCCATCCTTGGAATGGCAACCTTCACCTCGTGCAACAACAAGGTGGAAAGCCCCGAGGCTTCTATTGACCCCGCGGAGGCCACGATGTACACCATCCTCAACCGCAAGAGCGTGCGCTCCTACAATGGCGAGGCCATCCCCGCCGACGTTATGGAGCATCTGCTTCGTGCCGCCGTGGCGGCGCCGTCGGGCATGGATGTGCGCCCCTGGCACATAGTGGTCATGACCGACAAAAGCAAGTATGAGGAGGCCTTTGCCGGCAATTTCAACATGGAGAAGTTCATGCAGTCGGGTGCCGTGGTGGTGTTCTGTGCCGACACCACCGTGACGCGTCCGCCGCGCGAGAACCCCGACGCACCGGCGGTCACTGCTCCCAATCCTATCTGGCGCGACGATATGGGGGCCTGCACCGAGAACTTCCTCCTGGCTGCCGAAGCCTATGGCCTTGGCGCGGTATGGACAGCATGCTATCCTTTCGCCGACCGCATGGCCCCCATTGCCGCCTACCTCAACCTGCCGGGCAACATCGTGCCCTACGCCATAGTTCCCGTAGGCTATCCCACTGGCGACAACCAGCCCAAAGACAAGTGGGACACCACCCGCATCCACTACGAGCGTTGGTAGTCCGCTCCGGAACGCCGGACGGCGCATCAGCAAATCTTCTTTTTTCGCCGAATGCGAAAAGCACCTTTTAAGAACAAAGAGAACCTTTTTTCGGTAAGGGGTTCTCTTTGATTTTTTTTATTTCTGCGGAATGCCGGAAGCTTCTGTTTTCAACAGTCCTGTAGGCTCGCCGAAGCGGCTCAATAGAATAGTTATCTTGTCCGTTTTTATACGGTTTTCACGTTGGATGAACCGTATTAAGCAATAAGTAAAAAATAAGTTGATACAATCGGGTAGGCGCAAAAAAGGTAAAACGATTGTTTTTTGGGGGGTCTACGAATTAGCACGAATTAGCACGAATTACATGATTTTCAAGATATGCGACACCGAATATAAAACTCTATTTTCGCTGGCGAAATGAATTTACACGAATTATAGTTGCATTTTTTATTGGCGAAGCTGGGAATCTTCGCAGTAGGAGGTCGGGATTCCCATCCCGACCAATGCAACGACACCCCACCACGTCGCATCGGCGAAGCTGGGAAGCTTCGCCTCCTATCCCAAGGAGTCCTTCGTATTCTGCGAAGGTGTAACTTTTTTCCGTAGCATTCACTATACAGTATGTTTACGGTGAACGCTATAAATTTTCAAGTTTCGCATGTATGCGAAATAATTGATATTAAGTCGCCTATGGCGAGAAATCTTACAAATCCAGTCAAATCAAACAGATAAATATTGAAAGATTTGAAAAGATTTGCAAGATTTCTGTCGCGTGCTGCGGCCCGCGAGCCCGACGAGCGAAGCGACACTCATTATCACCAACATAGAACTTGCGAAAGTTGAGTATAATACATATCAGAAAGTTCTAAATTATTCTGGCATATTTTGATTTTAGCAATCATCAAAAAATACGTTGATACAATCAGACAGGTGCAAAAAAAAGCGAAAACGACTGTGTTTATGCGACGTGGTACGCGGGCGTCCCCGCCTGCGATATTTTTTTCGCGGAATGGTACGCGGGCGTCCCCCACATGCGATATTTTTTTCGCAGAATGGTACGCGGGCGTCCCCGCCTGCGATAGTTTTTTGCAGAATGGTACGCGGGCGTCCCCGCCTGCGATATTTTTTTTCGCAGATGGGTACGCGGGCGTCCCCGCCTGCGATATTTTTTTTCGCAGGATGCGAAAAATATCCTTGTCAAAGAATCATTCACCGTAAAGCAATAAAAGCACACGAAAGACACTATCATCAGGTCGATTCTGCAACATATTGTCGCATAATACTTTTATACTTTTTCAGAAAAAAAATTTGGCTGTTTCTTCCCTGTTTTGTGAAAAATGTGTACCTTTGCACCGTCGTTCTGACCGGAGCCGCGGCGGGATTTCTGTCTTGCCGGAGGTCGAGGGAGGACGGCAGGACATATAGAAAAGACGTTGTAACGGCGTTTTATCTGCGGCTCTGTTGAACTTCGCAACTTCAAACCTACCACCGCAATAGCGCAATGTTCCTCGTCCATAGGTTTGGTATATAGTGGCTATTACTATATCCATACGCGTGGGCTTCGGCATTGCTTATTCTGTGGTAAGGGGCAATGCGAAGGCCTAACAGAGCGGGATAAGCAATACAGTTGTTCCCGCGTTTTTTTATATTGTTTTTGAACAAGAAGAATTATTAACCCTTTAAAAAAAAACAATATGAAGAAATTAAAATTTACTTTTCTCGCCATCTTTCTGATGGCAATGGCAATGCCGCGAAGCGCCTTTGCCTACGATTTCTCGGCCGTCGCCCCGACAGGGCAGACGCTGTATTACCAATACGTAGAATCAGCGAACGATGTAGAACTTTGTTATCCAGGATATAATGATTATCACGCTTGGAGTGGGTATACAACACCAACTGGAGCCCTGACGATACCTTTAACGGTCACATATAATGGTACAACTTATAATGTTACTTCAATCGGAGACTATGCTTTCTATAGCTGCAGCGGCCTGACCTCCATTACCATCCCCAACAGCGTCACTTCAATAGGCAGAGAAGCCTTCCGTAACTGCACGGGTCTGACTACGGTAAATTTCAATGCCATAAACTGCACTTTTATGGGTCTAGAAGATGTACCTTATTTTGACAATAATAATGTTTTCCATGGATGCACTAATATTACAACTATAAATATAGGTGATAGTGTGACAAATATTCCTAGGGGAGCCTTTTCTGGCTGCACGGGTCTGACTTCCGTTACCATTCCTAACAGTGTCACTTCAATAGGCTACTATGCCTTCTACGGCTGCAGCGGTCTGACTACGGTAAATTATAATGCCACAAATTGCACATCTGGCGGCTTTAGTGGACTTAGTAGTATTACCACCTTGAACATAGGGGACAATGTAACCGTTATTCCTGCAAAAGCCTTCCGTGGCTGCAGCGGCCTGACTTCCGTCACTATCCCCAACAGTGTCACGTCGATAGAACTAGAAGCATTCTATGGCTGCAGCGGCCTAACTTCAGTTACTATTCCTAACAGTGTCACGTCGATAGACTCATCTGTCTTCTATGGCTGCAGCAGCCTGACTTCGGTCACTCTTCCTAACAGCGTCACGTCGATAGGCTCATATGCCTTCTCTTACTGCTACGGCCTGACTTCGGTCACTATCCCCAACAGTGTCACGTCGATAGGCGGCAAAGCCTTCCTTGAATGCTACGGCCTGACTTCCGTCACTATCCCCAACAGCGTCACGTCAATAGGCTCATCAGCTTTCTCTGGATGCTACGGCCTGACATCCGTAACGATTCCTAACAGCGTCACTTCAATAGGCTACTCGGCATTCTCTTACTGCGAAAGTCTTGCTTCCGTCACCATTCCTAACAGCGTCACATCGATTGGCGTATCTATGTTCCGCTATTGCACTGGCCTAACCACAGTTGTAGTTGGTAGTTCTGTGGATACAATCGGATATTATGCCTTTGAAGACTGCACGTCGCTGGACACTGTAATAATGCTTTCCGAAACGGCACCGGTTATATTCTCAAACACATTCCAGAATGTCCGTACCAATGTGCCTATCTTTGTGCCTTGTGGCTCGTCGGACGCATACAATGAGGCACCTTACTGGAATGTTTTCACTCGCATTCAGGAGGCCGACAGCTGCAACAACGTGCTGACGCTTACCGTCAACAACAGCAATCTCGGCAGCGTTCACGGCGCCGGTATGTACAGACCGGGAAGTCTGGTCGAAATAATGGCCGTTCCCGCAGTCGGAAGCCAGTTCATCCGCTGGAACGATGCCAATACCAACAACCCGCGCACCATCACAATCAACAGTGACACCACATTCACGGCGATATTCGACACCGTGGCAGCAGCGACAGTATTCCACAACATTACAGTCACAACATCCAATATGTCGATGGGCAGCGCAATGGGCAGCGGCAGCTATGCCCACGGCACCGTGGCAACCATCGTGGCTGTGCCTGAAGTGGGCTATGCCTTCAGCAACTGGCACGACGGCAACACCACCAACCCACGCAGCATAACAGTGACAGATAATAATTTCTATATTGCAAGTTTCACTGCTTCCGAACCACCAGTCCAGCACGACACAACATACGTTGATAACTATATCTACGACACCACATACGTAGACAACTATATCTACGACACCACATACGTAGACAACTATATTTACGACACGACATACGTCGACAACTATATCCACGACACTACATACATCGACAACTATATTCATGACACCACATACGTCGACAACTATATTCACGATACCACGTATGTTGACAACTATATCTACGACACTACATACATCGACAACTATATTCATGACACTACATACATCGACAACTATATTCACGATACCACGTATGTTGACAACTATATCTACGACACCACATACGTGGATAACTATATCTACGACACCACGTATGTTGACAACTGGATCTACGACACGACATACGTGACCGACACGCTGTGGCTGACGGAATACGACACCATCTGGCTGCACGACACCATCTGGCTGCACGACACGATCTATATCAGTCAAGAGGGTATTGCCGATGTTGTTGGCAGCAACGTTAAGGTGTACAGCAACCATGGGCAGATAGTGGTAGAAGGGGTCGAGGGCAACGCGGTGACGCTCTACGACGCCGTGGGTCGCCAGCTGGCTGTGCGCCGCGACGTGTACGGAGCGATACGTTTCGACGTCCCAGCCTCGGGAGCTTACTTCATCCAAGTGGGCAACCAAGCGGCCAAGCGTATTGTCGCAATCAAATGACGCGCTGCATAAACGTTCCCTTTGACATGGAGGGTGCCCGACCGTTGTTGGGCACCCTCTATTTGTTAGTCCATAGCCTTTTAGCAATAAGTAAATAATTTGTTGATACAATTAGATAGGTGCAATAAAACGACTGTGTTTATGCGTCGTGGTACGCGGGCGTCCCCGCCTGCGATTTGAACACGAATCTCACGAATTACACGATTTTCAAGATATGCGACACCGAATATAAAACTATATTTTCGCGGGCGAAATGAATTTACACGAATTATAGTTGCAATTTTTACATCACTATCGTTATACCTTATTTTTTAACCGTCACTATTCATTATCTATTGAACGGAATCCCCTACGGGGATTGATGGAGATGGGTACTGGATTGGCACTGGCTATTGAACGGAATCCCCTACGGGGAATGGTATGGGTGTTGGGATAGGCGTTGTTGTTTGTGAAAATGAACGAGCCCCGGAGGGGCGGCATATAATAGCCGTGGGCGTCAGCCCACGGAACGACGCAACCATCCCCCTCCCTATCCGAGCCCCGGAGGGGCGGTATATTACATATTCAGGTTTCGCATGTATGCGAAATAAGATATTAAGTCGCCTATGGCGAGAAATCTTACAAATCTAGTCAAATCAAACAGATAAATATTGAAAGATTTGAAAGGATTTGCGAGATTTCTGTCGC